>JAXFPK010000136.1:0-16903 GCA_034179845.1 Rothia sp. (in: high G+C Gram-positive bacteria) | reverse complement strand
CACCTTCAACTGCCGGGCTCAGGAAAGTATGAAATTTCTGATCGACAAATACATTCAGTACGTAAGTGACAAGAAATAGGGTGCACAGCATAGCCAAGGCAGTAACGTCAAACGACCAGAGGCTTTTCTTTCTAAGGGGACCTGTAGACACAGTCGCTTCCTTTCTGACTAATTGATGATTGTTCGCACGAACTCTCTCAACCATTTACATATCGTTTTTCAATACTATCGTTTATCGATGTTATCGTTTATCGATGTTATCGTTTATCGACATGCCGTGCAAGCCTTCAGCCTCAACAGAATTAGTCAGGGACACCCAGTTCACCCAGGCAACAAAAAAAGAGAGAGTACGCCTGCGCTTCGCGCATTATGGCGTACTCTCTTTTTTGTAGCCCCACCGGGACTCGAACCCGGAACACAAAGATTTTAAGTCTTCTGCCTCTGCCAATTGGGCTATGGGGCCGTCAGCGTGCGCTCACCAAGACAGGCCCGGTGAGCGCAATCGCTTATATATTTATACCAGAAAAGTTCTTAGAACTTTGCCTTTGCCTTCTCCGGTGCGGTGCCGGTGGCTTCCTGGAAGGCACGGCGAGGTGAGCTCTGGTGACGAATTGAAGAAGTATCGCGACCAAAAATCTGGTTCAGAGCCCAGGTAGCCATCACACGAGCGGTACGCTCAGTGGTGGGGATAGCAGTACCGTGGTAGCCGCGGTGCATAATCCAGGCCAGGGGGCCGCCGATGGTCTTACCCTTGAAGTTAGCTACACCCTTCCACAGGCCCAGACCGGCAACAACACCGATAGTCTCGTGGTAGTAGTCGGTCAGGGCTTCACCGCGGCGCTTGGCCAGCAGGTTTTCTGCCAGCTTGAGGGCCTGACGGGACGCGTGCTGGGCGTTGGGTACACAGAAGCCACCCACGCCGCCACCGGACAGGTCAGGTACAGCTGCGTTGTCGCCTGCTGCCCAGGCGTCCTCGATGATGCCTTCATCGCCAGCAACACGCAAATCTGCCTGTACGCGCACGCGGCCGCGCTCATCGATGGGGAAGTCAGTTTCTTTGAGCATGGGGGACGCTGCAACACCGGCAGTCCAGATGAGGGTGTCAGTATCGACCTCACCGGCAGGTGACTTATCGCCCATGTTGATGAGCTTCAGGTGACCATCGGTAGCGTCTGAAAGTGAAGTGTTCAGCAGAACCTCGATGCCGCGGGCACGCAGCTCAGCGACAACCTTCTCGGCACGCTCTGCAGGGACCTCAGGCATGATGCGCGGTGCTGCCTCGACCATGACAAAACGCAGGTCTGAGACGCGCAGGCGCTCGTTGCGGTTAACGGCTTCACGGGCCATGTCTTCTAGCTCAGAGATGGTCTCAACACCTGCGAAACCGCCACCGACGATGACGAAGGTGAGGGCGCGGCGGCGCTCATTTTCATCGGTGGTCAGGGAGGCAGTTTCGATACGCTCAAGTACCCAGTTACGCACGGAGACTGCTTCTTCAACGGTCTTCATGCCGATAGCGACCTCAGCCAGGCCGGGGATGGGGAAGGCACGGGTAACAGCACCTGCACCCAGGACGATTTCGTCGTAGGTCAGCTCGAAAGGCTCACCGGAATTGATGGGCTCAATGGTTGCAGTCTTAGTTGCGTGGTCGATGGCTACAACGTTGCCTCCGATGATTTCTGAGTCACGCAGGTGCTGGCGCAGGGGTACGGTGGCGTTGCGGCCTTCCATGGAGCCTGCTGCTACCTCGGGGAGGAAGGGCTGGTAGGTCATGTAGGGGTTGGGGTCGACAACGGTGACGACGCCGCCAGACTCCTTGATGACCTTCTGGATTTTCTTTGCAACGGTGAAGCCGACGTAGCCGCCACCAACGATGAGGACGCGAGGACGGTCCTGTGCGATTTTATTAAATGCCATGCGAGTTAACTTCCTCTTGGTGTAATGCCGGTGCCCCGGCAAATAGTCTCCATGCTTATCATGCCATTTTTGAGAGGCTTAAGCATAGTTTTGGGTGGGGTATTTGCTATGAGCGTTTTTCATCCAGTGGGTGTCTAGTCTTTCAGGGCCAGGTGAAGATTTGATGAAAATCAGATGAGCTGCCAGCGGGCTAGCGACGACGGCTCCGTTTGATGATATTAGTGAGCTGATGAATAGAGCCAAAGGTAATAATACCGACCCACAGGGCAAAAGCTGCAAGCACAATGAAAGGCAAGATACCGGAATCTTCAACAGGGCGCACAGGCACAGGTGCGGCTGCCTCTGTGATAGTCTCACCGGCCTGGTGAAGAGGGGCCAGGCTGGCGCTAGCACTGGGTGCAGCTGAGACGGTGTTTTTGCGGTGGACATTCATCCAGTCGCTCATAGAACCTAAGGGGTTGCTGGCAGTATCATCGGGGGTCGAGCTGGCCAGGGCAGCTTTGGGGTTAATGATGCCGTAGCCGTAGAGGGCATCACGGCCGTCCTCCCCTGTATCGTCACTAGATTCGATGATGCGCTGGATCACCTGGTTGCCGGTCAGGTCAGGGTATTTTTCCATGATCAGGGCAGCTAGCCCGGCCACGATAGGGGCTGCTGCTGAGGTGCCGGACCAGGTGGCGTATTTGTTGTTGGGGATAGCACCAATCATAGATTCGCTAGAAGCTGAGACGGCGATAGAGATACCCTGCGATGAAGAGGACCAGGAGTCCTGCCTATTCTTATCAACCCCACCGACACTCAACACACCGGGCATGGTGGCCGGGGCACCAACCTGGGTGAGCCCTGCCCCACGGTTACCGGCAGAGGCGATAATGATGACCCCTTTTTCTTCCGCATAGGCAAAAGCTGAATCCCAGGATTCAGGCCAGCTCGTCTTATCGGAGCCCACAGAAAGGTTGATAATGTCAGCCCCGTGGTCTACCGCGTAGCGCACCGCGTCTGGAATCTGCTCATCAATCGAGCGGGTGGTGGCGCTAGTGGTGCCAAGCTCTAAGGAAATCGGCAAGATGGTGGCCTCAGGGGCCACACCTATCATTCCCGCTGACGCACCAGGTTCACCAGAGTTAGCGGGGGTGGTGCCGTCCTTGTGGCCGTGCCCGGCAATAACAGAAGCAACCAGGGTGCCGTGCTCAGGCTCCACGCCCAGGCCCTTCCAGCCCTTAGTGGTGGTGCTTCCAGTTGAGGCATCATAGCCCTCGATGACGTTACCGCTAAGGTCTTGGTGGGTTCCGTCCACACCGGTATCAATCACAGCAATAGTGACGCCCTTACCGGTGGTTTCCTTCCAAATATCGGTGAAGCCGTACTGGGTGAGCCAGTACTGGCGGGCACGGATAGAATCCCCCTTGGGGGTGGCGATGGTAGGTATAGAGGCCAAGGCGCTGGGGCTGGCATTCGCACTAGGGCTAGCGCTACTAGCGGGGGTAGCTGGCGCTGATGCACTAGCTGTAGAACCCGCACTGGGTGAGGGGCTCGCTGGGATCGCCCCCGCCGGTAGGCTCCCCAGACACAGGGCAGTAACGAGTGCCAGGGTACTAGCTAGCAGTGCTGTACCAGTGGAAAGTCGCCGAAGGGCCATCATAGGCTCCTAGTGGCTGGCGCGGGCGGCAACTGACAGGGCCAGGCCGTCAAGAATATCTTTTTCTGAGGCGATAGCGCTGGTAATCGCCCCGCCGGTCAGAAGGCTGATGCGCTCAACAATGCGGGCCCAAACGATTGAACCTGCAGGGATAACATCTACCCGACCCTCATGCATATAGGGCAGGGCAGCACGTTCGGCGCTGGTCATAGCAACCATATCGGCTGCAGCCCGGCAGATATCCTTGATATCAATTTCGGCACGATCAATTTTTTGAGAGTCGTAAGCCTTCAAACCCAGAACATGGGCGGCTACGGTGGTGACGGTCCCCGCCACACCCACCACGCGACGGGCCGCAGAGAGATCAACGGAGGTGCTTGCAGTTGCAATAGCACGGTCGGTATCTGCAATGACGCGGGCAATCTGGGTGACGTTGGCAGGGTCAGAGCTAACGTGGCGTTCAGTCATACGCACACAGCCGATATCAACCGAGCGGGCTGCTGCCAGGCCGTCCTTATTTCCCAGCACGAACTCGGTTGAGCCGCCGCCCAGGTCAATCACCAAGGTCAGCTCGTCGGTGTTACCTACCGATGAGACAGCACCAGCGAAAGAGAGCTCCGCCTCTTCATTGCCGGTAATCACCTCAGGTTCTACCCCCAGGATCTCGCGGATCCCGTCGATAAAAATCTGGCGGTTGCCCGCATCGCGGGTAGCACTGGTGGCGGCAAAGCGTACATGCTCCACCTGGTACTCACGCAAAAGTTCAGCGTATTCGCGCGCTGCTGCAAAAGTGCGGTCCAAAGATTCTTTGGCCAGCCAGCCGGTGGCGTCCACCCCCTTGCCCAGGCGCACAATCTTCATACGGCGCTCAAGGTCGGTGAGCTCAAAACCAGTATCGGTGGCTTCAGCCTCGGCAATGAGTAGGCGAATTGAGTTAGTTCCACAGTCGATAGCGCCAACGCGCATGGTTACTCCCGGTGATATGTAGAGCGGATAGGTGGGTAGGTGTGAGGGGCGGACGCCGGCAGGGAGTTAGTTGCGCCAGGCCGGGTCGCAGTGGCAGGTCTCAGGGGTCCACCACTGGGCAATCAAATCAAGGGTTGCATCACCGTAAGGGTTGATACCGCGGCCCACAGCCAGGGTGTGGCCTAGAACGGCGTGCAGGCATTTGACGCGGGTGGGCATGCCACCGGCGGAGACTCCCTCAATTTCGGGTATTTCTTCTAGGCCCGCCTTAAGACGGATGCGTTCGCGCTCTGCCAGATAGTTCTCGTGGGCGCCCTGGTAGGCGGCTGCCTTTTCTGCATCGTCGGTGACCTCATCGGTCATCTCGTACATGATGCCTTCTGCCTCAAGGCGGGAGGCTGCCGCGGTAATGACAGGGTGCGCCAGATAGAAAGTGGTGGGGAAGGGTGAACCGTTAGCTAGGCGCGGGGCGGTGGCAGCAACCAGGGGGTTGCCGCACACACAGCGGGCCGGGATCTCTACAACCTCGCGCACAGTGCGCCCCAACTGGGCTGAGAGCACTTTCAAATCTAGCTCTGTGGGGGTGAGAGTTTCGGCGGTGACACCAAAGCCGTGAGGCTGGTGGTCAAAGCTGGCAGGTGTGGTCATGGCGTCCTTAGAAGATGATGCTGATTTTTCTAGTCTACCGGCGCTAAGGGCGGGTGGGGGTAGTAAGCGGCTCAGTGCTAGTAGGTGAGGAGGTGGAAATAGGTGAGGAGGTGGAAGTAGGTGATGGGCTAACGCTATCGGTGCTCTGGGGTTCGGCGGCGGGGCTGGTGACGGAGGTATCTTCAGCCGCCAGTTGTAAAGAGCCCCAGAACTTAGTGGTCCAGGAGTCCTCGGGGGCGGTTTTAGCGGCGGCACTCGTATCATCTGCCAGGTCGCTACTTGAATCCAGCCCTACCACCAGGTAGGGGGTCTCCCCTGGCTCCACGTAGAAGAGGCGGCTGCGGGCCTGTTGCTTCACATAGTTATCGTCCTGCCACCAGCTCACCTGAGCCTTGAGCGACTCCTGCTCAGTTTGTAGGGCGGCGATATTGGCCTTAGCATCATTAATTTCGTTTTGCTGGCGGATAAAAGAGGTGAGCGGGGTGTAAACCGACAGGGCGATAATCACCAGCACGATAGCGAAAGTAATGAAGTGCCCACTAAAGGCATGGGCAGCTACCGGAGTTGCCGCCCCCTCAGAGGGGGCAGTACTTGCAGTCTTGGCACGCAGAGACTGGGCAGGGCCCCGTCTGCTGGTCTTGGCCCGCTTTTTCTCAGAGGGCGCGGACGCAGGCTTGCCCAGGCCAAAACCAAAAAAGGCTGCAATGGGGTTGGGCTTCTGCCCCGGTGTGCGTGCCATACCTGTTATTCCCACCTTCTCATCCGTGAGTAACCTATTTTACCGCCTGAGCTGAGTACAAGCTGAACACCCTAAGCGCCTCGGGCTCCCTTTGTTCCCTCCTTAAAAGGCAGGGCCCCAGCCAGGGGCAACCTGGCCGGGGCGCGGGCGTCCTTATTCTCTCACATTAGAGAAACAGCAGACTACCGTGCAAAGCGGGGGAAGGCGCTCTTACCTGCATAAACAGCCTGATCGCCCAGTTCCTCTTCAATACGCAGCAACTGGTTGTACTTAGCAACACGCTCAGAACGAGCAGGAGCACCAGTCTTAATCTGGCCAGCATTAGTAGCCACAGCCAAATCAGCAATAGTGACATCCTCAGTCTCACCTGAACGGTGAGAAACCATGCAACGGTACTCGTTACGCTGAGCCAAGCTCATAGCGTCAAAAGTCTCAGTCAGTGAACCAATCTGGTTAACCTTCACCAGCAGGGCGTTAGCAGCCCCACCCTCAATACCCTGGGCCAGACGCTCGGGATTAGTTACAAAAAGGTCGTCACCAACAAGCTGAACCTTATCTCCAATTTCAGCAGTCAGAGTCTTGTAGCCCTCCCAATCATTCTCATCCAGGGGGTCCTCAATAGAAACGAGAGGGTAGCGGGCAACTAGGTCAGCGTAGTAGGCAGACATCTCAGCGGCACTCTTCTTCTGACCCTCAAACTCGTAGGAGCCCTTCTTATAAAACTCAGAAGAAGCAACATCCAAAGCTAGAGCGACTTCTTCACCAGGCTTGTAGCCAGCCTTCTCGATAGCCTCAATAATCAGGTCAAGGGCCGCAGCGTTAGAGTCAAGGTCAGGGGCGAAGCCACCCTCATCACCCAGGCCAGTAGACAGGCCACGGTCGTGCAGCACACTCTTCAGTGCGTGGTAGACCTCAACACCAGCCTGCAAGGCAGCAGAGAAAGTATCAAAACCGATGGGGGCGATCATGAACTCCTGAATATCAACGTTAGAGTCAGCGTGTGAGCCACCGTTGAGAATGTTCATCATAGGAACAGGCAAAACATGAGCGTTGGGGCCCCCCAGGTACTTATAGAGAGGCAGGTCTGAAGACTCAGCCGCAGCCTTAGCAACAGCCATTGAAACACCCAAGATAGCGTTAGCGCCAAGCTTGCCCTTATTGTTGGTGCCATCTAGAGCAATCATAGCTGCATCAACAGCACGCTGGTCAGTGGCGTCAATGCCGATGACCTCTTCAGCGATTTCTTCAATCACTGCATCAACAGCGCCCAGCACACCCTTGCCCAGGTAAACAGCCTTGTCGCCATCGCGGCGCTCTACAGCCTCCCACTCACCGGTAGACGCACCTGAAGGAACTGCTGCACGGCCAAAAGCGCCGTCTTCAAGCAGAACCTCAACCTCAACAGTGGGGTTGCCGCGTGAGTCAAGAATCTGACGAGCGTGAACTGCGGTAATCAAAGCCATGAAAATGCTCCTTGAAGGATAAAAAATGAGAATGGCTATATAGCGCTACAGCCACTTGGCTGACCGGGCTCCCATGCCCGGGCGCATTTATGCCCCCAGTCTACCAAAACACCCACATAAACACACAGGAAATCCCCCATCTGGACGGTTTTCTTCAGGGCCCCTGAGGTTTTAGTGGATTCTAACCAACGGGTCACAACTACCCAATGGTAAGAAAATCGTCGGGCCAAATAGTGCCCTCTACGATATTTGGGCAGCTTTTATTGGGTTATCCCCTGCACATAGGTGCGCAGGGCACGTTCCGCATCAAGCCCGCAGGAGCGGGCAGCATCTACTAAAGCATAAAGATAAGCCCCAAGCTCCTGTTCTGTACCGAAGGCAGGAGGCTGCCCACCAGCGTCCGCAGGGTTCACATCAACCCCGGCAGCCTCAGCTTTCTGCCCGACCTTAGCGGCAAGAGCGAGCGCAGGCAGGGCCGGGGGTAGCCCGTCGAAGGGGCCGGTGCGTTCAGGTTTTTCAGCTTTTTTGAGGTGGTCCCAGGCCTCGGAGATGTCGGTAGCGCTCAGATTTTCGCGCCTATCTGCCGGGGCCCCAAAGACGTGAGGGTTGCGGCCTATCAGCTTGGCAGCTAAGCCATTGATAACCTCCTGCATGGTGAAGCCGCCCTGCTCTGCGGGGGTTTCTGAGGCCATGGTGGCATGAAAGATGACGTTGAGGAGCACGTCCCCCAGTTCCTCGCGCAGCAGGGGCAGGTTGATTCCGCCAGGTGCTTCAACGGCCTCAGCGACCTCGTAAGTTTCTTCGATCAGGAAGTGCATGATAGAGGCGTGGGTTTGGGCCTTGGTCCAGGCGCAGCCGCCGGGGCTGCGGAGGGTGTGCATGAGCCCCATGAGGTGCTCAAAGCTGGCTCCTAGACTATCTGGGGTGGAGCTTGCGGTGTTTTCCTCTGCCACGGCTGGCCTCACTCCCCCTGGGCCTGGGCCCGTGTCTGATTCGGGGCCTGCTCTGGTGCCTGGCGGCCCGGTGCCTGGGTTTGGCCTGGTTCTTCCAAGGCTAACTGCCCGTAAGCGCTCTGGATGCTAGCTAACAGGGCCTGCTTCTCATCGAAAGAGCAAAAGGCCCCATTAACGGCGTTATAAGTGACCTCAAAAAATTCAGGTACGCCAAACCCGTGGTGGGTGGCCAGTTCAGCAAATTCGCGGGTCATGCTGGTAGCGCTCATAAGCCGGTTATCGGGGTTAATAGTGACCGCAAACCCAGCCTGTAACAGCAAGGCAACCGGGTGCTCCTCATGAGTAAGGGCCGGTTCAAAGTCCTTGCCCTGCCCCACCCTGCTCGCCTTTTCCGCAGCGTCAGTCTGCAGGTTAGAGCAAGGGCAGGTCTCCAACACGATACGGCGGTTTTTCACAGCCTCAGCAACCTCACCCAGTTGCAGGACGCTCTGGGTGGGGTCAGCACCGGGCATTAAGGACCCATCGGGGTCAATCTCTGCCAGTGTGCGGGCAGTAATATCTTCGGTGATGCGCACACCGTGCCCCAAGCGTAGGGCGCGGCCGGTTACTAGGGCCTGGCGGATAGAGGCCAGGCCGAAGGCTTCAC
The DNA here is from genome assembly GCA_034179845.1 of Rothia sp. (in: high G+C Gram-positive bacteria). GTDB lineage: Bacteria > Actinomycetota > Actinomycetes > Actinomycetales > Micrococcaceae > Rothia. The sequence continues at coordinate 7,932 of JAXFPK010000136.1, read as the reverse complement.
CGGCGTGGAGGGTCACCGGCAGGAAGTGCTCGGCGGCAAGGTTGAGGGCATCGGCGCATAAAGCTGGGGGGTAGCCGTCCTCAGGCCCTGCCAGGTCAAAGCCCACCACGCCCAGCGCCCGGTACTTTAGGGCAGTTTTCACGACCTCGAGGGAATTCTTCTGGTGGCGCATGGCGCAGAGAATCTGGTTGACCAGGATTCGCCCACCGGCCTTAGCGACCTCTTCCATGCCGTCCATCAGGCCTTCTGCTACCGCCTCAACAGCCTGGCCCAAGCTCAGCCCACCGCGCAGGTGCTGTTCGGGGGCCCAGCGCACTTCACCGTAGATAACACCGTCAGCAGCTAGGGTGAGCACGTGCTCGCGGGCCACCCGGCGCAGATTATCGGCAGTTTGCAGGACCGCTACGGTATGCTCAAAGGTCTCTAGGTAACGGGCCAGGGAGCGGGAGTCCGCTGCTTGTTTGAACCACTCCCCCAGTTCCTGCGAGTCGGTAGCGGGCAAGGTGTGCCCTATCTCTTGAGCTAGTTCGATAAGGGTCTGGGGTAGCAGCCCACCATCGAGGTGATCGTGCAGGCAGACCTTGGGGAGTTTCTGTAACCAGGTCAGGGTGGGGGCGGGGGTGCTCATGCCGTCTTAGCTCTTTCAGTAAGGGGCCCGCCCCGAAAGGGTTGGGGCTCTTTCGGGGCGGGGTATATCAGGGGAGGTAAGGGCCTAGAAGGTCCAGGAGGCCAGGGCCTCGCTCATGTGGGCCGGGATGTTCTCACCGGTGCGGGGGAACATGCGTAGCTCCTCAACGTACTGCTGGGCAGGTAGGTGCTCAGGGTAGCGGACGAAAGCCTCCTCATCGGCGTAGTCAAAGGAAACGTCAACCGGCGTGCCAGGAGTGAAGCGGATGTTAATAGCCAGGGGTGAGCCGTGACCTTCCTTGTAGGAGTCAGCCTTGAGCTGCAAAATGGCCAGGGTTTCTTCGGGGACGAGGTCGAAGGTGCGCACCTGCTCCCAGAAGCCCTTACGACGAACATGGGTCAGGGCATCGTAGTAGGACCCTAGAGTACGTACACGAATCAGCACGGTAGAGACGTCGCGGGCGCTACCTTCTGCCCCGAAGAGGGCCTGGTAGGCAGGGGCGAAACGGGAGACGACCTCAGCTTCAGTGAGTACCAGGTTGCCGCTGGCCTTCTTGGTGGTAGAGGGCTTGGGCTGGCTGTGGTCAGAGAAGGAGGGGGCAACGTCCACGCTGGTGCTGCTCATGGGCGCATCCAGGGTCGGTGCGGACGCGGGCAGGGCAGAAACCGGGGTGTGTGTATCGGGTTCTTGGGGCTGGTCCTCGGTCTCAAATTCGTTGTCGTCCAGGTGGGCTGGTAGCTGGCGACTCTCAGTCTCTTCGTCAGTGGGCTGGTCAGTGCTATCTTCTGCGCCAGCTTTTTCAGCGGGACTTGCATCGTCTGCGGAAGTTACATCATCTGCGGGAATACCCTCAGCAGATTCCAGCTCAGCGGGCTCTACATCAGCAGACTCGTGTGCAGCAGGCTCTACATCAGCAGACTCCTGTGCAGCAGGCTCAGCAGGTACTTCCGTTACGGTCACTTCTGAAGAGGCCACCACCTCAGCATCAGCGCCCTCAACGGGGGCAGGGGTCACAGCTGTCTCAACTGGGGTTTTGTCCTGGGCCAGGCGAGCTGAAATACGGCTCATACGGTCTTCAAGCTGCTGCTCCGGGGTACCACCCATATCAAGGGCATAGTTGAGGTTGTGGGTCTTGCTGGTGGAGGTGTTCATGAAAGAAGCGTGCACAGCCGCGTCACTGCCGATAGCAGGATTGACCACAATCAGGGCCCGGTTCCAGGCGCCGCGCTCACTCTTTTCTTCCTCCACATAGAGGTCAGCTACAGCCTGGAACCATTCGGTATCGGGAGTGACCAGCCCAGACTCTACCTCCTGACCCCGCTGGTAGAGGGTGTACTTCATCTCCCCAGCATTCTGGGTCAGGTTCAAAGTCACTTGGCCTTCTGTCTTGGCGCGCATGAGCTTAACAACGGCCTTAAGACCCTCACCGGCGCCGGACTGAGCAGGGCGAAGTGAGGCAGGGGCAGTAGCCTCAGATATCTGAGAGGTGGGAGCCTGCTCAGTGTCAAGGCTAGTTGCCAGAACATCCCGCTGGGCGGTCTGCTGGTCAGAGGCAGGTACCTGAGTTTTTTTGCGGCTAAATAGGCCCACGATTTTTCTCTTTTCTTGCAAGGTCAAAGATAGCTTTAAGCGTTGATTCTATCGAGAATCAGGCCGGTAGGGGTGTAATGGTCGCCGATAGCCCAAGCGCCTTTGAGCGATTCCAAGGCTCGGGCAAAGCGTTCAGGGGTGTCAGTCATCAGGGTCATCAGAGGCTGGCCTGCGGTGACGGTGTCCCCGGGCTTAGCGTGCAAGTTGATACCTGCGGCCAGTTGCACGGGGTCTTCCTTGCGGGCCCGCCCTGCACCCAGACGCCAGGAGGCCATGCCCACAGCTAGCGCGTCCAGGCGAGTCAGGGTGCCGCTGGTCTCTGCGTAGATAGTATGAGTTTCACGGGCCTGAGGCAGGGGCGCATCAGGGTCACCGCCCTGGGCTGAGATCATCTCACGCCACTTATCCATGGCCCGCCCATCGGCTAAAGCTTCAGCCGGGTCAGCGTCGATACCAGAATTTTTTAGCATGACGCGGGCAAGCTCCACGGTGAGCTCAACAATATCGTTAGGCCCACCACCGGCAAGAACCTCAACAGATTCCGCAACCTCATTAGCGTTACCAACCGCCAGACCAAGTGGAGTATCCATAGCGGTCAGCAAGGCACTGGTTCTCACACCGGCCCCTTGGCCCAGCTCCACCATGATCTCAGCCAGTTCGCGGGCGCGGGCGGCGTCCTTCATAAAAGCACCAGAGCCGACCTTGACGTCCAGCACTAAAGAATCGGTACCCTCTGCAATTTTCTTGCTCATAATTGATGAGGCAATCAGGGGAATAGCCTCAACCGTTGAGGTAGTATCGCGCAGCGCATAGAGCTTCTTATCGGCAGGAGCCAAACCAGAACCAGCGGCCGAGATGACCGCACCAACCGTACCCAGAATGTGGAGAGTCTTCTCATTAGAGATATTGGCCTGCCAGCCAGGAATCGCCTCAAGCTTATCTAAGGTTCCCCCGGTGTGGCCTAGGCCGCGGCCAGAAAGTTGAGGTACCGCCACCCCATACACGGCCACCAATGGGGCAAGAGGCAGAGTAATTTTGTCGCCCACACCGCCGGTTGAATGCTTATCTGCGGTAGCAACCTTTTTACCGGGCCCAATAATAGATGAGAAGTCCATACGTTCACCAGAGCGAATCATGGCATCGGTCCAGCAGGCAATCTCTTGCCGGTTCATACCGTTCAGAAAAATAGCCATAGCCAGAGCACTCATCTGCTCATCGGCAACACAATCACGGGTGTAAGCATCAATCACCCAATCAATCTGCTCCTTGGTGAGGGTTCCTCGGTCGCGCTTAGTGCGGATGATATCTACGGCATCAAAAGCTTCAGTGCTCAAGCACCCACCTTTCCGGCTGGGGTGTAGCGTCACTCCCCTACCTTCTCTTGCCATCCTGTTAGGGTCTTATCTTCCAGTATGCCAGTTCACGCCCCAGTGCAGGGCCCCAAAGAGGTGCCAGATCACAAATAGTCCAGCAACTTAGGAGGTAGCTAGACGGTCAGGGCCAAAAGCATCCGGCAGCATCTGCTCAATGGTCAGCACCCCACTAGTAGAACGCAGAAGCATACCGGGGGCACTGTGCTCATAGAGCAACTGACGGCACCGCCCGCAGGGCATGAGAGCCTTCCCCTCCTTATCAACGCAGGCAAAGGCAGCCAGCTTGCCGCCACCGGTGCGGAAGAGCTCAGACACCAAGGAACACTCGGCACAAAGGGTCAGCCCGTAAGAGGCATTTTCGATATTAGCGCCAGTAATCAGACGCCCATCAGTGGTCAAGGCAGCCGCACCCACCGCAAAGTTGGAGTAGGGCGAGTAAGAGTTCGCTAGGGCTGCCGTTGCAGCAGCGGTGAGCTGGTCCCAGTCAATCTCTTGTGGAGTCATTGGTATCTTCCTTTGCAAGTTTTCTATCAGCACGGGGAGGCGGACGCCCCGGTAGCCGAAATTTAAGAACATTAAGACGGCAGTGGCCGCTACCCCATGTGAAGGTAGCGGCCACCCGTCCGTCCGGACCTACTCCTTGATGTAGGGCTTACCCACAGCGGCAGGGCCACGGGAACGCCCAACCAGGCCCGCCACCGCGAAGATAGTGACCAAGTAGGGCAACATAGCCAGCAACTCGGTAGGCACACTAGTGCCCAGAATAGAGAGCACAAACTGCAAGTTGAGGGAGAAGCCAAAGAGCAGAGCCGCTGAGAGAGCCCCAATAGGAGTCCAACGGCCGAAAATGAGGGCAGCAAGGGCGATGTAGCCTTGGCCGGCCGTCATATCAGAGTTGAAAGCTGAAACAGAAACCAGGGTGAAGAAGGCCCCACCCATACCTGCTACAGCACCCGCCAACAGGACGTTGGTGGCGCGTAGACGGTTAACGTTCACGCCCAGGGTGTCAGCAGCCTTAGGGTGCTCACCAACTGCACGAGTGCGCAACCCCCAGCGGGTCTTATTCAGGGCGAACCAGATGAGAGCTACCACCACATACATGAGATAGACCAGCACGTTCTGGTTGAAGAGGACGGGCCCAAGCACCGGAATCTCAGAAAGCCCAGGGATAGCGAAGGCCGGTAGCTTGGGGGCTGAGTTGAGGGTGGCGGCGTTAGGTTCAAGGACGCGGGCATAGAGGAAGCCAGTCAGACCTGAGACCAGCACGTTGACCACAACACCAACGATAACCTGATCTACCAGGTACTTGATGGAGAAGAGGGCTAGCAGGGTTGAGACAAGCATGCCACCTACCATGGCTGCTAGAAGACCTGCCCAGGGACTGCCGGTGGTAGAACCGACAATGACGGCTGAGAAGGCCCCTAGGAGGAGTTGACCTTCAATTGCGATGTTAACGATGCCAGAGCGCTCACACAGTAGGCCGCCCATGGATCCGAAGATCATGGGGATGGAGAGAAGCACGGCGCCGTTGAGTAGGGAGACGAGGGAGAGTTCTGGGTTGGTGGTGGAGCCGATGGCCCAGATGAGTAGGCCGGTGGCGAAGGTCAGCCAGAAGAGGGGCGCTACCCAGCGGCCTAGGGGTTTGCCAACCGAGGTGGTAATCAGGGCGTAGCCTGCCAGGGCAAGCATAATGGCAGAGGCTACCCAGCCGTAGATGTGGGGATTGATGCTCAGGGGCTGGGCGGAGAACCAGCTCACCCCCTCTGAGATGCCCAGGCGTAGGGTGCTTTGGGGGGCGCGGAGGGCGATGAGGTAGGTAGAAAGAATTGCAAGGACGCCGTAGATGGCGGGGTTCTTCCAGTTTTTGACGGCCTGTTTTTCTTGGGGTGTGGTGGTGGCGGTTTTTGAAGTTGCGATGACGCTCATGGTTATGCCTCCACGGCCTTCTTTTTAGCTGTCTTCTTTTTCTTGGGTTTGCCGGTGGGGTCAGGTAGGCGGAAGATGGCCCGAACCAGCGGGGGTGCGGCAATGAAGAGCACAATCAGGGCCTGAAGAACCAGGACGATGTCGATGTTGGTTCCGGTGGCAACTTGCATGGTCACGCCGCCTGCGCGGAAGGCGCCGAAGAGGATGGCGGCGAAGAAGGTGCCCCAGGGGGTGGAGCGTCCTAGCAGGGCTACGGTGATGGCGTCAAAGCCTAGTGAGCCTGCGATGCCGATGGTGATAATTTTTTCGGTACCGGAGACTTGGGCGGTACCTGCCAGGCCTGCGAGGGCACCGGAAATAGCCATGACGATGATGTAGCCGGAAGCAACTGAGATTCCGGCGGTGCGGGCGGCGTTGGGGTTAGCACCAACTGCGCGCAGGCGGAAGCCGGTGGTGGAGCGGTTCAGTAGCCAGCTAACGAAAATGACGGCCACGATGGCAACGAGGAAACCTAGGTGCAGGCGGAAGGGGTTGCCCAGGAGCAGGGGGAAGACTGCGTTTGTGGGGAGGGAGTCGGAGATGGGGTTGGAGCTACCGGTGGCTTGGAGGACAGGGGTTTTGAGCAGGTAGGTCAGGAGGTGGGCGGCGATGTAGTTCATCATGATGGACAGGATGACTTCGTGGGCCCCGGTTTTGGCTTTGAGGAGGCCGATGGTTCCGCCCCAGAGGGCACCGCCGATGATGCCGCCGAGGATGATGAGAGGAATCATGAGGGGCAGGGGTAGGCCTGCGTTGAGGCCAACCCAGCCGGAGACGATTGCGCCGAGGATGATTTGGCCTTGGGCACCGATGTTGAAGAGCCCTGCGCGGAAGGAGAGTGCTACGGCCAGGCCCGCAAAGATGAGCGGAGTGGCCATAGTGAGGGTTTCGGTAATGGGTCGGATCTGTTGGGCGAAGCTTCTACCCTTGGGGTTGTAGATTGCGCCTTGGAGGAGGGCTAGGTAGGCCTGGTAGGCGGCGTTCCAGCCTGCGCTGAGGGTGTCCATGGGGCGGGCGAAGAAGTAGGAGGCCGCTTTCTGGGTGGCCGGGTCGGTGACTGCAATCAGTAGCCCACCGACGATGAAAGCTGCTAGAGCTGCGCCGATAGACAGGCCGATGCTGCCACCTGCGATGCGGGTAAAGGTGGTTGGCTTCTGTGTGGCTACTAGCTGGGAGGGAGCGTCCTGGGGCGGGGTTTTGACTGCTGTGTCGGCAGCAAGGGCAGGGTCTACCTGCGGGTTTGCGGGCTTATGCTCGCTCATTCTCTTCTCCTTCTGCCCAGGGGGTCTTGGGGGTAGGTGCCGTGTGTGCGGCGTGGGAAGTACTGGGAGTTTCTTGGTGGTCTGTAGAGGCTGCCAGGGCTTCTTGGTAGGTGGCTCCTGCCATCATCTGGCCAAGGACGGAGCGGGGTGTGCTGGGCGGGACGATGCCCATGAGCTCGCCGTGGAAGAAGACGGCGATGCGGTCGGCCAGCCCATAAACCTCGTCGAGTTCGGTGGAGACGATGATGACGGGCACGCCCTTGTCGCGTTCTTCGACGATGCGCTTGTGAATGAACTCGATGGAGCCAACGTCAACGCCGCGGGTGGGCTGGGATGCGACGAAGAGTTCTAGCGGGCGGGAAAGTTCGCGGGCAACAACGATTTTCTGCTGGTTACCGCCGGAAAGGGTCGAGGCGGTGTGCTCCTTGGAGCCCATGCGGATGTCGAACTCCGCACCTGCCCGGTCGGCGTTTTCAGAGATCTTGGCACGGTTGAGGGTGCCTGCCGATGAGAAGTCTTTGGTGTCGAAGAGGTCGAGGATCAGGTTCTCTGAGATAGAGAAGGAGCCGACGAGGCCGTCCTTGCTGCGGTCTTCGGGCACAAAGCCGACACCGGTGCGCAGGACCTGCTTGGTGGTCATGCCCAGCAGCTCGGTGCCGTTGAGCTTCATGGAGCCGGTGGCCTTGGGGTGCAAACCGATGATGGATTCTGCCAGCTCGGTCTGGCCGTTGCCTTGCACACCGGCAACGGCGAGAATTTCGCCACCGTGCACGGTGAAGGTGACGTCCTTGAGCAGGGGCACGCCGTTCTCTGCAACCAGGGTGAGGTTTTCGACGGCGAAGGTCTGGTCGTTGGTCTGGGCCTCAGATTTGTCGACGGTCAGCTGCACGGCCTTGCCCACCATGAGGGAGGCCAGTTCGGTGGTCGACATGGAGGGGTCAGCATGGCCCACGACCTTACCGCGGCGGATGACTGTGATGTCGTCCGAAATTTCACGGACTTCGCGGAGCTTATGGGAGATGAAGAGCAGGGACTTGCCGTCCTTGCGGAGCTGATCCATGATGCCCAGCAGCTGGTCGGTTTCAGCCGGGGTGAGGACGGCGGTGGGCTCGTC
>JAXFPK010000141.1:0-6229 GCA_034179845.1 Rothia sp. (in: high G+C Gram-positive bacteria) | reverse complement strand
TTCCCCCGGTGTCCTGGCAGCTGACTACAACCCCATCCAACTTGCTGCCCTGATCGTCTCCGTTGCGGCAGGATCCATTGTGCTCTCTCACTTCAACGACTCCGGCTTCTGGCTCATCAGCCGCTTCTTCGAAATGGACGAAAAAACCACCCTCAAAACCTGGACCGTCATGGAAACCCTCATCGGCCTCGTCGGTTTTACCGGCGCCCTGACCGTCTTCGGGGTAGCTAGCCTGCTCTAACATCCCCAGGGCTATGACCCTAAACATGTCTACAGATTTAGAACTGTTCCCAAGAGCTAGCTAGCTAAGCACTAGACTTGGGGAGGACGCTTTACCCCCGTGGACATACACAAGGAGAACGATGAGCTGGTTCGAGATTGCAATGCCTTTCACTCTAGGGCTGCTGTACTTGTTTATTCCGGGGCTGCTGATGGCCACCGCCTTGCGGGTGCGCGGCTTCGACGCATTCGCCCTGGCCCCTGCTCTTTCTATTGGGGCAATCATGATAGGTGCGATAGTCGCCCCTGCCTTGGGGGTAACCTGGGGGCCCTTAGTGCCCTTTATTGCTGCCCTGGTGCTCGCCTTGGTACTGGGTGGGCTGGGGCTAGTTGCCCACCGGCTGGGAATCTGGGACGCGCCTGCCCCCCGCAGAGCTCAGAGGGAACCTGCTGGAAGTGTAGCCGGAAGCCTAGCTGCTCCCCGCCTAATCCAGCGCACCCCCTGGTACTCCACTGAACAGGGAATTTACTGGCTCAGCGCCCTGATAGGTGCCGCCTTCTTGATGCGAAACGTCACCAATGCCCTGGGAAGCCCGGAATGGATTTCCCAGACCTGGGATAACAACTTCCACCTCAACGCAGTACGCTACATCGAGAACACAGGCAGCGCCTCACCGCTTACCCTGGGTGCTATGACCGCAGGCGAAGGGGAGCCCACCTTCTACCCTGGAGCCTGGCATGCCCTTGTATCGCTGATTTTCATGGGGTCAGGAGTCGATATCCCCGTGGCTACCAATACTGTAGCCCTGCTAGTGTGTTCAGTAGTGTGGCCTTTAGGTATGGTCTTCATGGTGCGTCAGCTCCTTAACCTTAGCGCCCCGGCTGTACTGGTTACCGGTGCCCTGGCGGCGTCCTTTACTGCCTACCCCATTCTGCTTCTGGACTTCGGGGTGCTCTACCCCAATCTGCTGGGCATCGCCCTTATCCCCCCGGTTCTTGCTCTTCTTGCGCAGCTCTTCCGTGTGGTGAAGGTGCGATATGTGGCAACTGTTCCGGCAGTCTTGCTGGGAATCCCCGCGGGTCTTGCCCTGTCGTTGGCTCACCCCAATGCCCTGATGTCAGCTCTTGTCATGGCAGTTCCTATTTTTGCTGCCCGTCTGTATGCCCAGTGGGCGGCAGTCTTTAGCCGGCGAGCCTCCTGGGTCAGTGCGGTGCTTACTTCTGTAGGTATTGCAGCTCTACTTGCTGTGATTTATACCCTCTGGGTAGTAATACGCCCGCCGAAAGAAGCGGGTGAAATGTGGGGCCCGGTTCTGTCACCTGCCCAGGCTATTGGAGAATCCTTTGTGCAAGGGCCTATGGGGCAGGGGGTTCAGTGGCTTCTCTTCGTGCTGTTTGTGATGGGGCTTTATGCTCTGGTGCGAACTCGCCACGCCCCCGTGTGGGTTTTCTTCTCATGGGTGGTCGTGACCTATTTCTATGTTGCTGCCCGTTCCTTGACCTGGGAAGAAGGCCGCTATTTTGTGGTGGGCATCTGGTACCACGACTCCTACCGCTTGGCCGCCATCCTGCCCATCATGGCTATTCCCCTGATGGTACTGGGTGTTGATTGGCTAGTAGGTAAAATTCAGGACGCCCGCGATTGGTCAGGTGCGACCAGCTGGTCACCGCGCACTGTAGTAATCGCACTGAGCGTGGCCGCCTTGGGCCTGGTAGGTGTGCTGGGTCAGATCTCTCAGCCCCTAGAGGACCAGGTTCGAGCAAGCTACTTCTCTTATCAGCCGACGAATGATTCCCCGCTGCTGACTGAAGATGAGCGGGCTTTGCTGGAAAATCTTGACGAGTATGTGCCTGAGGAATCAGAAATCGCCGTTCAGGCCTTTACCGGGGCACCGCTGGCCTACGCCATTGCTGACCGTAAGGTAACGGCCTACCACACCATTTATTCGGCTGACGAAGAGACTAAGTACCTTCAGCACAATCTGAATAATGCCCTCTATGACCAGCAGGTATGCCAGATTATTGATGAGAACAATATTGATTTCTACCTAGATTTTGGGAAGAAAGAAGTGAACTCAGGCGACCACATCGGGTGGTACATGGGCTACGAGGATCTTCCCCAGTCAGGTGTGCTGCGCGAAGTCTACCGTTCAGGGGATGCGGTGCTCTATGAAATTGTTGCCTGCTCATAGCTAGCGTGAGCTGAGCTTACGTGCCGCCCTATCTCACACTGTTCTTGCGGGGAAGTCCTCTGAGGCCAAATGTTAGACTGGGTTGTATCTTTGCCCTGAGAATCTGGGCGGACGGACCTCCGAGGAGAACCCTTTGTCGATGAACCCCTCATCTGCTTCTGTTGGTGAACCGCGTACCCTCATCATCATGCCCGCATGGAATGAAGAAGAGGTTATTGGTGGCACTATCACCGAGCTTTACCGTATGATGCCTGAAATTGACCTTCTGGTGGTCAATGATGGTTCAACTGACCGCACTTCGGAGATCGCCCGTGAAGCTGGCGCTTTCGTGATTGATTTGCCCTACAACATGGGTATTGGCGGGGCGTTGCGTACCGGGTATAAATACGCCCGCCGCATGAATTATGACCGCGCTATCCAGGTGGATGCAGACGGCCAGCACGACCCTAAGGGTATTCGTACTGTACTGGCTGGTCTGGATGATGGAACTGATATTTCCATTGGGTCACGTTTCGCTGAAGCTACCAACTACAAGGTACGCGGCCCCCGTAAATGGGCCATGGTTGTCTTAGCCTTCCTCTTCACCCGCATCTCAGGCAAAAAGTTCACTGACGCGACCAGCGGTTTCCGTGCCGCTAACCGTCGGGCGATCGCCCAGTACTGTGAGCATCTACCGGCAGAATATTTGGGTGACTGTATTGATGCCTGTGTGATGGCAATCCGTGCAGGGCTGACTGTCAAGCAGGTGCCGGTGGAGATGCGTGAGCGTCAGGCTGGTACCCCTTCGTCTAACCCGTGGAAGTCCGCGATTTATCTGGTTCGCTCTTTCTTCTCGTTTGCTATGTCGATGACCCGTTCTAAGACCTCAGTAGGGGGCAAATAAAAATATGTCAATCAACGCATATATCTTCTTTTTGGTCTTTGCGGCAGTAATTGTCCTGCTGGTGCTTGCCCAGGTGCGCAACCAGAACATGAAAGAAAAGTACGCAGCACTATGGTTGATTGTTTCAATCACCATTATTGTCCTGGTAATTTTCCCCCGCCTGCTGCTCTTCTTTGCCGATCTAATCGGTATTGAATCCCCCGTCAACCTGCTCTTCCTGCTTTCTATCATCATGCTCATCGGGGTGTGCCTGCACTTGACTGCGGCCCTGTCAAAGATGGGTGAGGACGTCCGCGTGCTTGCTGAAGAGGTCGCTATTATGCGGGCTATCCAGAACCAGCCTGATAATGAGCAGCACCAGCGTGCAGTTGCGCGCGCAAAGAACCTGACTTCAGGTAAGTAGCAGGCATCTAGGGCGCTATCGCAGAACAGGCTTTTCTGCTCGAAAGGACGTGACCGCATGACGGTTGACATTATGATTCCCTACTACGGCGACGTTCAGCAGATGAAAGATGCCGTATCTTCTGTGCTCCGGCAGACCAGCCAGAACTGGCGCCTAGTCATCGTTGATGACCGCTACCCTGACCCCACTATCCGTGAATGGGTAGAGGCTATGGACGACCCCCGCATCGTCTATGTCCTCAACGAAGAAAACCTGGGTTTAAACGCTAATTTCCGCCGCTGTGTTGAGCTGGCGGACAATGAACTTACCGTCATCATGGGCTGCGATGACGTTCTCTTACCTAACTACGTTCAGTGGGTAGAGCGCACCGCTCTGTCGCACCCGGAGGCTACTATTTTTCAGCCTGACGTTGTGGTCATTGATGAACACGACGCCCTGTCGAACACCCTGGTAGAGAAAACCAAGGCCTACTACCGCCCCAAGACTTCAACCCTCATTTCGGGGGAAGATTTCGTGATGACCGTCCTGCGTGGTAACTGGCTTTACTTCCCCTCTTTGGCTTGGCGTACTGACGCGCTCAAGAAGCACAGCTTCCGTGAGGGCTATGACATCGTGCTAGATATGGGGCTGCTTCTCGATATCGCCTTTGATGGGGGAGCTCTCTACTATGATCAGACGCTTGCTTTCATGTACCGCCGCCACAGCGCATCCTTCTCATCAGCCGGCGCTGTGGATGGTGTGCGGTTCGATGAAGAGCGACGATTCTTTAATGAGATGAAGCAGCGCTCGCAGGAGCGGGGCTGGTCACGGGCCGCCCGTACCTCTGCTGTGCACCTCTCCTCTCGTCTGCACGCTGCCACACTCTTGCCACGGGCAGGGGTAGGCCGCGATTGGTCGGCTGTATCTAAGCTGCTACAGCATGTGGTGTGGTAGTCGTGCCTTCTGAAACTTCTCAGCCTGATCTTGAAGCTGCACCTATCCAAGACAAGCCTCAGGCAACTATTAACCGTAATGAGTCTTTGGCCCTACTGATGGGCTCCCTTCTGACTGCCGGTTCTTCTCTGCTGGTGACGGTGCTTGCCGCGCGCACACTGGACCCCTCTCAGGCGAGTGAATTCGTGGTTTTTTGGGGCTTGCTGTTTGGTGTCTACGGTGTTTTGACCGGTATCCAGCAAGAAGTAACCAGGGCTGTAGGGTCCGCCCATCAGAATAAAGCCTTACACGGTGTTCGCGTTATGCCGGTAGCTCTACTCTTTGGGGCTACCTGCGCGGTGCTGGTAATAATCATGGGTCTCTTAGAGGGGCCTGACCTGCTGGCAACCAACACTTGGAGTGCCTTTGGCCTAGTGGCGCTGGCCTCTATTTTGTACTCTGGCCAGAGCGCTATGATGGGGTCAGCCTCCGGCTCTCGCCGCTGGTATCTCTTAGCCACTATTACAGGTGGGGACGCCTTGGCCCGTCTTCTCTTGGCCGCTCTTGTCGCGCTGACTGTAGCAGGTTTGGTTCCTTACTACCTGGCGGTCACTTTTCCCGTGCTGGTGTGGGTGCTTCTTCTGGGGAGTAAAGCCGGTAGGGCTGCGGCGGCTGAGAGAGCTGATGTCCCTACCCATCTGCTGGCGCAGAAACTGGGTTTTGCGGTGATTTCTTCTGCGGCTAACGCTGTTCTGGTCACCGGGTTCCCCGTTGTTTTGCAGTTTGCTTCCTCAGAAGAAGAACTACAGAACGGGGCCGGTTTACTGGCGGCAGTGGTTTTCGCTATCACAGTAACCCGCTCTCCTATCATGATTCCCCTCCAGTCTTTTCAGGGAGTGGTGATTTCCTCCTTCCTGAAACAACAGCACCGCCCGCTTCAGGCCCTCCATACCCCCATGCTCGTACTCCTGGGGGTAGGGGTACTTGGGGGTGTCCTCGCCTACCTGCTAGGGCCCTGGCTCTTTACTCTTATCTTCGGGGCCGCCTATGAGGGTCTACTCACCGGCCTCTTCTTAGGTGCCCTCACCTTCGCCTCAGCCTTCATGGCCTTACTGATGATCACCGGGGCGGCAACTCTTGCTACCAACCACCACCGTGCCTATACCCTGGGTTGGGTGACTGCCGCTGTCCTAGCTATCCTGCTTGTATTTGCGCCGGTGAGTTTAGAAGGTCGAGCCCTCCTCGCCCTCTACCTTGGCCCAGCAGCTGGGGCGCTGGTACACCTTATCTCCCTCTATCTAGCGCGGAAGACGGTTGCCCCCAGCTAGGCACCCTACGCGTGATAACTATCTTCTGAGAAGCCTCTGAGCCCTATGGTAAACTGCCCAAGTTGCCCGGCCACAGAGTAACAACCACACTACAGAAAAGCACTATCAATGAACCGAACCAGCCACAGACACAAGCCCTTGGGTAGCTTCGTTGAGCAACCCAAATTCAGGCCAGAAGTTCAAGGGCTCCGCTCACTGGCGGTTCTCCTTGTCGTGATGTACCACGTCTGGTTCGGTAAGGTCTCCGGCGGTGTGGATGTATTCCTCTTCATCTCTGCCTTCTTGCTCTCGC
>JAXFPK010000139.1:0-9010 GCA_034179845.1 Rothia sp. (in: high G+C Gram-positive bacteria) | reverse complement strand
TTCCCCCGGTGTCCTGGCAGCTGACTACAACCCCATCCAACTTGCTGCCCTGATCGTCTCCGTTGCGGCAGGATCCATTGTGCTCTCTCACTTCAACGACTCCGGCTTCTGGCTCATCAGCCGCTTCTTCGAAATGGACGAGAAAACCACCCTCAAAACCTGGACCGTCATGGAAACCCTCATCGGCCTCGTCGGTTTTACCGGCGCCCTGACCGTCTTCGGGGTAGCTAGCCTGCTGTAACTGCGTGTGAGTTAAAGCCGGACGCGCCCGCCCCGCCAACAGGGCCGGGATGGAGTAGCCGATGGAACCCCACAGGGGCATGCCGATGAAGTGAGAATCGCGTGGGAACTTACGGGTAGCCATGCCGAAGAAAGAAGTGCCCATATCAACCACAACCGTGTTCTTCTCATCCAGGTTTGATGAGAGTACCTTCCACAGAACATCCTGCGTGAGAGCCTCATCGGTGATATCGGGCAGAGGTTCCTCGCTGGTGGGAGCCTCAAAGGGAGTGCCCCTGAGACCCAGCTCTAGGGACACCTCTTTAACGATGTTCAAAGCGCTGCGACAGGCTCCCCACATAAATACCCGCAAAATTGGGCTTGATCTCGTTCAACACGGCCTTACCCCACATCAGTGACGCAAAGGGGAACTTGGTCTCGGTAACCAGGGCGCCTAGCCCCTTAACGCGGGCATAGCCGTCCGCCGCATAGCCGGCGTTGAGTTCGTTAGCGTTGCCCACCCAATCAAGCTTCTCATGCGCCAATACGTCATCGAGGAAGAAGATGTTAAAGTCCCCGGGTACGCCGAAGACCTTATCAACGCCCAGCTCAGCCAGGCGATCGAGAATATAGTTACCCCACGGTATGGGTCATCATTGACTCCTTGGTATCAAACACAGCAAGTCGTGTGACCTGCGACATTCATACATATCTAGTGTAGTGGGTTAAGGAAAGTTAGATATTGGGCTCCAAGCGCCTGAGTCTTAGTCTGGTGCGCAGAGGTGCAGGGGTGAAACCTAATATGTAGCATGTGTAGCTCCATTGGGCACTAACTAGGGAGAAGCGATTGGCTATATATCTAGGGCTGAGCTTACAGAGAGACGGAACCCTGTAGACTGAAATGCAGTGCAAAATGTATAGGGCTAGCACGTTGTATGGTATGACCTGCTGGTTAGAAAGAAAAAGGGTTCTATGAGCTGGGAAGATGTTACTACTCCCTTAGCCGCGTGTATTTTCCTGGTTTTAGCACCAGGCTTTATCGTGGCAGTGGGGGCTCGTCAAAGAGGTGTACACGCTCTAGGACTTGCGGCACCATTATCTATAGGCGTTCTTTCTATAGCTTCGATGGTCGCTCCCTTCATGGGCCTTTCATGGTCTTACGGGGTGGTTTTTGGCTTTGCGTTATTCTTTGCCCTCTTTTTCTGGTTGTGGACTACATATTTTTCTGCAATAGGGGTGCGGAGCCGCACTAGGGCTGATCGACAGAGCGGCAGCGTCGCGGTAGCTACTCGCCTACGATGGTGGTCACCTGGCGATCAGTGGTGGTATATCTCAGCTGCGATTGGTATATGGCTCGTCATGGCGACCATGACTAGCGTTATTAGGAACCCAGAGTGGGTTGGTCAATCTTTTGACGAGATTTTCCATTTGAATCTGGTTCGTTATTTTGTAGATACAGAAAATGCCTCATCATTAGGGGCTTCGAAGGTTGCCGCTGGAGATGAACCTGGATCTTTTTACCCTGCTGTATGGCATGCTCTTGCAGCACTGGTATATCAAGCGACAGATAACACGACTATACCTATAGCCGTAAACGTTACGGCAGTTGTTGTGGGATCTATTGTATGGCCACTTTCTATGATGTATTTCGCCTACACAACAGTTCACCTTAACCGTATAGCCATTCTGACGGTCGGCGTTTTCTCTGCTTCACTCTCAGCTTTTCCCCTGCTTCTAGTTCATTGGGGGATTCTGTACCCTAACAGTCTAGGGATTGCTTTAATTCCAGTTGGACTTGCCCTAACTGCCCAGGTTTTTCGTGTTTCACACCGGCTCCACATGAGCGCCTCTGAGGGGATTGCACTGGGTACAGTGGTTGTTCTAGGAATGGCGGTAGCCCATCCTAGCGCTATGATGTCGATGCTAGTTATGGCCGTACCTATTGTTGTAGCTCGTATGGCTTTACAAGTAAAAACTACTATCGAGGGATCCCTCTCCCCGATGATGGGTGGGCTTCAAGTTACTGGTCTTGTTGGCCTACTTTTAGTTACCTGGATTTTATGGGGCGTTATCAGGCCTGCTCCTTATCTTGATTGGCCACCTACAGCAAGTAGTGCCCAAGCAGTGGGAGAATTTCTAACGAATGGCGTTATGGGAATGAACGCTTATTGGCTGACCAGCGTTTTCATGCTCCTTGGTGTTTTCTTCGTGGCGAGAAGTCGTAACCGTGCTCTGTGGATTGTTGGATCATGGTTGGTGGTGGCCTACTTCTATGTGGTGGGAAGATACCTGCCATACGAAGAAGGCAGGAACGCCATTACAGGTGTCTGGTACAACGATGTATATAGAATTGCTGCGCTGACGCCTATTATGGCAAGTCTACTGGCTGCTCTTGGTATTCATTATGTCTCTGATTATTTGGTGAAAAAAATCAATGGACTCAGTGTGAAAACGTCTACTCCGAGTAGATTTATAAAACAGGTGGGCGGTCTATTTCTTACTGTTCTAGTTGTATTCCAACTAGGGTATGGCACCCAGACTGCAAAGCCCTACACCGATTATGTAGAAACTGTAGCTAAATACTACGATCCATCCCTAAATGCCTGGCGTATCAGTCCGGATGAACTTCAGGTGCTGGACTATGTCGAAGAAAATGTTCCCAGTGACAACACTATTGTGGTAGATCCCGGTACCGGTGGAGCTTATGCTTATGCGATTGCAGGCCGGAAGGTAACGGCTGCTCATATATTCCGGGTAGAAAGTGAGAATCAGCGTTTGTTAAACCTATACTTTGACGATGTAGCAGACCATCCCGAGGTCTGCGAGGCTGTGCGTGAAGAGAATGCCTACTACGCCCTTGACTTTGGAGAGGTTGCGCGTGACAGCCAAATTACTGGTATCGACAATTTATCAAACCAGCCCGGATACACAGAGGTCTATAGGGTCGGTGATGCAGCCTTGTATCGAATTGATATATGTGACTAGGCTCTTACGACACTGCGCAGCAGACCTTTTTGAGCGCTAGACTGCTAGACTGAGGTGATTCTTCAGTATGGCGGTAATAGTTAAGTAAGTAGGTACAGGAGCTTAGCCCTTCAATGAATGAAAACATGTCGGCGGTGCCAGACCCTAGTGTGCTAGTGATTATGCCTGCCTGGAATGAGGAAGAGGCAATCGGAGCGACGATTGCTGATCTTCGGGCTAAGGCTCCCTGGGTTGACCTAGTCGTTATCAACGACGGCTCTACCGATAACACGGCTCAGGCGGCCCGCCAAGCCGGGGCCTTCGTCATTGACCTGCCCTACAACATGGGCGTTGGTGCTGCCATGCGCACAGGGTACCGGTATGCCCGCCGTATGGACTACGATATCGCTATGCAGATGGACTCGGACGGCCAGCACCCCCCTGAGTTTATCGAGACCCTCATTGAAGGCCTGGGGCGGGCCGATATCGTCATTGGTTCCCGCTTCGCTGCCTCTGATGCCTATAAGGTGCGAGGCCCCCGCAAATGGGCAATGGGCCTGCTCTCTTTCCTCTTTACCCGCATTTCGGGTGAGGAATTTACCGACGTCACTAGTGGGTTCCGCGCGGTCAACCGGCGCGGTATTCAACAGTACTGCGAATTTTTTCCTGCCGAGTACCTGGGCGATACCATCGACTCAACTGTGATGGCGATTCGCTCTGGTTGCAGGGTTATTCAGGTGCCGGTAGAAATGCGGGAGCGACAGGGCGGCACTCCCTCATCGGGGCCTCTCAAGTCAGCTATCTACCTGGTGCGATCATTTTTCGCCTTCGGTATCTCTATGACGCGTAAGAAAACAGTCGGGGAGGGCTAAATATGCCGTCAAATGTCTTCTTTCTGATTCTGTCGGTTCTCATTTTCGTCATGGTTTTTGCCCAGGTGCGTAACCAGAAGATGAAGGAGAAGTATGCAGCTCTGTGGCTGCTGGTATCAGCGGCAATTATCGTGCTGGCGCTCTTCCCCCACCTGTTGAGTGCACTGGCTGACCTGACAGGCGTTATTGTGCCCGTCAATCTGCTTTTCATGCTGGCAATTATCATGCTGATTGGTATTTGCCTGCACCTGACTCTAGACCTTTCGCGGCTGGGTGAAGATACCAGAACTCTGGCGGAAGAAGTAGCCATGCTCAGGGCTCAGCTAGAGCAACGTGACCTTCACGGCCCCACCCCACCTGTGGAAGATTCCGGAGAGAAATAACTGATGACTGTAGATATCATGATGCCTTTTTACGGTGACGTACGTCAGATGCGTGATGCCGTAAACTCAGTTTTGCGTCAAACCAGCGAGAATTGGCGTCTAGTTGTGATTGATGATCAGTATCCGGACCCTTCCATTGGTGAGTGGTTGCAAGCGATGGAGGACCCACGGGTCATCTATCTTCGTAATGATCAAAATTTGGGTTCGAATGGCAATTTCCGTCGTTGCGTTGAATTAGCTGAAAACGAGCTGACTGTTATTATGGGCTGTGATGATGTGCTATTACCCAATTATGTTTCTTGGGTTGAGCAAACAGCTGAATTTCATCCCGAGGTAACAGTATTTCAGCCGGGGGTAGTTGTCATCGATGAAAATGATGCATTATCGAACACCCTAGTGGAAAAGATGAAGGCCTATTATCGACCTAAAAAATCCTCTTTGATACAAGGAGAAGAGTTTGCCACGACCATTCTTCGTGGTAACTGGTTATATTTCCCTTCTTTAGCTTGGCGCACAGATGACTTGAAAAAATATAATTTTCCCCAAGGTTATGAGATTGTCCTAGATATGGCTCTGTTGCTTGATATGGCAATGGATCGCCATTCGTTGCTTTATGATCAAACTGTAGCTTTCATGTACCGTCGCCATAGTAATTCTTACTCATCATCTAGCGCTCTTGATGGTATGCGTTTTGATGAGGAGAGAAGGTTTTTCAGTGAGATAGCTACTCGTTCTCGTGCGTTGGGTTGGCAGAAGGCTGCACGAATAGCCAATCTGCATCTGTCCTCACGTTTGCATGCTGTAACTCTATTACCTAAAACAGTTGCGGCACGAAACTGGTCTGGTTCTAAAGCATTGAGCCGCCATATCATTCAGTAGCAAGATTCAATAGATAAAGGTAAGACCCGAATGAGTAGTAATGTACCTCAAGAAAATAGCAGGGTTAAGCCTATCCGCGGGAAGCTTACACGATGGCAGTCACTTGCTATCCTGGCTACCTCACTTGTAGCTGCGTTAACTAGTCTGCTTGCCACTGTCATCGCTCAACGTTTATTGCCGGGGGAAGAGGTCACAGATTTCATGATTTTCTGGTCTGCCATCTTCGCTGTTTATGGTGTGGTCTCCGGCGTGCAACAGGAAGTTACTCGCGCAGTTAGTTCCCATCGTGTAAAAACCGCTTCGGATGCTTCATATGAGGCCGGTGTATACGTGGTGCCTGCGGCGGGAGTAATCGGTATTATCATTGCAGTTATACTAGCGATAACTTCTTTTGGGTGGTCCTCTACTATTTTTTTACGTGACACCACTTCAACTGTTGTCCTACTCTGTGTTGGTGCCGCTCTATACGCAATTCATTCCGCCTACAATGGTGCTTCTGCTGGACGGGAACGGTGGTACCTATATTCAGCTATTGGTAGTGCTGAGTGTATATGGCGTCTGGTTGCAATGGCATTCGCTGGAATTGCCATCGGTACCTCAATCGCGATTAAGTCTGCAGTTGTATCCACTGTGCTGATATGGTTTTTATTTGTTGTGCTGAGTCGACAAGGCCGTAAAAACGCTGTTGCACGTGCTGACGTCTCAGCTAAACCATTCCTACGTAACGTGACTATTGCTGTTCTATCAGCAGCAGCTTCTGCTGTACTTATGACTGGCTTTCCAATTTTCATGAAAGCCAGCGAAAGTTCTCAGGACAATGCGGATGCTATAGTGACGGTAGGCGTACTCACTTTGGCTATTTCGCTAACTCGCTCACCTATTATGATTCCTTTGCAAGGATTCCAAAGTGTGGCTGTCTCACTCTTTTTGCAGAATCGTGAGAGTCCGCTCATAGCCTTACGTAAACCGTTGTTGGGACTGCTGGGTATAGGCGCGTTGGGTGCGGTACTTGCTTGGATAATAGGACCGTTCCTCTTCAGAATTATCTATCCTGCAAAACCCGGTCAGGAGGTAGTTTATGACGCGGCATCGGCAGGGCCGGTATTAGCTCTCTTAACCTTTGCTTCCGCTGTAATGGCTCTGCTGGTTCTATCAGGCACAGCTGTTCTCGCAGCCAATGAGCATCGTCTCTACATTTTGGGATGGGGGTCAGCTGCTGTGGTGAGCATACTCGTCATCTTCTTTATACCGCTTGATATTATTCCTCGAACGATCTTTGCACTCTACGTTGGTCCACTGTTAGGTTTCAGTGTGAACCTGACTGGCATGGTTGCATTAGCAAAGAGGTAAAAATACATAGAGAGAGGTGTGTATCTCGTAGGCAGCTATGAGACGCACACCTTCCCTTATGCGACTTTAGAGCCCGTATATCCTTCGAGTGTAATAGCTGTAGAGGGCTTTATAGCCCCTGGGTGATACTCGAAGCAGGATAGAACCTGCTGCAAGCTGTGGTGCAGAGAAGATGGCCTTTATGATGATTCTGGGACGTAGCATCAGCTGGCATTCTTTCACGTAGGCTTTAATCTCTTTATCATTAGAGCGAGCAGTGCGTAGCGCTCGTTGGGCTGCACTGAGCATCATGGTACACCAGATGGCAGCGAAAGCACTCTGCTCAAACTGATTCCCCTGGTGAAACCGTGTAATTGCTTTGAGATATTCTAATTGGTTATACATATGTATAAGCGGAGGGGGCTTCTTCCACGTTACTGATTGTAGGTTTACGGAGTACCAATAGAGCGAATCTTCAATGTACCTGACTTTACGCGCTCGCGTATATGCGTTTACTGTAAAGCCTTGATCCTCCGTGTACCTTAGATTAGGAAAACGTAGGCCGTCTAGTGCTGAAACCCTAAAGATTTTGTCGCATGCGAACGGGGTGGAGCCACCAGTAAAGAACTGGATAATTGCCTCATGCCCAGTCATTGTACTAGCCGGGGATACTAGGCGAAGCCGGTGCTCGCCGTTTGAGACTGAATCATGTGCACTGCCTACTATATCAATATCCTGATCAGCCGCTGCATGTAGTTTTTCGAGAAATTGATGGTGGTATTGGTCATCAGAATCTAGAAAACTAACCCACTCGCCCTGAGCTGTATCGAGAGCTTTATTGCGTGTGGCTGCAGTACCTATATTTTCAGTATTCTCAAGATACTTCACACGTGTATCTTGAGCTTCTGCTAGAAATTTTTTTACTTTTTTACGAGATGAATCGGTAGAAAGATCATCGACGAGGATTAACTCAAAGTCTTGATCTGTCTGTTCCAAAACACTTTTAATAGCCGTTGTTACAGTGTTTTCAGCATTATGAATCGGCATAATAACTGAGGTTCTAGGGGGACGCACTGGCGATTTTCTCCTTGGATTCAACTGAATGTATCTTGAACTATATTCTACGAGGCTTATTCAAAAGTAAGGAACCACCCCACACCCACCAACTAGACAACGACCCCACCAACGGCAAAAAATTGAGGATAAATCACTACACATAACCTCACACCACACCGGAAAAGACCATTGCCCAACCAACGCACAACAGGACTAACAGCTACGCAACTCGCCACACTACTCACACACCTCACCCACCAACTCACCTGAGGCACACCAGGCGGCAGACCATCAGCGCTCACCCCATCCAAAGGATTCAAAGCCACCTTGCTCTACCACCGCCACAACCTCACCGAAAAGCTCTTAGCAGACCTCTTCGGCACCTCCCAGCCAACGATATCGCAGGGGCATCAACACCATCGAACACACCATAGAGAACATCCTCTCCCCACTGAATCGACCTTTGAAAGAAAGCCTAAGAATCCCTGGCTCATGGGTGGTTGATGGGACACTCATACCCATCTGGAACTGGCGTTCATGAGGTACAACACATTTCTCAGGCAAGCACACAAAGGCTGGTTTTAATCATCAGATTATCTGCACACTTGACGGTAAACTCTGAGCGATGACAGACCCGTCACCTGGGGCTAGGCACGGTGCATATTGCTTCAAGGAGCACGGGTTGAATCGGTTCCTAGATTCTTCGACGTTGGCTGATAAGGGCTATATCGGGCTAGGGCTGGTGAGACTGAACAAGAGGCCTGCTGGTGAGAAACTAGGCAGGAATCGTAAGGCAGTGAATCGTCAGATCAATAGGCTGCGTTCGGTCATTGGAGTAAGTCATTGCCAAGTGTTTTATGGCCTGGCGTGTTGTGCACACTGGGTTTAGGCGGCTGTTGGGGTCTTACTGGCGGGTGTTTTCTTCTGGTGCGGGGGTTGGTGTTTTTTGCGGCTGGGGAGACTTTTGAATAAGCCTCATAAGAGAGTGATGAGCGAAACCTTGGATAATTTGAAATTTTGCGACATCTCTTCGATCTCGATTGAACATGACACTGTGATAGAATCCCTCAGTTGCTGGTTTGGCATACTTTATTTGCTCAGGTCCTTGTAGGTAGTGGGAAGAGATGACGAAAATGAGCCACAGACATAAGCCCCTGGGTAGCTTCATTGAGCAACCCAAATTCAGGCCAGAAGTTCAAGGGCTCCGCTCACTGGCGGTTCTCCTTGTCGTGATGTACCACGTCTGGTTCGGTAAGGTCTCCGGCGGTGTGGATGTATTCCTCTTCATCTCTGCCTTCTTGCTCTCGC
>JAXFPK010000007.1:0-3101 GCA_034179845.1 Rothia sp. (in: high G+C Gram-positive bacteria) | reverse complement strand
CCTTCCCCGCAGGTGGCGACCGCATGGCTGATATCAATTCAGTCAACGGCGTAAACGGCGTTGGCCAGGGAACCATTATTTCTGTCAAAGTTGAAAACGTCGCAGGCGACGTAGTCTATCAAGACACCCCCACCGGGGACGACCGCTTCCTATTCACCGCTGCTCAAGGCGATAAAGCCTACAACCCCAACGGTACGCGCGGCCTTGGTGCAAACGTCCCCGTGATTCGCCTCAACGACGACTTCAAGGGCGCTGACACCAAATATGACAAGCTCTACAACTACCTGCGTTTTGCAGAGGCCCCCATGGTCACCAAGAACACCATGTGGACCTGGGGCTACGGCAACCACTACACCACCACCGAAGGCCGCGACGGCTGGAGCTGGGACATTAAAGTCATGAGCAACATTGCTCACGGCCAGGCAGGTGCTAGCGTGGTCTCCTTCATGACCCGCCTACCCGCCGCAACATTCGGTGACCCCGCAAAAACCGACCCTAAAGTCATCAAGACCCAGTACAAGGTCACTGTCGCCTCACCCTGGGGCGTTGTCACCTACCTGTCAGACGCTATCTAACTTGCCCACCTAAGTCGATGCGAAGGAGCCGCCTATAAAAGTGAGTCATTTTCTCATCTATGAGAAAAACATGTAAAAAGACGAGCAGTGGGCCCGGCACCCTCCTTAACCAGGAGGTACCGGGCCCACTGTTTTTAAATGCGGCTCTACGCAGATTTTATGTGCGGCTCCGTGCAGATCTCTTTAGAACTGCCAGCAAGAATTAATGTTGGGTAGCTCCTTAAACTGACGGTCCATGAAAATCAAGCCGCCAGGAATTCCCTCAAAAATACCGGGGGCATGACCGACACCTGCCAGGGTATAGAAGGTAACGTCAGCCCCCTGCTGGCAGTAGTCTGCTGCCAGCTGGCGGTTAATCTGGTAAGGAATCACATCATCTGCCCAGGAGGAAGCAATCAGAATAGGTACCTGAGGGTGCCGCCCCTGCTGACCCAGATTATTTTGAGCTACGATGTGTGCGATTTGTGGATCGGTCATCATCTCTTGAGCTAAGGTCTGGCCGCTGGCAGTTAGGATGCGGGTGTTCTTAAAACCGAAGGTGGTGATAGCCTCACCCGTGCACTGGTGACGTACAGCCTCCAGGGCAGCCTGCCCCTCGGCTGAGAGCTTATCACTCAGGTCAAGACCGTAGCTATCAGCTAAACCTGCCACACCCATGAGCGAGAAGCCGGTGTAGAGGCCACCATCGATAAAGGTGGTCACAGCCTGCAAATCGGCGGGGACGGCACCAGCATAGATGCCCTTGAGGTTAAGCTCCGGGGCGTAGCTGGCTTGGAGTTCACCAGCGGATGCCACCGCACCGCCGCCTTGGGAGTAGCCCCATAGACCAATAGGCGAGGTCCTACTCCCCAGACCAAGGTCGGTTGCGGTAGCTGCCCGGGCAGCATCTAGCACAGCATTTCCCTGGTCAACACGGTTGAGGTAGCTGTGGGTGCCCTCAGTACCCAGGCCGATGTAGTCAGTGACTACTACGTTGTAGCCTGCATTCAAGAGGGCAGTAATGACCAGGCTTTCATATTCACTACCTGCACCAAACTGGTTGGAGGGGGCACAAGAGTCCCCAATCCCTTGCGTGCCGGGAGCTAGGGCAATAATAGGACGCTCGCCGGGCCCGCCCCACGGCTTGGTGGTGGTGAGTGCGGTGCCAGTGACGGCCACGGGGTTCCCCTGGTGGTCAGTGGATTTATACATAATCCGTTGGGCCTGAGCCACAGGGTGGGCGATGATGTTATTGGCATCGACCTTAAAGCTAAATGTTTCCTTTTTAATGAGGGCGCCGTTAGCTGTGGGCAGGTGCGCAGGAGCGTCGTAGAACGTCTCGTTCACCAGGGTTTCAGGTGCTGCCTTATAGATATCTGCGGGGTTGTTGCCTCTGTCAGTGAGGGCTTCCTGAATGAGCACTTCTGCTTCTTGTACAGCCTGACTGTTTTCAGTCAGGGGCGCGGTTTCATTGGCTGTGGCCGGGGCCATGCTAAGAGACAGCAGGGCCGTCAGCGAGAGGGCAGCTGCCCGGTGCTTACTGATATTTTTGTTCCTGGGCGCAGCGTGACGCGGTATGTATTGAGCCATAAGTTACCCCTCATATGCGGATTTATTCAATATTGCTCCCTCATCTTAAAGGAAGAAAGCTGCTCATTCGGGCAGATTTCTGCTCATAGTTATGGGGACAGGGTCTCAGCTTGTAGCCTTTTAATCTACGGAATATCTTGCCTACCGGTACTTAACTTTTTAGGCTGGTTTGGATACCTGCAGAAAATTCCCCAGTGCGCACCTTCTGGTACACGCGATCAAGCCGAATAACATCAAAGTTGTTAGTGCGAACAAAACGTAAGTGCTGTTCAAGCTCTGCCTGTCTACGGGCGCGACACTTGGCTCTCCCGAATGGGTCATCCCATTGAAACCCCATCATTCGTTTCTTTCTATGCGACCTAGTAGGGAAATATTCAAGGGTTGTATCTTCTAGTGATTCAACCTACTACTGTTCAGGCTAGTATGGATGTCATACAATGAATACATGACTACAACAACCATATCGGACAGCGTACTTACCATCCGAGTCCCATCATCTCTTAAAGAGCGACTAGCCAACTTAGCAGCCGCATCTGACCGTTCTGTTGCTTACTGTGCACGCACCCTCATTGAGGAACACATCGCAGAAGCAGAATACGCTGCCGAGCTCCATGCAAAAGTAAAAGCAATCAAAAGCGGGGAACGTCGTGCTTACACAGTTGAAGAAGCACGGAAAGAACTAGGACTCTAATTTATGTCAGCCTCCTCTTGGGGCCTTATCTATGACAAGGACTGCATCAAAGCACTCAAAAAGCTAGATAAACCAACCCGGCGTAGAATCATGGACGCGCTCGATTGGCTTGCATCATCACCAACTCCACAAGCCCACTGCAAAGCGCTTACCGGGGAATTTACCGGCCTTTGGAGATACCGTATAGGTAACTACAGGGTCATCCTCGACCTTGACCAAGGTGAGCTCATCATCATTGCTCTTAACGCCGGTCATCGTTCTAAAAT
>JAXFPK010000106.1:0-7596 GCA_034179845.1 Rothia sp. (in: high G+C Gram-positive bacteria) | reverse complement strand
CGGCGACGTGCGTTGAGGTCACCCTTCTTAGCGAAGGTGATGAGACGCTCAGCGACGGGGCGCATGCGCTTTGCCTTGGTCAGGGTGGTGGTGATGCGCTTGTGCTCGAAGAGCTGCTGAGACAGGTTGTTCAGCATGATGCGCTCATGGGTCGGTGATCCGCCGAGGCGGGGACCCTTAGTGGGAGTAGGCATAATTTATTCTCCTGTTTGCCGTTCCTGCACCCGTACCAGGTAGTGCGGGAACCAAAGATGTTTGACGGGTGTAACGCTTACGCGTTGACTGCCGGTGTCTTAGTAGTCGCTGCCGTAGCTGTCGTCGTCCTGCAGGCGTGATGCCAGGTCCATTCCCGCGGGTGAATCCTTGAGGGAGAGGCCAAGCTCAGTGAGCTTTGCTTTGACTTCGTCGATGGACTTGGCACCGAAGTTGCGGATGTCCATGAGGTCTGCTTCGCTGCGAGTCACGAGTTCACCCACGGTGTGGATGCCTTCGCGCTTGAGGCAGTTGTAGGAGCGAACGGTCATGTCCAGGTCTTCGATGGGCAGAGCGAGATCTGCTGCCATTGACTCGTCAGCGGGTGACGGGCCAACTTCGATACCTTCTGCTGCGGTGTTTAGTTCACGGGCTAGGCCGAAGAGCTCAACTAGGGTGTTACCTGCTGATGCTACTGCGTCGCGGGGAGCGATTGCTTCCTTAGTTTCGACGTCCAAAGTCAGGGAGTCGAAGTCGGTGCGCTGCTCAACACGGGTTGCGCTAACACGGAAGGTGACCTTCAGAACGGGTGAGTAGATGGAGTCAACCGGGATACGGCCGATCTCAGCATCGCCTGACTTGTTCTGAGCTGCCGAAACGTAGCCGCGGCCGCGTTCGATGGTCAGTTCCGCGTTGAAGTTAGCGCGGTTGTTGAGGGTTGCGATGTGGAGATCCGGGTTGTGGATCTCTACGCCTGCAGGCACCTCGATGTCGGCTGCGGTGAGTTCACCTTCGCCCTGCTTGCGCAGGTAAGCGATGACGGGCTCGTCATTCTCTGAGGAGACTGAGAGCTTCTTGATGTTCAAGATGATCTCGGTGACGTCCTCGGTGACGCCTTCTACGGTGCTAAATTCGTGCAGCACACCATCGATGCGGATGCTGGTAACAGCAGCGCCGGGGATGGAGGATAGAAGGGTGCGACGGAGTGAGTTGCCCAGGGTGTAGCCGAAGCCGGGCTCGAGGGGCTCGATGGTGAAGCGTGAACGGTTGTCCGATACGTATTCTTCACGCAGGATGGGGCGCTGTGCAATGAGCACTTTGTTTCCTTTCGGTGAGCATCCGCTATATGAGCTCACAGGTTGGGAAAAACGTGTGAGGAAGCAGACGAAGCAGTCTGTTCATTGACTTCAAACCGTGTGGCTTGAGGTCTCCCGATAAATCGGGACGCGTCCTGTGGACGAGCGGCTTAGACGTGGCGGCGCTTCGGGGGGCGGCAGCCGTTGTGTGCAACGGGGGTGACGTCCTGAATTGAGCCAACTTCGAGGCCGGTAGCCTGCAGTGAGCGGATAGCGGTTTCGCGACCGGGGCCGGGGCCCTTGACGAATACGTCTACCTTGCGTACACCGTGCTCCTGCGCGCGCTTTGCAGCGGTTTCGGCAGCCATCTGAGCAGCGTAGGGGGTTGACTTACGTGAACCCTTGAAGCCCATTTCACCTGCTGATGACCAGGAGATAACAGCACCTGAAGGATCGGTGATCGATACGATGGTGTTGTTAAAGGTTGATTTGATGTGCGCCTGACCGGCGACAATGTTCTTAGATACCTTGCGGCGGCCGGTCTTGCGGGCCGCTGCGCGAGTCTTGGGAGGCATTTTTGATTCTCCTACAAAGTTTTGGTTGAAGTGTTGGTCTTACTGAACGGGCAAGACTGAGGCAACACTGTTTACTTCTTCTTACCTGCGACGGTACGCTTCGGACCCTTACGGGTACGTGCGTTGGTCTTGGTGCGCTGGCCGTGTACGGGAAGGCCACGGCGGTGACGCAGACCCTGGTAGCTACCGATTTCAACCTTGCGGCGGATATCTGCAGCAACCTCGCGGCGAAGGTCACCTTCAACCTTGTAGTTACCTTCGATGAAGTCACGAAGTGCTACGAGCTGCGAATCGTCAAGGTCCTTGACGCGGGTGTTGGGGTCAACACCGGTTGCAGCGAGAGCTTCTTTTGCACGGGTCTTACCCACGCCGTAGATGTAAGTGAGAGCAATCTCCACGCGCTTTTCGCGGGGAATATCGACTCCAGCGAGACGTGCCATAGTT
The DNA here is from genome assembly GCA_034179845.1 of Rothia sp. (in: high G+C Gram-positive bacteria). Classification (GTDB taxonomy): domain Bacteria; phylum Actinomycetota; class Actinomycetes; order Actinomycetales; family Micrococcaceae; genus Rothia. The sequence goes on along the minus strand of JAXFPK010000106.1, from coordinate 5,309 downwards.
GGCTTCTCCTTGCTTTCGCAGAGGTCTGTGACATCACTGCCCGCAATTCTTTGCGGTCCCCGGCCTCTGTGCCCGAGGGTATCCTAGGTTTTCCTAGGAGCGGTGCCATTTTTCAGTTATTTCCGCACCTTTCGGCGCGGTGTTCAGCGTTCTAGGGATTTAGCCCTGACGCTGCTTGTGGCGCGGGTTTTCGCAGATCACCATGACCACACCGTGACGGCGGATCACTTTGCACTTATCGCAGATCGGCTTAACGCTCGGCTTGACCTTCATCGCATTCCTTTGCGTTGATTTTCAGCTATTGCTTTGGACGGGCGGGGTAAGAGGTTCTGCGTCCCGCAAGCGGGTGGTAGAACTGTTTACCCCTTTTACACGGCGCAAACACCACGCGCTGGTGGTGTTTGGTTGGTGTTTATTTGTAGCGGTAGACGATACGACCGCGTGAGAGGTCGTAGGGGCTCAGCTCGACTACTACTCGGTCCTCAGGCAGGATTCGAATGTAGTGCTGACGCATCTTGCCTGAGATGTGTGCAAGTACTTTGTGTCCGTTGTCCAGCTCAACGCGGAATGATGCGTTGGGCAGTGCTTCGACCACGGTACCTTCAATCTCGATGACGCCGTCTTTCTTGGCCATATCCTCCGCTTTACTTTCGTGCACCCAAGGGGTTCTTGGGGGCTCTTGGTAGTGTTTCCTGTATTCGAAGCGTTCTCCCGGGGCCGGGTACCGCTCCGCTTGCGCTCAAAACGCATGGCACAGACAACCAACAAACAAATATACGGCAAAAGCCCTGGAATGTTAATGGTTTTCGCAAAACATAGCGAGCTTCACATTAACATCCTGTTCTGCGTATTTCCTTTAGTCTTCCTTGGCAGCTAGCTGACCGCAGGCACCGTCGATATCACTTCCGCGGGTATCGCGCACAGTAGTGGGGATGCCATGGGCACGCAGACGCTCAACAAAGTTTTGTTCAACACCCTTACGGGAGGCCGTCCATTTAGAGCCAGGGGTGGGGTTCAGGGGGATGGGGTTAACGTGCACCCAGCCGCGTCCGCGTGAAGCTAGTTTTTTGCCCAGCAAATCAGCGCGCCAGCCTTGATCATTGATATCGCGAATAAGGGCATATTCGATGGAGATACGGCGGCCGGTGGTGCGGTAGTAATCGTAGGCGGCGTCAAGAGTCTCATCGACCTTCCACCGCTGATTGATGGGGATCAGTTCATCGCGCAGCTCATCATCGGGGGCATGGAGAGAAAGGGCGAGGGTGATGGGAAGCTTTTCCATCTCAAACTTACGAATACCAGGAACCAGGCCAACAGTTGACATGGTAATGCCACGCGCTGAAATTCCCAGCCCTTCTGGGGCGGGGTCAATGAGGCGGTGCACGGCGCCCATGGTGGCTTTATAGTTGGCCAGGGCTTCACCCATACCCATAAATACGATGTTAGAGACGCGTAGGGGGCGGGTATCTTCAGCCCCACCCTCGGCCTGTTCTAGCCCTTTCATTTCTTTGAGGTAGCGGGCACCGGCGATGACCTGTTCGACAATTTCTGCGGTGGAGAGGTTACGGGTAAGGCCCTGCTGACCGGTGGCGCAGAAGGGGCAGTTCATACCGCAGCCTGCCTGGGATGAGATGCACATGGTCACACGGTTCTCATAACGCATGATCACGGACTCAACCAGGGCACCGTCAAAGAGGCGGTGGACAACTTTGAGAGTGTCACCTCCGTCAGCTTCGAGGGTGCGGACGGTAGTGAGCAGCTGGGGCATTGCATCGGCAACCATCTGGGAGCGTTCTGCTGCCGGCAGGTCGGTCATTGCCTCAGGGTCATTAACCAGACGTTCAAAGTAGTGCTTGGAAAGCTGGGCTGCACGGAAGGGTTTGTAGCCAAGTTCTTCAAGGAAGGCACGGCGCCCAGCCATATCGAAGTCTGCAATGTGGCGCGGGGGTTTGCCGCGGCGGGGGGCTTTGAGGATGATTTGCCCAGGTTCGGGTCTGGCAGTGGATATTTCTAGGGGGACGCTGGTGGTTTCGGTCATGGCTCTTGCTTTCGATGCGATGCGGGGGCGGAGGCGATTGGTGAAGGGGCGCGAACTTAGGCAGGAATGGGTTTGACGGTGACGCCGAGCTTGGAGAGTTCGGAGGCGCCGCCGTCCTCTGCGGTGAGAACCCAAATACCTTCAGAGTGGACTGCTACGGAGTGCTCCCACTGGCAGGCGTCTCCCCCATCAACGGTTTTGATGGTCCACTCATCCTCAAGGGTGACGGTTTCAATGGAGCCGGTTACCAGCATGGGCTCAATGGCCAGAGCCATTCCTTTTTTGACGCGGGGGCCCAGGTCTCGGGCAGCATAGTTGAGCACGTCAGGAGCCATATGCATAGAGGTGCCGATGCCATGGCCTACGAAGTCTTCAATGATGCCGTAGGTGTCGCCGGTTTCCTGGCGCACGAAGTTTTCGATGGCAAAGCCGATTTCACCGACTTTTTTGGCAGTTGCTAGTGCTGCAATCCCGTGCCAGAGGGCAGCGTAGGTTATTTCAGAGAGCTCGCGTCGGGTATCAGAGACCTGGCCGATCAGGGCGGTGCGGGCAGAATCACCGTGCCAGGTGGTTCCTCGAGCATCTTGTACAGTGGCCCCGCCGTCGATAGAGACCATGTCGCCTTCAGCCAGGGTGAGGTCACCGGGGATACCGTGGACAACAACATCATTGACAGAGGTACAGACGGTGGCGGGGTAGTCGTAGTAGCCCAGGAAGTTAGAGCCGGCATTGTGTTCAGCAAGGACGCCGCGGAAGACCGTATCGAGTTCGGCGGTGGTGACGCCGGGGGCAGCAGCGGCTACTGCTGCTTCGAGGGCGCGGGAAGTGATGACACCGGCACGGGCCATTTCAGCAAGTTGGCGGTCTGTTTTGTACTCGATGCGGCGCATAGTGGTCTTTCCTGGGCTAGGTTCGTGTAGTTGACTTGGCAGAGCCAAACTACACCAGTGTGCTTTAAAAGCCTGTGCCCCCGCAATGACCGGGGGCACAGGTGGGGTGGAGGCTTACTTGAGTGCATCCATAATACGGGTGGTGACTTCGTCGATTTCACCTAGACCGTTGATTTCGGTGACGAGGCCGCGCTCGGTGTAGATAGCTACAAGAGGAGCGGTTTCTTCCTCGTAGACCTTAAGGCGGTGGCGGATGACCTCTTCGTTGTCGTCTGAGCGGCCTTCCTTAGCTGCTCGGCCTAGCAGACGCTCAACCAGTTCGTCGTTATCAGCAACCAGGAGCAGGACCTGGCTGATGTTCTGACCCATGTCTGCCAGGATGGTATCAAGTTCGCCTACCTGGGCGGTGTTGCGGGGGTAGCCATCGAGCAGGAAGCCGTTAGCGGTATCAGCTTCAGCTAGGCGGGCGCGTACCATGCGATTGGTGACGGAGTCGGGTACGAGGTTTCCTGAGTCGATGTAGCTCTTAGCTTCTTTGCCCAGCTCGGTTTCTTCCTTGATGTTCTTGCGGAAGATATCGCCGGTGGAGATAGCGGGAATGTTGAGCTTTTCAGCGATTTTGACGGCCTGGGTGCCTTTGCCGGCACCGGGAGGGCCAATGATGAGCAGACGGTTCATCGCAGTAGTCCTTCGTAATTGCGTTGTTGGAGCTGGGCATCGATTTGCTTGACGGTGTCAAGACCAACGCCGATAACGATCAGCAGTGAGGCACCGCCGAGCGGGAAATTCTGGTTAGCGCCAAAGAGGACGAAGGCTACCAGCGGTAGAAGGGCTAGTAGGGCTACATAGATGGCGCCAGGCAGGGTAATACGGTTGAGCACATAGCTCAGGTATTCCTGGGTGGGGCGTCCTGCACGGATTCCGGGGATAAAACCGCCGTACTTCTTCATGTTGCCTGCAACTTCTTCGGTGTTGAAGGTGATGGAGACGTAGAAGTAGGCAAATCCCAAAATCAGCAGGAAGTAAAGGGTCATGTAGAGGGGGTGGTCGCCCATAACAAGGTAGGTGCTAATCCAGTTGACCCATTCCGGCGGTGCAGAACCGTCTGATGGGGTGTTGAATTGGGCGATAAGGCCGGGCACCATCAGCATAGATGAGGCGAAGATGATGGGGATAACACCGGCCATATTAACCTTTAGAGGAATATAGGTGGTGGTACCTCCAATGGTACGGCGCCCAATCATGCGCTTGGCATACTGTACAGGGATACGACGCTGAGATTGTTCAACGAAGACCACCGCTACGATAACCAGCAGGCCAACTGCTAGGACTGCGGAGAAGATACCCCAGCCTTGGGTCTGCAGAATGGAACCGAAAGCAGAGGGGAAAGAGGCCGCAATTGAGGTGAAAATCAGCAAGGACATGCCATTGCCTACGCCCTTTTCGGTAATCTGTTCACCTAGCCACATGACTACACCGGTTCCGGCGGTTAGGGCGGTGATAATCAGCAAGATATTCCAGATACCGTCATCGGGGATAATCGGCAGCATGCAGCCCTGTAGAAGCATTCCAGAGCGTGCCAGGGACACAATGGTAGTGGCGTTCAGTAAGGCAAGCAGAATGGTGAGGTAACGGGTGTATTGGGTCAGCTTGGTCTGGCCTTGGGCACCTTCCTCGTGGAGCTGCTGGAAGCGGGGAATGACCACGCGAAGCAGCTGAACAATAATGCTCGCGGTAATGTACGGCATAACGCCCAGGGCAAAAATCGACAGCTGGAGCAGCGCGCCACCACTAAAGAGGTTAATCATGTCGTAGACACCACCTGTTGCGGTGGCGGTCGACAGGCACTGCTGCACGTTTCCGTAGGAGACACCGGGGGCGGGGATGAATACGCCTACACGGTAGATCACGATAATACCCAGGGTGAACAGCAGCTTATTACGCAGGTCGGGCGTCTTGAAGGCCCGTCCGAAAGCGGTCAGCACATGTCCTCCTGTGAGACAGAATTTAAGTTGCCCCGTCTCCCCTACCGTTGGCAGGTGTGCGGGGCGAATACACAATGTTTTCCAGTCTATCGCTTAATACTCAATCGTGTGTAGACCAAACCTCAGAGCGTAAAGAAAGGTGCCCCGCCCACCGAAGTGGGCGGGGCACCCCGCAATAGCTTGATACAACCGGGTTGCCCCAGTGCATCTTAGGGCTACTTGACGGTTACAGAACCGCCAGCGGCCTCGACCTTAGCCTTAGCTGACTCAGAAACCTTGTCAACGGTTACGTTGTAGGCTGCTGAGATTTCGCCGGTACCCAGAACCTTGACCAGTTCGTTCTTACGAACTGCGCCAGCTGCTACCAGAGCGTCAACGGTGATGTCGCCGCCCTCG
>JAXFPK010000022.1:0-4744 GCA_034179845.1 Rothia sp. (in: high G+C Gram-positive bacteria) | reverse complement strand
CAATCGCGTTTGTGCTGTGCCTGGGCCCACTTGTAGTAGCCGGAACGAGATACCTTCAAAGCCTGGCCATGCGCTTGATGCTGTAATTTGCCTTCTCCTGCCGTATTAATTCGAATCGTTCCGCTGTCGTTGCTTCGCAGCGAAGAAGGCTGTTGCTTTTGAGAAGAACTCGTTATCTATCCGAGCCTCAGCCAACTCACGGGGCAGCCTGGCGTTCTCAGCCCGATATTCCGGGGTATACTTACGGCGTGTTTGACTTATAATGAACATCTTCTCTGGCGGAGACAAGATCCGCACTGATCGGGTGTCCATTATTCGAGGGTAATCTCATTATGGGCTGTGTCTATGACGGTCATACTTACCAGTATAGGAGAGTTGTTTCCACCTTATGAGTAAGCCAAAGAAAAACAACTCTTAAACAACTCTGCCTCTGAATAGAGATAAACAATCACCTAAACCACTTATTTCACCAAGCCATAGCACATATGGGTAAGTAAAAAAACTTTCAACAACTCATAAACAACTATGTAAAATCTCGCATCAGCCTAGCTGTGACGGGCGTCCGCGCGTAAGGACAGGGCACCAATTACTAAGAAGATACCGGCGGCCAGGGCACCGCCACCGGCAGTACCCATAATTGCCTTGTCCCCAATGTCAGATACCCACGGCAGGGCAGCAGCCGAAAGGGTCACAATAATGCCCTCTAGCTTCCAGTCGCGGGCTACCGGGTTATCAGCCTGGGTGCGCATACCGGCAAGAAGCTTCAGAACCCCGGTCAAACCCAGCACGCCGGCGGCAATGAGAGTAAGCCACACTTCCCCGCGCGGGGCCACAAAAACTAGCACGCCACCGGCAGCCTGAACCAGGGCCATAGAAGTAAAGGCCTGGGCTGTGCTGCTACTGCCCACCTGATGCAGCCTGCGGGCGATGAAGTAGGAGGCTGCCGCATACCCCAGCAGGTAAAGCCCCAGCATGACGGTAATGACCCCCAGGGTCGGTTCCTGCCAGAAAACCGTGGTGAGACCAAAAGCCAGAAAAACTAGGGCTTGCACTAGGGTGGGGGCGGTCAGGTCAGGAGCAAGAAGAGGGTCATGAGGACGCAGGGGCGTAGCCTGCTGCCCGCTGCTGGCCTGATCAGATTCGGGGTGTTGGGAATCAAAAGTCACCTCACCAGTCTAACCAGCCAGGCTGAAAGCCGCCGTGTAGCAGCGCCCTTCTCTAGAGGCCTATGCCGGTAGATGCCCCTTAAGTACCTGGCTCAAGGTGTCTAGGCCCTGGGCTAGCTTCCGGTTGCTGACCGCACCAAACCCTAGAACCAGCCCGTAGAGGCCCTCGCCGGTCTCTGCTCGGGATGACCAGTAGTTTCCCAGGGGTGCTATCAGCACCCCGGCGGCTTGGGCTGCGCTCACCAGTTCTTCTTCCAAAGCTGCCCCGCAGGCGGCATCGACACCGGGCAGAGATATGACCGTGTGCAGGCCCCCGTCCATGGGTAGCACGCTTACGCCGGGTACCTCTTGTAAGGCGGTGAGAACCTGCTGACGGCGGCCTCGGTAGATCCGGCGCATGCGCGCCGTATGGCGGCGCACCCCACCTGCTGCTAAGAAAGCGGTCATAGCATCTTGTACCACTGATGACACCGGGTTACCCAAATCAGTACGGAGCTCTAGAAGGTCAGCTTGAACGTGTCTTGGGGCCACCACATACCCCAGACTTAAACCGGGTATCAGCATCTTGGCGAAAGACCCCAGGGTGACCACCCGGTCAGATGCCCAGCGGGCCGGGTGGGCTTCTGCTCCTCCCAGTAGAGGGGGGCGGTCAAGGGAGGCCAGGGCTGGTAGGGGGTCGCCCACATAGCGCAGTTCGGAGTCGTAATCGTCTTCAACGAGGAGGGCATCGTGGGTGCGTGCCCAGGCTAAAAGTTCTAGGCGTCGTGCCAGCGGCATAGAGGCCCCGAGCGGGTACTGGTGGCTGGGGGCTATAAGGACGATGTCCGGCCGCTGCGCTCCCGTTGGCAGGTAGGCGGGGTTAAGGCCCTGTTCATCAACCTGGATAGGTAGGATTTCATGACCGAAGGTCAGGGGTATGCGGTGCAAGGAGGGGTAGCCGGGGTTCTCCACTGCGATACGGAGCGGACGGTTACGCACCCTACGCCGCAGAGCAGTAAGAAGCAGGCGGAACCCATCGCGAGTGCCAGCAGTTACCAACAGGTCATCAGGAGTGCGTAGCACCGACCGCATCAGCCGCAGATGCTCAGCTAACTGCACCCTCAGCTCATAGGAACCGGCAGGAGGGTAAGCGGCCCCGGGGGTAGCTGCCGCCTGCCGCCAGGCCGCCCGCCAGGCAGAACTTGCCACTAAAGAGGTGTCAGGGCTACCCGGGCGTAAATCAATACCTTCATCAGGGCCCGCGTGAGGGTGAACAGTATGCACTGCTGAGGTGTGTGCGGACGCCCGCCCACCTTCTCCGCTCACAATGGGCAGTTGTGCGGGGCTAGTCTCCCCCGCAAAGAGAGCTGGCGCAGAGAGCCCTGAGGCTCCCAAGGCGAGGTGGGCTGCGACGCGGGTGCCCCCGCGTCCGCTGGTTAAATAGCCTTCCCCCGCCAACTGTTCATAGGCAAAAACAACCGTTCCACGTGAAACATTCAGGCGCTCAGCCAGCGCACGAGTAGAGGGCAGGGGGTCACCGGCCAGCAAAAAACCGCCCAAGACCAAAGACCGAATTTGCTCAGCTACCTGCGAGGGCAAAGACCCCGGCGCCGACCGTGAGACACTCACCGGCAACTGATCAAAGCGCGAATACTCCGCCACACTACACTCCCCTCACAAGGCTGCATTCTCTCCCGATACTAGCCCACCGGCGTCCACGCACCACTTTTAAGGCAACAAGAAGGGGTACCGGGCTGCTGGCGCCGGTACCCCTTTTCGCATCAGATTCTTCCCAAGGAATCTGACTAACCTACGTACTCCCAAACGCGTACGTAGTCAACTTCGATTGCACAATCTGCGGTGCTCTCAGCAAGACCACCCCAGTAGGCATTACCTGCCTGCATGCACAAACGAATGTTGAACTCCTCACCAGCAGGCAGTGCGGCCTGGTAGCGAGAATCTTCTGACGAGACGAACAAGTATTCAACCCCGTCAAAGAAGAAGGTGATACCGGCCGGAGTCTTCTCAACTGCCCAGGTGTGGTATTCATCAGCAAGGTTCTGCCCCAGCACAGGAATCAGGGCGTTCTTCTTAGCCCTATTACCCTGCTGTTGACCGTAGTGAACAGTGCCCTCAGAACGGTTAGAGATATCAATGCTCTGCTTGCCAGAGGTATAACCGTAGGACTCGGAGATGTCGATTTCACCAAGAAGAGAGGTGTTGTTGGGGCGCATCCAGATACCACCCCAGGCGCCAATGTGGGCGGGAGTAGAGGCCGGCTGTTTAGCGCGGTATTCTAGGCGGAAGCTCTCAGCAGAGAACTTACCCATGGTGCCAATGTAGCCGGTGGCCCACTGGCGTACCTTGCCGTCCTTATAGGTGACAGGGGCAGCCAGTTTCTTCAACCAAATCTTGGTGGAAGAATCGCCCATGGTGACAGCTTCTTTGAGATTAACGCCGGAGTCATACCCCACGTAGGAATTATCGCGCACACGCCACTTAGCGCCGTCAATTACACCATGGTTGAAGTCATCTTCGAAGATGAGCTCACCCCAGCCCTCAGCGGTCAAAGCGCCACGGTGCTCACCCCAGTTATCTGCCTTAGCCTGCGCCACAGTCACCAGATGGGTGGAGGGGACGCTACGACCTGCATACACACTGATACCGGTGCCGGTACCGCGAGGAGTTGCCTGTAGAGGAATCTGGTTATCATCAAAAACCAGGCTTTCAAGGGCCTGACCGTTGACAATGACCTGGGCAACTAGGCGGGTAGCGCGCACCGACAGGGCTAGCTCGTAATAAAAAGCCTGGTCAGTAGCGACGCTGGCAAGAACCTTCTGGCCCAGAACAACGGTGCGGTTATTAATCACGCGCTCGATGTATAGGGTCATTGTGCCACTGTGAGCGATGGAGAGCATCGCGGTGTAGTAGTCACGACCGGTTGCTTTGCGGCGGGCAATAACGCGAGTGTATACGCTACCAGCGGCAGGACGCGAGGTGGTAAAGGTTGCTTCAACGAGGGCGTCAGAGGTTGTGGCGCCTAGGGGGGTGAAGAATTGAGCGTCAGTGAAAGCCTGGGCGAAGGGGGAGGTGTAGGTGACGTCTGCTAGGGGGGTAAAACGCAGGACGCCTGAGTCCAGGCCATTGCCGTTGAGTACAGTTCCGGTGTTTGCATGGGCTGCTTGGGTAGCAAGGGCCGTGGCTACAGCGGTTGCGGCGGTCAGGGAGAGAAAGTTGCGGCGGGATACAGAAAGCATGGTTTGGGTTCTCTTTCGTGTGTATTTGTTTGGGGCGGGAGACTCTTGGGGAGAGTCAGGGGTAGATTCGTGGGGAATCTGGGGTGAACCCTGGGCGGGGTCGCACAGCTCCTGGGGTGGAGCCTGTGAGCTTGGGGTGAGCTCTTCGTGGTTCGGTTGAAAACTTTATAGGACTTTTGGGGGACAAAACAAGGCAGTCTGGGGACAAAGCTGCTACTTTCCTCGTGAAGGAATTATATTCTCCCTTATCAAGGGTATCTTGTTTACCAAAAAAATTTTTTTACGGAAAATTTCAGGCTTGTCCCCATGCTTGAGTTTTTTGAGCAAATTAGCTCATTTTTT
>JAXFPK010000160.1:0-12746 GCA_034179845.1 Rothia sp. (in: high G+C Gram-positive bacteria) | reverse complement strand
AGACAGTTAATCCAGGTCAAGGCCCAGCAGGGCATTCTCGACTACCTCGGTCAGAGCCGGGTGAATCCAATACTGGCCACGGGCCATATCACCAGCTGAAAGCCCAAAACTCATAGCCTGAATCAGAGGCTGAATCAGGTTAGGGGAATCCTCACCAATGAGATGAGCCCCCAGCAGCTCACCGGTATCTTTACGGGCAATGAGCTTGCAGACACCTTCGCTATCGCCCATAGCCCAGCCGTAAGCTACATCGCCAAACTTCTGCTCCTTGACCGTTACCTCATAGCCTTCAGCCTCAGCCTGCTCCCTCGCCTGGGTTTCAGTCAAGCCAACCGCAGCGATAGGCGGGTGAGTGAAAACTGCCGCGGGCACATAACGGTGATCAGTAGCCCGCAACTGCTCAGGGTGCACAATGTTCCACTGAACAGTGCGCATCTCAGCATTGGCCACATGCTTGAGCTGGTAGGGTGAACTCACATCACCCAAAGCCCAGACGCCCTTAACCGGCTGACCACCAGAGAGCACCCGCTGATAGTCATCCACCTGTATTAGGCCCCGCTCATCCACATCAAAGTAGGTGGCAGCCTCAAGGGTGTCGGAATTAGGGGTGCGACCGGTCGCCACTAAAACCAGATCTGCTGGCACCTTCACCTGCTCACCGGCGTCCTCAAACACCACAGTCACCGTACCATCGTCAGCAGGCTCAATGGACTTCAAACCGTGGTTAATACGTAAATCCCACTGACGGGCAGCCTCACGGGTAAAAATCTCGGCAATAGTATCATCGTGGCTACGCAAGAGACGGTCTGAACGGACCGCCTGAGTGACCTGGGAACCTAGACCAGAGAAAACATGGGCAAATTCGCTAGCAATAAAACCGCCACCAATGACCACCACACGCTCAGGCAGCTCATCAATGCGCATCACCGTATCAGAGGTGTGCACCTGGGGCAGGTCAATACCGGGTACCTCTGGTAAGGTCACACGGGAACCAGCAGCCAGAACCAGCTGGTCGGCAGTTAGCTCAATACCCGATACGGTCACCAGGCTATGAGTTCCAGTGAGCTTAGCGTACTCCTGGTAAACATCCACCGCCTCTAAAGACTTGCGCCACTCTAAACCACCCTCGCTGATGGAGTCGATACGGCCGAAGATTCGGTCGCGAATCTGCCGCCAGGCGGTGTGTTGGTGCTCAAGTTCGACCCCTAGGCTGGCAGCCTCCTTGGCCCGGGCAACAACAGAGGCCGGGTAGACGTACATCTTGGTAGGAATACAGCCCACGTTAAGGCAGGTACCGCCAAAGCGGCCGCCGTCAATCAGGGCAATTTTCTTGCCCTCGTAGTCCTCGTTGGGTAAGGAGTTACCGGACCCGGATCCGATAATAATGAGGTCGTAGTGGCGGGGTGAGCTCATGGGGCTTACCTTTCGTCTATGGGTCAGTCTGTCTTAACGGTGCGCAGGTGCCTGTACTGTAGGCTCTGCCTTAGCGCGGAAGTTTTTCTGCATCTGGCGAAAAACCAGCAGGTTACCGACCACGATATGTAAGAAGCCAAGAGCCATCACATAGATGTTCCAGCCACCTTGCGGGGCCAGCACGCCCAGCAGCAAGAGAATCGCGCCAAAACCAATGATTAACAGGTGAGTTACGTTCATGCTTCCTAGCCTACAGGTAGGGACCAGATTCCTCCCGTAGTCCTTGTAGCCCACACCTACAATCGTCATTTTTCTGGTCCCTTCACCTCTCTATTGAGTCTATTAAGATAAAAAGAGAGGCGGATGCCCGCCCCAGCTTCTATAAGCCGGGTGCGAGCGTCCGCCCCTTGTCTAGCCCTGATAGAGGGTTACTTGACGTTGACCACAATCAGTAGGTCACCACCAGCTACCTGAGCAACATCGTTGTAAACGATGCGCTCAACAGTACCTGAGACGGTTGAGGTGATGGAGGCTTCCATCTTCATAGCCTCAATGGTGGCCACCTGGTCACCTGCTGAAATCTCATCACCAGGCTTGACGGAGATAGAGACGCCACCAGCGAAGGGCGCTGCAATGTGACCGGGGTTAGAAGCGTCTGCCTTCTCAGCTTCCTTGACATTGGACTCTACAGAGTTGTCACGAACCTTCACGGTACGCGACTGGCCGTTGAGGGTGCAGATAACCTCACGCATACCCTTTTCGTCCGGCTCAGAGATAGCCTTCAAGGTAGCAATGAGACGAACACCCTTACCCAGGGAAATCACGTGCTCACGCTTGAGGACCATACCGTAGAGGAAGTCACGGGTGTGCAGGATGGAGAGGTCACCGTACTCCTCGCAAGCCTTCTCGAAGTCGCGGGTGGGGCCAGCGAAGAGGAGGCGGTTCAGTGCGGAGCGACGGGTTGCTGAGTCGCTGTTGAGCTCCTTCAGATCCTCGTCTGACAGGTCGTTGACGCTGGGCTTAGCAAGCTTGCGACCTTCCAGTGCACGAGTACGGAAAGGCTCAGGCCAGCCAGCAGGCGGGGTGCCAAGCTCACCGTTGAGGAAGCCAATAACGGAGTCAGGAATATCGAAGTTCTGGGGATCCTTCTCGAAGTCCTCAGGTGAAACACCCATACCGACCAGCTGCAGGGCCAGGTCGCCAACCACCTTAGATGAGGGGGTTACCTTGACGATGTGGCCGAGCATACGGTCAGCGGCTGCGTACATGTCTTCGATGTCTTCAAAGCGCTCACCCAGGCCCAGGGCAGTTGCCTGAGCACGCAGGTTGGAGAGCTGACCGCCAGGAATCTCGTGTGAGTAGACGCGACCGGTCGGTGAAGAAAGACCCATCTCAAAGGGCTTGTAGATGCTACGGACGGCCTCCCAGTAGGGTTCCATTGCGCAAGCAGCTTCCAGTGAGATAGAAGGTGCACGGTCAGTGTACTGCAGGGCACCAACAAGAGCTGAGAATGAAGGCTGTGAGGTGGTACCTGCCATGGAAGCAGAAGCCACGTCAACAACGTCCACGCCAGCTTCAACAGCAGCGAGCAAGGTACCGACCTGGCCGCCTGCGGTGTCGTGGGTGTGCAGGTGCACCGGCAGATCGAATCGCTCGCGCAGGGCGGTGATCAGACGGCGTGCAGCCTCAGGACGCAGCAGACCAGCCATGTCCTTAATAGCCAGGATGTGGGCACCGGCCTCTACCACCTGGTCAGCCAGGTTCAGGTAGTAATCCAGGGTGTAGGTCTGCTCGTTGGGGTCTAGCATGTCGCCGGTGTAGCAGATAGCTACTTCAGCAACAGCTGTACCGGTGGCACAAACAGCCTTAATAGCCGGGGTCATCTGGGAAACGTCGTTGAGGGAGTCGAAGATACGGAAGATATCAACGCCGGTTTCAGCAGCTTCCTTCACGAATGCATCGGTAACCTCGGTGGGGTACGGGGTGTAGCCCACGGTGTTACGGCCGCGCAGAAGCATCTGGATAGGCAGGTTGGGCATGGCTGCACGCAGGTGAGCCAGGCGCTCCCAGGGGTCTTCGCTCAAGAAGCGGAGGGCAACGTCGTAGGTTGCACCACCCCATGCCTCAACAGAGAAAAGCTCGGGGGTAACGTAAGCTACTGCCGGTGCTGCCGCGAGCAGGTCGCGGGTACGCACACGGGTTGCCAGCAGTGACTGGTGGGCGTCACGGAAGGTGGTATCGGTAATCAATACTTCCTTGGTGTCGCGTACAGCCTTGGCAAAACCTTCAGGGCCTAGCTCCAGTAGGCGCTGACGCCAGCCTGAGGGGAATTCGTGATCTGAAGGGTCAAAGGGTGAGCGGAAGGGCTCTTCGGTCTTATCGCCAGGGAAGTGCGGCAGCTTGGTGCGGGGGTCGATACCCTCGATGCGCTCACCGTTAGGCTTGTTCACGGTGACGTTAGCCAGGTACTGCAGGGCCTTGGTGCCGCGGTCTGCACCGGGCTTCTTGGTCAGCAGTTCGGGGTGCTCATCGATGAAGGGGGTTGAGACGTCACCGGCGCGGAAGGTCGGGTCCTCAAGAACAGCCTTGACGAAGGGGATGTTGGTGGCAACACCGCGAATACGGAATTCAGCCAGTGCACGGGAGGCACGCTGTACGGCGTCCTCGAAGGTGCGGCCGCGGCAGGTGAGCTTGACCAGCATGGAGTCAAAGTGAGGTGAAATCTGTGCACCGCTGTAGACGGTACCGCCATCTAGACGGATGCCTGAACCACCGGCTGAACGGTAGTAGGTAACCTTTCCAACGTCGGGGCGGAAGCCGTTTGCAGGATCCTCAGTGGTGATACGGGACTGCAGAGCGAAGCCGCGTACACGCAGCTCGTCCTGGCGGATGCCTAGGTCCTCTAGGGTCTCACCGGCAGCAATGCGCATCTGTGCCTGTACCAGGTCAATATCGGTGACTTCTTCAGTCACGGTGTGCTCAACCTGGATACGGGGGTTCATTTCGATGAAGACGTGCTGACCTGCGCGCTCACCGGCGGTGTCGACCAAGAATTCGACGGTACCGGCGTTAACGTAGCCCAGTTCCTTAGCGAACTTGACTGCGTCGCGGAAGAGAGCCTGACGGATCTCTTCGTCGAGGTTGGGGGCAGGAGCAATTTCGACGACCTTCTGGTGACGACGCTGCAAGGAGCAGTCACGCTCGAAGAGGTGCACAATGTTGCCTTCATTGTCGGCCAGAATCTGGACCTCAATGTGGCGGGGGCGCAGTACAGCCTGCTCCAGGAATACGGTGGGGTCACCGAAAGCGGTGTCGGCCTCACGCATTGCAGCTTCCATAGCTGAACGTAGGTCTTCGCGCTTTTCGACGCGGCGCATACCGCGGCCACCACCACCGGCGACAGCCTTGACAAAGATGGGGAAGCCAATTTCTTCGGCTTCAGCAAGGAGCTTATCGACATCCGCACTGGGTTCGGTGGACTTGAGCACCGGGATACCTGCACGGCGGGCAGCCTTAAGAGCCTCAACCTTGTTGCCGGCTAGGTCCAGAACCTCCGGCGGGGGGCCGATGAAGGTGATGCCAGCGTCCGCAGCGGCGCGGGCTAGGCCGGAGTTCTCCGAGAGGAAGCCGTAGCCCGGGTAGATAGCATCGGCGCCGGCATCTTTGGCGACGCGAATGATTTCCTCAACATCGAGGTAGGCGCGGACGGGATGGCCCTCTTCACCAATCGGGTAGGCCTCATCAGCCTGCTGACGGTGAATGGAGTGGCGGTCTTCGTAGGGGAAGACACCAACGGTCTTAGCACCGAGCTCGTAGGCCGCGCGGTAGGCGCGGATTGCGATTTCGCCGCGGTTAGCGACCAGAATCTTTGAAAACATTTTCTTCCGTTCTGCCCCACCCAACACTTGAGGGTGCGATGAGGCTAAGCCACAATTCGTGTGTGAACACATCATAATATATCTTTAGATGCCCTCACGCGCTTGGTTTTGCTTCATTTTTTCTAGTGGGGTCGTAATGAAAAGATTTTATTATGAGCATCATCACAAATACTTGGGTTGGTAAGTGTGAGCTTGCCCGACTTTTCCCACCACCAAGAGCTAGGCACCCACCCTCTTCGGTAGCATAGAAAGTCAGTGTGTACCCACAAAATTCGAGAGGCTTCCCTAGCAATGAGCAGCGTGGTAAGTATTAGCAGCCTAAAGGGCGGCGTCGGCAAAACATCAGTCGTACTCGGGCTAGCATCAGCAGCTCAAGCCAGCGGCCTACGAACCCTCATCATCGACCTAGACCCTCACGGAGATGCCTCCACCGGCCTAGGTGTGACCCCCACCGAAGGCACCGACATGGGCACACTCCTCCTGGCACCATCTGACTACTCCCTAGCAGAGGAAATCGTCCCCGCCTCCTGGGCCACCCTAGGCAGCCTAGGCAACGCCTCACGCACCGGCCTGGACGCTGGCACCTGGGTAGGGCGCGCATCCGCCCGCCTCACAGCCCTAGAAGGCCTCGATTCAGCCACCCTACTCCCCCGCCTCTCAGAGCTCCTTGAACCCGTACAGGAAAGCTTCGACCTCATTCTCATCGACTGCCCGCCCATTCTGGGCCGACTCACCGAAATGGCCTGGGCAGCCTCTGGCCGCGTCCTTTCCGTTGCAGAACCCTCGCTCTTCTCCGTTGCTGGCTCCGAACGCACCCTACGCGCCATTGCCCGCTTTGAAGCTAACACCCAGTACGCCGTCGAATCAGCCTCCGTCGTCATCAACAAGGTGCGCCCAGGGGACCCCGAACACGACTACCGCATCGAAGAAATGAAAGTGCTCTTCGGCGATCTCGTCGCAGACACCATGCTGCCGGAAACCCACCTGCTACAACAGATTCAAGGCTCAGCCTACCCTGTGCACTACTGGCCCGAAGAAGAAGCCCAAGACCTTGCCCACCTCTTCTCCACCCTCTTAGCGGGACTCCTAGAATCAGTTGACCAGGAAGCAGCAGACAACAACTAAAAACCCCACACACCTCGACCTGCACACAAGAAACCCCCGCCCTCGCATCCTGCGAAGGCGGGGTACATTCTATAGCTCTTTAGGCGCCAGCCTTACGGGCTCGGCGGGCTGAAAGCTCATCATGAACCTCAGCCTCTTGCTGCACCTCCTGGGCAGTATTCTCGCCGGGCAGCTCGCTCAAAGACACCTCAAGTTCACGCCAAACCCGGCCGATAGCGATACCAAAGACACCCTGACCGGCCTGCACCAAATCAATCACCTCAGAGGCCGAAGTGCACTCATAGACCGAGGCACCATCAGACATGAGGGTAATACCAGCCAAATCTTCAACACCACGAGAACGCAGGTGATTAACCGATGTACGAATCTGCTGCAAAGAAACACCAGTATCGAGCAGGCTCTTGACAATCTTGAGCACTAGAACATCGCGAAAAGAATAAAGACGCTGAGACCCAGAACCCTTGGCAGAGCGGACGGTCGGCTCCACCAGGTGCGTGCGCGCCCAGTAGTCCAACTGGCGGTAGGTAATCCCCGCAGCCTTACAAGCGGTAGGGCCGCGGTAGCCCAGGTTCTCATCAACCAGAGAAACCGGGTCATCAAACAATACGCCCTGCTCACCCACCGGAGAGGTGCGGGGCATGACATCTTCAATACCCAGCAGGGGCTGATCCATGGGGGCAGGTACGCCTCGAAGCGCAGCGGGGGCGCTAGGGTCACCGTTATGCTGTGTCACGGTTTGAGGTTCCTTCCCTTGAACTGATCATGGACTCTCTTATCCTACCCGCCCAACACCCCTTTTGCCGGTTAATCGGCAGGCAGGAGCACCGGCGTTTTAACATGGCTCTAGTCATTAAGACAGGGCACATTCACCCAGCGCCCCTCACCTGAAAGCACACAGAGCTAGTCGAAACTCGGCATGCTACCAGCGACCAGGGCCATATGTAGACGCAACAAAAGCTGGGCGATATCACCGGCAAGCTCTGCAGCGCGCGCCTGGGACTCATCATCCTTACGCAAAGCCAAGGGGCCCACCGCAGTTTCTACCAGATCAACTTCACGGTCAGCAGCAGCACGGAAAGCCCGCAAATGGCGGGGGTGCAGGCCGTGGGCAGTGAGCTGGTTACTCACCTTCGTGACAGCCACATCGTACTGGTCATAGGCTTCTTTATTCTCAGCCAGTAAGCCGTAATTCATCAGCTCACGCAGCAGGGGCATATCCACCCCAGCCTCCTGGCCCAACTCACGCAAAGTATAGGTGCGTGCCTGCTCTACAGGCGATGCTGGGCGGGCACTGCCCAGCTCATCAGCACCCGGCCGCGCGGACGCGTCCGCACCGCTACCCTGCTCACTGGCAGGTTCGGAACCGGGGGCAGGGGCCACCCCCGCATCAATATCAGCTAGACGCTGACGAATCACCTTCAGCGGCAGGTACTGGTCCCGTTGTAGCTGCAACACAAAGCGCAGACGCTCAATATCTTCTTCCGAATACTTACGGTAACCAGTATTGGTACGCTGCGGGCTCACCAGACCTTTATCTTCAAGAAAGCGAATTTTTGAGGCACTAATACCCTCAAATTCGCCCTCCAAGGCGCTGAGCACCTGGCCGATGGTCTTATTCTTTACCCCAGCAGTTTCAGCAGAGGGAGCCTGAGCCATAGCTGCTACCCCTGGCCCTGGTAGAAGGCAAAATGGAATTTGCCAATGTAAATCTCATCGCCATTACGCAGGTAGGCCTCATCAACGCGGTCCTTATTCACGTAGGTGCCGTTGAGGGAATCAGCGTCGGTGAGGATAAAGCTTCCAGCATTGGGAATGAAGAGGGCGTGGCGGCGGGAGACGGTCACGTCATCCAGGTAAATGTCTGAGTCAGCGCTACGGCCTGCGATGATGGGCAAATCTGCCCCATTTTCATCAGTTCTGGGGCTCAGCAGGAAGCGGGCGCCCTTGAACTGGCCTTCTAGCCCAATGAGGACGGCAGAACCGGCGGGCAGGGTTGCCAACAGGTCACGTTCTTCGGCAGTGGGGTTATGGGACTGAGATACGCCCAGGGCTGCCATGGCGATAGTAGTTGTGGGTGGGTGGGCTTCGTGCTGGGCCATAGAGTCTCGTCCTTCTGTCCTTGGGCGGCTGGGTTCTCGCCCTGGTGTATGTGTGATGTGTAGAGTAACAGTTCAAGGTCACGAAATGGTAAACAGTGAACCGTTCGTTTAATCTTAGCCACTCACCCTCTATTCTGCCCGGTTCCTACCGTGTTCTCCCACCAATTTCTCCTGTTTTTACCCAAAGCTAAAGGGCTGTCTTTTTGGGTAAAAAGACAGCCCTGAGCATCTAGCAGCTCTGACGTTACCGGGGTTTAGGCAATTTCTGCCTCGTAGTCAGCTGCTGACAGTAGACCCTCAAGATCTGCGGTATCGCTGGGGCGAACTTCAATCAGCCAGCCCGCACCGTAGGGGTCAGAGTTCACAATTTCAGGGGAATTCTCTAGGTCTTCATTGACGGCAACAATCTCACCAGCAAGAGGGGCAAAGAGGTCTGAGACGCTCTTGGTGGATTCAATTTCGCCGAAGGTGGTCTCTGCGGCGATAGTTTCACCGACCTCAGGCAAATCAACGTAGACGACATCGCCCAGTTCGTTTTGTGCATGGTCGGTGACACCGATACGGACGGTGCCATCAGCAGTGAGCTCGCCGACCCACTCGTGTTCTTTGGTGTACTTGAGTTCTGCAGGAACATTGCTCATCGGAGGTGTCCTTTTCTCTTATGGGACTTGTGGGGCAGTGCCATCGAGGCGCGTGAAACTCGACGAGAGAGCACCAACGAGGGAGAAGGGCTCTTACCTAATAATTATATGACACCCTCAGAGAACCTGTAAGGGTTACCAAACCGGTGGGCAGTGATAGAAACAGCCTGTTCACGTAGGAAAGGTAGCATTTCAATGCGACCTGCTTCGGTCACAGGCTGGAAGTAGACCGCAATATCGGGGCGACCATCAAGCGCCTCATAAACGCTAGCGGCATCATTACCGATGTAACGTATGCGGGCACCTTCCAGTGCGGTCCCCTCAAGCTGCTGGGAGGGGGTCTTGGCGATTTTGGCCAGCGATGCCCGGTAGGCGGCGTCGCTCTGTTCAAGCAGGGTGATGCCTGCCCCGCGTAGGGCACCGGCGATAGCTACCGGCATGCTCTGGCCTGTGGAGAACTCAATACTTGCACCGGCTGCCACCCCTGCAAGGAGTACGCGCAGGGCCCGGTTACGGTCACCATTCTCGTCCAGGCGTACCTGAACAGTGATGGGTAGGTAGCGCAGGATGTTGCGTTCAACGCCCAGCTGGCTGGGGTCATGCCCCACACCAAACTCGGTGGCCCAGGCCTCAGCGTCGGAGCTTGCCGCGCGGGCCAGCATATCGAGAGAGCCATCATGAGCGGCGGTGGGTTCGCCCAGGGCAGCAAGAATGGAGCGGACGCCCGCCTGTGAGGGGGCGGTGGTGGCGGTGGATTCTGCGGTCTCCCAGTCAGAAAGGGCGACCAGGTAGTTAGGCCCACCAGCCTTAGCACCAGAACCCACAGTTGATTTCTTCCAGCCACCAAAGGGCTGGCGCTGCACGATAGCGCCGGTGATGCCACGGTTGATATAAAGGTTACCGGCCTGAACCTTAGAGAGCCAGAGTTCCAGCTCCCCGGCGTCCAGAGAATGCAGACCAGCCGTTAGACCGTAGTCGGTGGCGTTCTGCAGCTCGATAGCTTCCTCCAAACTGGCCGCCTTCATAACACCCAGAATGGGGCCAAAGTATTCGGTCAGGTGGTATTCACTGCCGGGTTTGACGCCTGCCCGCACGCCGGGCGACCAGAGCCGACCAGTCTCATCCAGCTGCTCGGGTTTGATAACCCAGGTTTCACTCTCGCCCAGGGTAGTCAGACCGCGCTTGAGTTTGCCCTCTGGCTCCTCAATCAGAGGGCCCATCTCAGATTCGATATCATGAGGGTAGGCAACGTGCAGGGACTTTACGGCATCAACCAGCTGGTTGTAGAAGCGCTTAGACTCCCCTACTGAACCCACCAAAATCACGGTGGAAGCCGCTGAGCATTTCTGGCCTGCATGGCCGAAAGCCGAAGAGACGACGTCCTTGACCGCCAAGTCGAGATCAGCGTTAGGGGTGACGATAATAGAGTTCTTACCTGAGGTCTCGCCGAAGAGGGGCAAATCTTTCCGCCAGGATCGGAAGAGCTCAGCGGTCTCGTAGCCACCAGTCAGAATCAGGCGGTCAACGACCGGGTGGGCAATGAACTGCCGACCAGCCTCGCGGTCCGTGACCTTAACCAGGCGCAAAACCTCACGGGGAACACCTGCGCCCCAGAGTATCTCAGCAAGCAAGGCACCAGTACGGGCAGTATTGGAGGCAGGTTTGAAGATGACGGCTGAACCTGCCGCCAGGGCAGCAATAACACCACCGACAGGAATTGCAGTCGGAAAATTCCAGGGAGGAATCACCAGAGTAAGCTTAACCGGCTGGTGGCGGGCACCGTCTACCGAATCCAGGCGCTCTGCCAGCATGGCGTAGTAGTAGGCGAAGTCAACGGCTTCTGAAACTTCAACGTCACCCTGGTCCAGGGTCTTACCGGCCTCATAAGCCATAATTTCTAGCAAATCCCCGCGGCTCATAGCCAAAGCTACCGCTACCTTACGCAGAATCTCAGCACGCTCTGAGGCAGGGCGGGCACCCCATGCCTCGCTAGCTACTCTGGTCTCAGCAAGCAGGGTTTGGGCGTCCTCACCAGAACCCAGCTCGTGGGCAGCCAGGGTTTCGATACCAAGCTGGGTGGTCTTTGAACGCTCTAAGATGGCGCGGCCCCACTTACGGTTAGCAGCCAGAGCTGGGTCAGTATCGGGAGTATTTTCAAAGGTTCCCTGAGCGGGCTTAAAAACCGTCTCTTCTGTTTCTTCTAGACGATTCTGGGTGCGCTGCGGCGGTAGCACCTGGTCGGTGACCTCGCTGAGAGAGGACAAGAAGCGGGTTTTTTCACGCTCAAAAAGGGCAGGAGAAGAACCCAGGTTGAAGACCGCGCTCATGAAGTTCTCACTCGAAGCGTTTTTTTCCAGGCGGCGCACCAGGTAAGAGATAGCCACATCGAACTCTTCGGGGCGCACCACAGGAGTGTAGAGCAGCAGGTGGCCGACCCGGCGGCGAATCACCTCAGCTTGCTGGGAGGCCATACCGATGAGCATCTCAAACTCGACATCCTTCTCCACACCGCGATCTTCAGCCAGCAGCAGGGCAAAAGCAACATCAAAAAGGTTATGCCCGGCAATACCCAGACGGACGTTCTTAGTGCGCTCAGGATGCAAGGCGTAGTTGAGGATGCACTTGTAGTTAGTATCTGTCTCCTGTTTGGAGTGGCAGGTGGTTAGGGGCCAGCCGTGCAGGGCAGCTTCGACCTTCTCCATAGAGAGATTAGCGCCCTTAACCAGGCGCACCTTGATGCGGGCCCCACCAGCCTCCCGGCGCTGAGCGGCCCACTCTTGGAGGCGCTGCATAGCTGCCAGGGTGTCAGGCAGGTAGGCCTGGAGTACGATACCAGCTTCAAGGTTTTTCAGGTGGGGTTGGTCAAGGATCTTGGTGAAGACCTCGATAGTCATATCCAGGTCTTTGTATTCTTCCATGTCCAGGTTGATGAACTTCTGGGCAGGAGAACTGGCAGCCAGCTCATACAGCGGGGTGAGGCGCCGGACAGCCTCGTCCACTACTTCCTCAAAAGCCCAGTGGGAGTGCGGGCCTGATACTGAGGAAACCTTGATGGAGACATAGTCGACATCATCGCGGGCCAGCAGACGCTTGGTTTCGCTCAGGCGGCGCTCCGCTTCGCAGTCCCCCAGCACGGCTTCACCTAGCAGGTTGATGTTGAGCTTATTACCGGTTGAGGTGAGGTGCTTAATGGCAGGGCCCAGCTTTTCATCGCGGGCATCAACGATGAGGTGGCCGACCATCTGACGCAGAACTGCGCGGGCCACAGGCACCGTGGGCCAGCTAGCTTGAGCCGCCAGCTTGCCACCTAGCCCTACCGCACTCTTCATATACCAGGGCAGAAAGGAGGGGACGATAGGGGCAATACGGCCCAGGTTTTTACCGGCAACGGCCTGGTCTTCGGGGCGTACTACGCCATCGACGAAACCTACGGTGAAGTCAAGTCCTTTCGGGTCTTTAAGGACGCCAGCTAGCTTCTGCGCTGCAGGGTCGGCCGGGACATTCTGCGCTTCTTCAACCCAATCAGCAACGAGCTGGATAGCTTGATGAGCTAACTGCTGGTGGTGGGTATCGTTTAAAGGCTGTGCCAT
>JAXFPK010000159.1:0-13624 GCA_034179845.1 Rothia sp. (in: high G+C Gram-positive bacteria) | reverse complement strand
CACGCAAATGTGTGAACTATCGTCTACCCCAGAACTGTACGAAAGTATATGTGGCAAGCTCTAACGCCTCACTAGAGTCTTTAGTGAAGGCGCAAGAGAAAGAAAAGCGAGGTGCGCAATGAACGGTCTCAAACTTCACGGGATTAGCCGCAGCTTCGGTGACCACAAGGTGCTGCAGGATGTAGATTTTGGCGTCCGCCGCGGTGAAATTGTTGGTTTCATCGGTGGCAACGGCGCAGGTAAAACCACCACCATGCGACTCATTCTAGGAATGCTTAACCCCACCGGCGGGTATATCACCTGGGACGGGGAGCCTATCTCAACCGAGAACCGCAGGTCGATTGGTTACATGCCGGAAGAGCGGGGTCTGTACCCCCAGATGAGTGTCAAAGATCAGATTGTTCACTTTGCTCTACTTGAAGGGAAAACCCTGGGACAGGCGAAGGAAAAAGCTGACGAACTTATCGCCACGCTGGGCCTATCTGGTCATGAGAAAACTCTCACCCAAGACCTGTCGCTAGGTAACCAACAGCGAGTTCAGCTAGCTGTTTCGTTGGTCGGTAACCCAGAACTGTTGGTGCTTGATGAACCCTTCTCAGGGCTTGACCCTCTAGCGGTAGATACGATGGCTGGTCTTATCCAGCAACAGGCAGCTCAGGGTGTGGGCATCTTGTTTTCATCGCATCAGCTGGAGCTTGTTGAGCGCCTGTGCGACCGCGTCTGCGTACTTGATCGCGGCAGAGTGATGGCGGACGGTGCTGTCTCAGAGTTACAAAATACCGACCAGACCCGGTGGGAACTAAAGTTTGACCGTCCAGCTGGAGAATTTGTTGCCGAACTGTCATTGGTTGCTTCCTTCCATATCGAATTCAAGATGAGCAACCAGTTATCAGTTTTTATTACCGTTGAAGGCAGAGAAGCAACCATTCCCCAGGGTGTACTTGAAACTGCGACACGATTCGGGGGGCTGCGCAGTATTGAACCAGTGCAGCGGTCCTTAGGCGCACTCTTATCGCAGGATTATATCTCATCGGGTCGCAGTATCACCCCTGTTCTCGAAACAGAGCTTGAAACGGCAGGTAAATCACGATGAAGGCCAAATGTATGACTCAGCAAATTACCCAGCATGAAGTAGGTGAAATAACAGTGAGTACTGCTTTCCAAGAAATGTTAATCGTTATTAGACGTGAAGTTCTTACCCGTACCAAGAATAAGACCATCCTGTTAGTCACTGGCTTGCTTGCCCTTACCGCGGGTGTTGGCGCAGGCGTTGGCGGTTGGCTCTTAGGGGAGAAAATAGGGGATACTAGTTTCCAGCTAGATGCCCGCCTGCTTTTTGCTACAGCGATGGTCAGCGCCTTACTTAGCTCTCTGGTGTACTCATCCCAGAGCCTGACCTCTGGTGTTGTTGAAGAGAAGTCATCGAGGGTCGTCGAAATCCTCCTCACCAAAATCGGTGTTGTGCCTCTGTTGGCCGGAAAGATGATCGGTATCGGAGCAATAACGCTGGTCCAGCTACTTCTCATCGGCGGCACTGGCCTGCTGGGTTTCACCATAGTGGACGGATGGTTACTGTTAGAGCTTGAAGTAGGTGCAGTTCTTCTATGGTTCCTTGTATGGTTCTTGCTGGGCTACATGATTTTTGCAACCATGAACACGATTCTGGCTTCAACGGTTTCTCGGCAGGAAGACCTAAGTGCAGCAGTGATGCCCCTGTCGGTTTTACAGATGGTTCTGCTGGTCGTCGCCCTGTATCTTACACCCACCTATCTTGAAGAGACTTGGCTTAAGGGGTTGTCCTTCGTCCCGCTTTTCTCTTCTTACCTGATGCCTATCCGCTTTGGCCTAGACGGCGTACAGACCTGGGAAATGGTGGTCGCTGCTGGTATTGCTGCGATAACTATCCCACTACTGTTCTGGATAGCAACCCGTGTGTACAGCAACAATGCTTTGCGAACCGGTTCTAAGGTTTCACTGCAACGATCATTTGCCTCAGACAACGTGGCTTAAAGCCGGGCTTTTGTCCGATTCATCCTCTGGGATTACTTGCCCATCATCATTGAAAGGAAAAATAACATGACTACTCACAAGACCGAAACCACCTATATTGCTGCTTCCAAAGGCACCTCACCGGTTGGCCGCTGGGCTCGTAGCGTGGTGCTGGCCTTGATCGGCGGCGGTGTGGGCTACGCGGTAGTAACCCTCTTCTTCTAAATCGGTAGAAGTTTAATGGTGGGCGGGGTAACCAACTTACCTAATGGAAAGAGAACAGCGATGAGCATACACCATGGATCAGATCAGAAAACTACTGAACTTGATTCAGATGTTAGACAGCATGTGCAGAAGCTGCTGCCTGAAGATTATTACGGCAGGGTTCAAGCAGTTTCTAGCCCTAGCTTTCGGGGCCGTAATAAGTCATGGATATTGACTTTTGATGATGGCGACAAGGTTTTTCTCAAACAGGTAAATAAGACTATCGCTGGACCTTATGCATTCGATCGTTCGGTTAATTTCGCGAAGTTTTCTGATAGTAATCCAACGAATGTGCCGAACTCACCAAAGTTATTAGCTTCTCACCGCCCATCTGGCTTACTTGCTTTTGAGTACTGCAACGGCGAGAGCCTAGCAAAGCTTCTTGTTGACGAGACTATTCCTGATAGTTTTTCACGGCAAGTAGGTAGCTCTTTGGCCAAGCTCCATGCGGGACCAACGGATAACTTGCAAGAGGTAGCTCATCCATCCCCACCTGTAC
Organism: Rothia sp. (in: high G+C Gram-positive bacteria); assembly: GCA_034179845.1. GTDB lineage: Bacteria > Actinomycetota > Actinomycetes > Actinomycetales > Micrococcaceae > Rothia. Next base: position 10,872 of record JAXFPK010000159.1, on the reverse strand, counting down.
AGATGCTAAAGCAAGGAATCTCATATCAACGGCTGACTGCTTTTTCTTTAGCTGAAATTTCTCTGTGGAGTAAACTCCAGCAGGATCAAGAGTTAGTAGATTGCGCAGTGGCACTAAAAGCTGCTGAAGAAAATCATAGCGTTTCACCTGTGCATGGTGACCTGCGACTGGACCAATACCAGATGCATCAAAACCAACTCAATCTGCTGGACTGGGAAGAATTTGGTGTAGGGGATCCTGCTCGGGACCTTGGAACCTTTGCAGGCGAATGGATATACCGTGGTGTGCTTGACACCGTAACTACTCGCGGTGGAGCAGAGGAGCCTCCGCAACAGTTCAGCGAGGAATCCGCGAATCAGCGGATTGCAGAACGGATAGGGCATCTAGTTCCTAACATACAAGTGATGTGGGAAGCATACTGCCAAGAACGTCACGATGATGACTATCATGCATTAGCCTCACGGTCCGTTGCCTTTTTAGGATGGCATCTAATTGATCGAACAATCGCTAGAGCTTCTTCGGTTGCTAAGTTGCCGGGAATCGAAAGAGCGGCTGCAGGCATTGGTCGTCGAATTCTTCTAGAACCCCAGAAGTACACACAAATCTTAGGATTTGAAAGGAGTGACAAGAAGTGACCTTAGTCACTGAAAGCAGGTTTCCTGGGTTTACAGAAAGCCTAATAGAGGTGCAGCAACGCGTTGATATTGATTTGTCTCGCCTAAAAGCCAGGGTTGATGGGGAAAGAACCCAAGCCACCAGCTTGCTGGAGCTCAAATCACAACTAGGCGCCTTGATTTATGCTCATTTCCATCTTCAAAATCCGAAGACGAGTGGAGTTAGTCTTCACGACAGTCAAGACTTATCTCAGGCTCTTATTGACTGCATTCCTCACCAAAACCACTATCAACTTGCAGATTTCTTGAGTAGCTCCAGACAAGAGGGGCTTACCAGAATTCAAATTATGGGTCTCAAGGTTAGTTTACCTAGCTATCTTGTAGAAAGCACTAATCTTCCAGGAAAAGTAAGAGTTACTCTTCCCAACTGGCGTAGAAATACGACCCCGGGTTACCTGCTAGCTCTGAGTGAACAGCCTCTTCAGATTATGAGTCACGATAGCTTAGTCCGCTTGTATATCGGATGTGACACTGCTGAAAAAGCTCTAGAAACGTGGAAAAATACCTTAGAGATTTTAAGCCTTCTGGGTGCTAACTATCAGGTAAAAGCTTTATCGGCCAGAGCTTCATACCCTCGCTCTGATGGAATTGTAGTTTACATAGCAGATAAGGATCGAGGCCATGTCGTAACCGCTTTGAGCGAGCTTGAAGTGATCGCAACAGCCAACGATAATCAGGAATACTCTCTCTTTGCTCAGCCGGTAGGCCCCAATATAGCTATTGCAGCGGAGCCGAATGATACACGATCTACCTACCAGGGTCTTAGCTTTGGCCAACATCGATCAAGAGTGCTTGTAGATGCTTTATTAAACGCTGCGTGTACACACCAGACTCTGCAAGAGTGCTGGAATCAAGAGACTCTCAGCGCTGGAATTGACGCAACTTTCCCTGCGTTCAATAGCGTATGAGTAAGCGGGTAAAAACTATAACTTTATAGTCTTGCCCCGCAGCCCCAAGGGCATAACTAACAACACAACAAAAAGAAAGTGAGACTATCATGGCTCAGAATGCAAATCTTATGGAACTGGCAGATGCACATACCGCTTTTGTTACTTCAGCAGAACTGGGAGCAGATGCAGCTTCTGAAGCGCCCGCAACTAGCCCCGTTTGTGTCGGCATCATTGTTGGTGCAACTCTGGGTACTGGCTGCTAGAAAAATATAAGTAACTATTTTGCAATTTTCCTCGCAGCACAAATAACGCTTAGAGGTGCTGGAAAGCGACTTGCAAAATATATTATAGAACTGGTGGGGAAAATTTTCATTTTTCATGTAATTTCCAGCGCCGCAACTAACTATAAACAAAATTTTTTATATTAGGACTTGCTGTTGCAAGTAACCCCTAATTACTTTTTATTTAAGGAGAACCGATTATGGCTCAGAATGCAAACCTTGTGGAACTGGCAGATGCACATACCGTTTTTGCTGCTTCAGCAGAACTGGGAGCAGATGCAGCTTCTGATGCACCCGCAACTACCCCTTTCTGTGCAGGCGTTGTTATCGGGTTGACTTTGACTGCTGGCTGCTAATAAATAGACGGTTGGTCACGATATATGCATAATTGTTTTGGTAAAAAGTGCGACCATTCGTTTATGAGTGCTTAGAAATTCTTTTATCTTGTGTATTTCGTGATGAAGTAATAAACGGTCGGTGCTGGAATTTTAACCTCACATCAAAATTCCAGCACCGCAACTATCTATAAACAAATTCATTCTATCAGTTAGAGGAATCTTATGGCACCGAAAAATCCTATAGATGAGCCACTGCAAGAAGACTTCTCCCTGCCTGGCTTCGGATACTCGAAGGTGGCGCTAGTACTAACAGGATCGGCTGTAACTCAGGTTATGCCCTACTGGATTGAATGGGCGAGAAAAACCATGCCACAGGTGGATTTTCGCATAATCATGCGTGAATCTGCATACCGGTTTGTGACAAGACATGGCATAGAATCAAGCTCACGTTCCCGAATCCAAAATGATATCTGGGCAGATAATATTATTGCTGAGCACATCGATATAGCTGAGTGGGCAGACCTCATATTAATCTATCCGGCTACCTTAGACTATGCTTCACGCTTAGCGCATGGAATTACAGACTCTCCTTCTCTTCTGGCTGCAATTGCTACAGAAGCGCAGGTCTGTATAGCCCCTTCCTTCCCCCCTCGGTCAATAAAACATCCTGCGATTCAAGAAGTGCTGAGGAAACTTCGTCAGCCTTCTGATTACCTGGTCATCGATCCTGTTCCGGGACCTAGCGAGTCAAGCGATACTGCTTTGGCCTGGGTTCCGCCAACTTTTGTTTCTGTACTTCGGATGATTGAAGGGCATCGGGTAGCTCGCTTAGGCTCAGCCTACGAAAGGGCAGCATGATCCTTACTGAGACTACACCCAGTCAGCCCGAGCGGACCCTACTATCATCTACCGGTCTTTTAAAGATTGAAAAGTGGTCTGCTGGCGAACAGCGAGGGCTGGTGCACACTTTAGGTAATTCAGCATCTCTGCCTTTTAACACCCTGCATTTCATGCCTCAAGAAGAACGACCTTCAGCTTTGGTATGGGGGCAGGGAAGTTCCAAAGAACGTTTTTACCCTCTAACTGGGTATACACCAATCTATACCCGCGTGATGGATTCAGAAGGGCAGTACCACTTGAACTATTACCAGATGGTAGGAAAGGCTTGGGGATCCGCGCTGCGGGAAGTGCACCAGCTACCGGTCTCAGGAAATACACCATCTGCTTCCTACCTGCCTCGAACTGCGGTACGCTCCCACCACTGGCTGAATGAAGAGGGGTGGGAGTACCTCAACAAAGTTCTGGTCACTGAGCACTTTGAAAAGCTAAGGCAGTGGGAGAGGAGCGTTACCTGTGGTGCAAACTTGGTGGTATCGCACGGGAACGCAGGTTTTATTAGCTGGCTTGTCTCAGATAGGCAGGTTACTGGAGCCTTGTTAAGCGGCGAAGATGTTGGTTACGCCCTACCAGAATATGACATTGGCTGGGTCCTAGGAGAGTTTGCTGAATTATATGCTTTCTACCCTAGGTTGCGACCGAAACTGGTCAATCTCCAGAAAGGATTTCTCACAGGGTACGGGGACTTCCTGGAAAATAACTTAAATTCGGGCATCGCCTTCCGTCTTATTCATCATGCCTATGACTGGCACCATTATGCGGGAGCAAATCTTCAAGCCACTCAGCTTCTCATCGAATTAGCTACTGACTATCTTAATCGATAGATATGAAAGGGAGGTAACTTCTTATGAGTTTTAACCGTACACTCCTGAAAAATCACGGCCATGAAGAGCTTATAGTCGAGGGTTTACGTGCTATCGCTGTTCATGATCAAAGGGCAACTAATTTTTCTATCAGTTTGGCAGTACCTGCTGGTATGCGTGACGAGGAACCTGGGCAAGAAGGGTTCTTTCACCTTATCGAACACATGATTTACCAGGATTCTCATGCCTCTACAGCTGACCAGCGAGGCACTGCTATTTCAAGTGAAGGAGGAATTCTCGGCGGTAATACGCATATGGACTACACCGAGTTCTATGAGACAGGCAACCCAATTTATTTGAAAATTTCGCTACATAGAATCCTAGAACAGGTATTCTTTCCTGCCTTTAAAGTCCATCAGCTTGACGACCAAGTTCAAGCAGTTGCCACCGAACGCTTCCACAGACTGGCTAAAGCACCTGGTGGAGTTCTTCCTTGGCCACACCTTACCGGTCAGTTTTGGTCTGATTATGCTAACGGGCATGATGGTAGCGGTGATTTGGGGCTTCGTGAACGAGCCACCACCACTGCCCTCACCGACATCCATCAGCGTTACTATCAGCTGGGCGAGTCCGTTGTAGTAATTATTAGCCCGCTCCCTGCTGAACAAGTGTTCGGTTATGTTGAAAGAGCCTTGGCCAAACTAGGTTTAGTTCACCATGCACATAGTGCTGCCACTGCAAAAATAAGTCAGAGGAAAGGTGCTGGCCAGCCTATCCAGCGAAGCGTCACTAGCTATTTGAACCAGCCCGTAGAATGGGGTTCACGAAGGATTTCCGTGACCCGTAATGTCGATACAGATATAATCAGCCCTCATTTACTAGGTAGCTTGCTGGTGGCAGAAACCTTGTCTGGTGTGCGGGCATTAGATGCAAGTGCGGGTATCTTTGGCGTTGCTGATACACCATATGATGATCTTTTTGTTCTTGTTGATGACACCAATGCCCCTCTGGAACCTGCCGACCGTTTTAACTCGGTTAAAACAGCTTCGGATAGTGCTGTGAAACTTGCTGCTCAGAGAGCAATTCTTCGGCTGGAAAGCAATATTTATAACGATCAGAAAATCTCTCGTGTAATGGCTCGTGATGCTGTTATTCGATATGACCCTCACTATATCTATAGATTAACAAGGCGCCTCCGTAATATCGAAAATCAGACGGATACTCTACGGGAACTAGCCAATAAAGCTGCCGACTCTTTTGAAAACCAGGTTTTTGCTTCCCTAATTATCGGCACTAATACCTAAGAGGAATACCATTATGTTTACTCCGAAGAACTACACCCTCATTACTGTCAGCGATCACAGGTCAGAGCATACTTTTATGACAGTTGGCTGGCCTGCTGCCGCTCGTGAGAATTATCTAGAAGCTATGGTGATAGCTGCTGTGGAGCAGACCAACTTGGTCGTAGGTAGCCAACCCCTACTAATCATACGGGATAGTAATCAGCAGGTAGGATTAGCATCATTTGTGATGAACCCAACGAATGTGCAAACTTGGATACAGCACTTTACTCAAATTTTTGATGAGAATCCTGATATTTCTAGTGGCCAAGCAACAGTTGTCATTGTTGCTCCTGAAGCTGTGGCAAAGAGCTTCCCCGCCTTTTGCGTTCCCCCTACAACTGAGGCAGAGGAAGTAACTGCAAACCTTCAGCGATACCAGAAAGGCTCAACAGAACATATCATCATCGCAGGCCCGGAGCCAGCCGCCAAAGTGGGAAGCCTTGAAACCTTTGTTGCCATGTGTTTGCTCATGAATCCTATGAACCCGTTTGTGGCGTCGTGTCTACCCGCTAGGATTAGCCTTCAGCCGATGCGCGCATTGGTTGAAGGGAAACCACGTATCATCTGGAGCTGTAGTGGAGAAAATAGCGAAAGCGGAGAGATATTAGAAGTTCTAGAGAACACAGCAAAGGCAGTTATTAGTATTCCTGAAAATTATAGTAGGACGGAATTTGAGCAGGTTAAACAGTTTTCTTTCAGTAATCTCAGCCGCCCGCGTCTGGCACCCGATAATTTAGCAAGGTTTTTAACGCAGTACAGCGTGATGGGTTGGGGTATTGACGCTTTACTAGATACACATCGTATCAACAGCCTTAGCCTAGAGAATCTTGCCCCAGCTTTCGCTGAATTGGTCTATCCGATTGGAGCTGTTCTAGGGCTTGACCTTGTTAAAAAATAGTAAATTTATGGATTTACCAGGTTTTTAGGTTGATGAGGTTGTGTTCAATAGCTTTAACCAGAATCTGAACTCTGTCGCGTACCTGCATCTTTTCCATAATTTTCACAAAACGCGCTTTAATCGTTGATTCAGTAACAAAAAGTTCTGCAGCCATCTCTTTATTGTTCAACCCGCGGGCGAGAAGCTCAATAACCTCTATTTCTTTAGCGGTAAGAAGAGACATGAGTTCTTCATCGGGGGAAATCTCAGTAGGTATCGATTGTTCAAGCCCCTGCACCACATAACGGGTTACCTCAGGGGACAACACGGATCCACCGGCGTAAACGGTATGAATTGCGCTGGTGACCTCCTCAGGGAGAGAATCCTTCACCAGGTAACCTGACGCACCGGCTCGTAAGAGATCAACAACATAGCGATCAGTGGCAAAGGTGCTCAGCCCCAATATTCTTATATCAGGAAAAGAATGGTGAATATACTGGGTTGCCTCAACACCGTCCATCAGAGGCATCTGCATGTCCATCAAAATCACATCTGGTTGTAAAGCTCTTGCTTGTGAAATCGCCAACTTGCCATTTGAGGCTTCCCCTACCACTTCCAGGCTTTCATCAGAGGAAAGATAATCCCTCAAAATATTACGAATGAGGGATTCATCATCTACAAGGAGGACTTTAACCATGAATAGTTCCTTCGCTACGTGTAAACAAGCTAAAGTGGCAACTAAACCCTGGACATAGTTTTAGGCAGGGGGAGACTGACCTGGATTCTCCACACGCCGCCATCATCTTGATAAGACAATGTTCCGCCTAAGTCGTGAAATCTAGCCTTCATTGATTCTAACCCAGTCAAAGATGAAGAAACAGGTTCGTTGCGAGAGATAACGTTCTCTGAGGATAGCATGACGTTATGTTGCCCCACCGTAAGGTCAATTTTTACAGATCCATCAGGGGAACCGTGCTTGAGAATGTTGGTTCCTATCTCGCGAGCTGTACGTCGTAGCGCTTGACGTGATGCCAAAGGAATAAGGCTTACATCCCCATTAACAATCAAGGTAACAGTAAAACCTGCACCTTCTAGAGCATCAGATATTTTATGTAAATCGTGGGTGAGAGCCATTGCTGAAGTGGTTTCCCCTGAAAGTCGGGTGCTGCCCAGCAATAGATTCTCTTCCGCCTGGGGAGCACCGGGTAGTTCGCCCTCAGGCGAGTCATTTTTCTCAGCTTTAAGGACAGTCACCAGCTTGCGAAGATCCTCGAGCGCTTGACTTGCAGAATCCCCGATTCCAGTCAGAATAGCGGCTGTACTTTCTGAATTCTTTGCGAACTGTGCGCGTCGTGCCTGCATAGCGATAATGGTGACTTCATGCGCAACAATATCGTGTAACTCGTAGGCAAGACGAGTGCGTTCCTCATTCCGTGCCTGGAGTTGGGCTTCCCGAATAGCAATAATCTTTTGCTGGTCTTTTTCTCGCTGAAGCCGGAATTTTCTGAGTACTAATCCTGCGGCGTATGAAAACAGTGCTAATGATGATGTGAAGAGCTGAGCGATTGAAACATCGGACCCCCAGCTCGGGTATGCAACAAAAGCACATAGAACAATGCCGAACGTTATGACATGACGTTTTGGCGCCAGATAAGCGCAGTACACAGATACTAGAATTGCGGCTGATGAGAATCCAGCCCAGGTAAAACCGGAATCGCTATAGAGTACCGTAATGTTCGCAAGAGAAAAATACCAGCCATAAATGCCGGGCATGAGCCCAAACCCCATCATAAAAACGGGTAGATAGGCAATCGCAATAGCCCATACACGATTCTGAGTATCTGTGTTTTCATAGACCCCCAAAGATAAATCGACCGTAACAAAGATAAATACCAGGCAAATAAACAGTGCCCTCATGGGCGGACCAAGAGGAAACCACTTCTTGTTGGAGATACTACGGGGGCTTGTCGTCATGGGTTTATGCTATCAAACCCTTTCGCCATACTGCTTCGGAATATATGAATGTTAGTCACATATTCCTATTCTGCAAAGCCAGCCAAAGAAGGCAGGGGGTGCGATAGCTACTGAAGCTGAGGAAATCTGAACATCGATATTCCGTGGAAATGAAGTAGCCTGCGCAGGTGAAAACCCGAGGATGAGAGCAACGGCGACAGAGGTAAAAGCCAGCGCCTTGCGGATGTTCTTCATGGTTCGGAGTCCTTAACGTCGTGAGGTGAACTGTTGTCCTGCTATCTATTGTGGAGTATTAGGCTCCCTGAGGTGCATATACAAAAGTTCAGAAGAGGACTACCTATTGTTGTACTTAAGTTCAAGGTCTAAAGATTTTGTCTTCTGGACGAGCCCCGAAAGTTGGACTGAGCTAAATTCTAGGCGGCTAAGATATTCAAAACATGGCTCCGGTGCTCCAACGGAGCCAGACCCTTGAAGCGCTTCTTGCCCCTGCCATTGTTGTACCAACATATATATTTATCAACTACCTGACACCAATCCTCAACATTGGCGGAACTTTCTCCGTAATATATCTCAGATTTAAGGTGGCTGAAGAAATTCCCCATCACCGCATTATCGTAACCGTTACCCTTACACGGTATGGAATGAGCACCCCCTGACCGATTCAATTAGTTTCTTCTAACTGGAATGCTGATACTGGGAACCCCTGATTCGATGAGTTGTTCTCTTTGATGTTGGGTGAGAGAACTTCGTGTGCATATGAGAAATGCTCCCCGTTTGTTGGAGTTTGTTCTGTTGGTCCAACAAATGGGGAGCAGTTCACATGGGTGAAGAAGCAGGGTCTTTTGTAGGGGGCCCTTGCTATAGGGCTTGTTCTACCAGAGACTTTTCTACCAGGGCTTAGGCGTCGTGGCCGAAGTCGGTTTCGTGGTCAGTGACGAGGTGGGCGTTGCGGGAGATACCGTTAATCTCGTTGGGTACCTGGGGCAGGTCAGCGCTTGCGAAAACTTCAGCGGTGCCCTCAGACATCTTTGCCAGGGAGATAACGTGCAGCTTCTTAGTAGCGGGGTCGGTCACGTAAGCAGTTTCACCGTCAACCCAGATAGCGGGGCGGGGCTCCTGCCAGTCCTCAGGCTCGCTCCAGGGGGCTACAACGTCAACGGAACCCAGCTCGGTGCCGTCCTCAGCCCAGAAACGCAGCTTACCGTCAGTGGTCAAAACCAGGTGGGAGCCTTCAGGGCCACGGGCCAGGGAGCGGAAGGTGTAGGAGACACCCTCAGGTAGGGCAACCTTGGTGCGTTCCTTGGTGATGGTGTTAATCAGGGCGAACTGGCCGGGGCGTTCGAGTTCGGCGTCCTTATCGGTCTTGTAGTCAGCAAGTACGATAGCTGAGTCTGCTGAACCGAACTGGTTACCTGAACGTGAGTAGGGGTCTTCGGGGTTGGAGACCTTAGTGAAAGCACCATCCTTGTAGATGAGAGCACCGTCCTGGCAGCCGAGGGTGAAAGTGTCATCTGCGGCGATAGCTTCACCGTGAATACCGGGGCATTCCAGGTTCTCGGTGACTACAGACCCGTCAGCGTTAATGACGGCAGCGCCCGTGCCGGCTTCTTCGGTGCCAACTGAAACCAGGTACTGGTTGTTATCCAGGGGGATGGCAAGGCCGTGGTGGGCCTGGGGTAGCTTGATGGTTTCGGTGGTCAGGCTGGTGGCGGTGTAGTTATCTTCGCCGGTGAGTTCTGCCGGGTTGTAGATTTCGATAGTGCCGGTGTGATCTGCAAACATGGCGCTGCGACCGTGGTCGGTGATGACGTGGCCGGTGCCGTCAGCTGCGAAGCTGAGGTTAGTCAGGGTGGGGGTAGTGGTGTATGAGTGGCCGTGGTCGCCGTGCTTCTGTGACCAGGCGCCCATATCGAGCATGGTGAAGGAGGAGCCGTCAGCTACGACCAGGTGGCGGTTGTCGCCAGCGGACTGTAGGCGCAAGAAGCCGTCTTTTTCGATGGTTTCGATGACCTCGAAGGTCTTGCCGTCCACGATCATGATACCGCCATCGTAGGTCAGGGCGATGCGGGTTGAGGGAGTGGAGGCTTCGGTGATGACGGGGCGTTCTGCGGTTGCAGTGGCGCTGGGCTTGTCTGAGTTTGCGGTGTCAGCTGAGGTGTTCGCTGCCCCGCAGCCTGCAAGGGCAAGAGCTAGGGTAGCGCTGACAACGGTAAAGAGAGTATGAGAGGTTTTGTGCATGCACACCAGTCTAAACTAAATGAGAATCATTTACACAATATTGCTCTCAAAAAAGGCCCACACCTTTTACCGGTGCGGGCCCTCTCTTATCTCTAATGCACTAGAGCAGGTTGCCCTGGCCCAGCTCTTTGAGAGTATTGACAGTGTTCTTCACGCTCTGGGCGTCATTGCGCACGGTAACAAGCAGGGCATCTGCGGTATCAACCACAACTACATCGTCGATGCCAATGACCGAAATCTTGCGGCCGGTCTTGTTAACCACGATGCCGGTGGAGCTTTCACTCATGACGCTGGACTTATCTCCCAGCACGAAAAGCTCTTCACCGCTCTTTTCGATGTTCAGGCGGGCCACAGCATCAAAATCGCCCACATCGTCCCAGCTAAAACGCCCAGGGACCATAGCTACATCTCCGGCTGCTGCGGCGGGTTCCGCTACTGCATAGTCGATGGCGGTCTTGGGTAGGGTCTCCCAGAGACGGTTCATGCAGTCTTCGCGTGCGGGGGTATCCCAGGCGCGAGCAATTTCCATAATTCCGGCGTAAAGTTCCGGTTCGTTG
>JAXFPK010000154.1:0-9020 GCA_034179845.1 Rothia sp. (in: high G+C Gram-positive bacteria) | reverse complement strand
GAGAGGCCGACCCCTAAGCATGAAAAAGCCCCGGCTCAGTGAACCGGGGCTTATTTGGAGCGGTTGACGAGACTTGAACTCGCGACATCCACCTTGGCAAGGTGGTGCTCTACCAACTGAGCTACAACCGCAGATGCAATTATTTGCAGTGGATTTTCATCCAGTGCGCGATACTGGGATCGAACCAGTGACCCCTTCCATGTCAAGGAAGTGCGCTACCGCTGCGCCAATCGCGCATAACACTCGTGAGAGTGTTGCGAGCGGTTGACGAGACTTGAACTCGCGACATCCACCTTGGCAAGGTGGTGCTCTACCAACTGAGCTACAACCGCATTGTGTTTCAGTTCCTTTGGGGAACCGAACCAACGAGAAAATACTTTACACACTTTTTGAGGCTCTGCCAAATCGGGCAGCACCTTCTTGTAAACCCTTTTTTACCGCGTATTTTCGGGGTTTTTGCCGCAAGTTCTGGGTTTGACCCAAAATTTTTCTTTTATGCCTTGCACCACATTATCCTGGGGTGCGTAGACTGGGCAGAAAGTTTTCTATCGAATGTGGAGTTGGTATGCACCCCCAGCTATTAACCGAACGCTTTACCTTGCGCCCTTTACGGGAGGCTGACGCAATAGCAATCAACCAGGCCTGCCAAGACCCGGATATTCAGCGTTTTTGCCTGTCTGTTCCGCTCAATTACACAGAGCAAACAGCCCGCGATTTTATTGCTTATACGCATCAGGCCGGTGAGAGTGGGCATGAGCTGGTGTGGGGTATTGATGCCAGCGGTGTATTGGCTGGCGTGGTGAGCCTCTTTAACGTCACAGATTCTGCTGCGGAGGTGGGGTACTGGTTAGCGCCAGGTAGTCGCGGGCAGGGGCTGATAACTGAAGCCCTGGGAATGGTTGCGGGGTTTGCGCTGGACCCTCAGGGGCTTGGTCTTGACCGGCTGATTTGGAAGGCCTTGGTGGAGAACGGTTCTTCTGAGCAGGTGGTGCGCAGGGTTGGTTTTACTGATTTTCGTACTCTTCTGAAGAGTGAACCAGGCCGCCCCTTAGAGGACGGCTCTGTCCCCCTGCTCGATGTTCGGGCTGCGGAGCTGACCCGGGATCGTTGGGCTGAGTTGGGGTTCCCCGGCTAGGCTGCCTCGCTGAGCGTCCCTTGGCGGGCTAGGGCGGTCAGGCGTGAAATCGCGCGGAAGTATTTCTTTTGGTAGCCGCCGGCCATCATCTCTTCGGCAAAGACCTGGTCAAAGGGCACCCCGGAGGCGATGATGGGCAGGTCCTTGTCGTAGAGGCGGTCAGCGAGTACGACGAAGCGTAGGGCTACTGCCTGTTGGGTGATGGTGGTGACCTTGTGCCAGGCGATGGCGTCGATACCGTCGATGAGTTGGCGGTAGCGGGAGGGGTGTACGCGGGAGAGATGGTCGATGAGGGTTTCAAAGTCGTCGATGGCGACAGTTCCTAGAGTCCCGAAGCGTTCCTCAACAAGGTTTTCTAGGTCGGTGTCTGCTACGGGTGCAGGTGCAGCTGGTAGGCCGCGGTGGCGGAAGTCTTCCCCATCGACGCGGAGAACATCAAACTGGTCGGCCAGCACCTGGATTTCGCGTTTGAAGTCGGCAGCTGCGAAGCGGCCTTCACCTAGGGCGCCGGGCAGGGTGTTGGAGGTGGCAACAATTTTTACACCGGCTTCGGCTAGTTCGCGCATGAGGCGGGACATCAGGACGGTGTCACCGGGGTCATCGAGTTCAAATTCGTCGATGCAGACCAGCTTGTAGTGGGAGAGCGCTTCAAGGGTTTTGCGGAAGGTGAGGGCGCCGACCAGGTTGGTGTATTCGACGAAGGTGCCGAAGGCTTTAGGGCCTTCCACCATGTGCCAGAGGGAGGCCAGCAGGTGGGTTTTACCCACGCCGAAGCCGCCGTCTAGGTAGAGCCCTGCCTTGGTGGCGTCCTTTTTCTTGCCGCTGCCAAAGAGTTTCGAGAAGAACCCTCCCCCGCTGGCTGACCCGCTACGGTTGATGGTTTCACCGAAGACGCGCAGGGCGTCCACGGCTGCTTGTTGGGTGGGCTGGGCGGGGTCGGGGTGGTAGGTATTGAAAGACACTTCACCGAATCGTTCTGAGGGCCGGAACCCTGAGAGTAGTTCGTCGGCTGAGACGTGGGGGGTGCGGTCGGTGAGGTGGGTATAGGTTGCCACGGGCGGTCTTTCACTTGGGCGCGGCGGTGCGCTGGTGCTGGGTACACCCACAGTCTAGTAGCTGGCGGGGAGGGTTACCCAATCTTGCGACAGGTCTTAGTGGCTGACTGACTTTAAGCCGGTTGGCTTGTTCACAGATTGCTTTATCAGGCGGTGGGCGGACGCCGGTGGGCGGCTTCTCGTTTTAAGCTGGTAGGTGCAGACCGGTCATTGAGTGAAAGGATGAGAACTGATGGCTAAGGCAAAGAAGAAGGGGGCAGCTACTGCTGCCCTGGCGCTGTTGCAGCAGTCGGGCACCGCTTTTGAGGTGCGCGAGTATGAGCATGTTGATGGTGAGACGAACTTTGGGTTGGAGGCTGCACAGAAGCTGGGCCGCTCACCTGAGCAGGTTTTTAAGACTCTCATGATTACTCATGAGAAGGATTTTGCGATTTGTGTGGTGCCGGTCGGTGGCAAGCTGAATGTGAAGGCTGCGGCGGCGGCTTTGGGTTGGAAGTCAGCGAAGATGGCTGCCCCAGATGTTGCAGAGAAACGCACCGGCTATGTGGTTGGTGGGATTTCGCCCTTGGGGCAGAAGACGGCTCACCCTACTTTGGTGGATGAGACGGCCCAGTTATTTGACACGATTTTGGTCTCTGGTGGTCGCCGTGGGCTAGATGTTGAGCTAGCTGCCGACGATTTGGTCGCCCTGACGCAGGGGGCTTACGCCGATATTGCGGCTGCTTAGCCAGTTGGTGACGGTCTCGAACCAGCGTTGGGGGTCTACGTTCCATTCGCGGGTGTGAGGGGCCTTGTCAAAGGGCACGAAGTCCACCAGGGCTGAGAGCTCTGCTAGGGCCTGGGAGGGCTGGTGGGGTACGTAGGTGTCATCGACCGAGTGCATGATTAGGGTGGGCACGGTGATGTCGTCTGCCCGGTGGGGCCAGGAAATCTGTTGCAGGCTGATGGGTTCTTTCAGCCCGGTGAGGGTGCTGAGGGCAGGGTGGGTAATCATCTGCACCCCCAGCTGGCCGATGCGCAGAGGAATCTTGTTCAGGTGGGTGTGGTACTGGATGAGCTCAAGCCAGTCCAGGGCAGGGCCATCGAGTACCAGGGCTTCAATAGCCCAGCGGTTGCGGGCTAAATCGGCGGTCTGCATGCAGATGGACCCGCCCATGGACCACCCAAAGAGCACCACGCTGCGAGCGCCGTGGGTGAGGGCGTAGTCGATGGCTATTTCGACGTCTCGCCATTCGGTGAAGCCTAGCCCGTAGCGGCCGTCTTCGCTGGCGGGTGCTTCGCGGTCGTTGCGGTAGCTCATGTGTAGGCTGGTGAGACCTAGTGCCTGGGTGGCGTGGAGTGCGCGGAGGGTTTCGGCGCGGGTTGCGCCCATGCCGTGGACCATGATGGCCCAGGTTTCACTCGGTTGTGTGCCCTGGTTTTCTTCGCTTTTTTCTTCGCTTTTTTCTTCGCTTGATTCTTCGTTTAGTCTGGCGGCGGGGTGGATCACCCAGGCAGGGGCTGGGCCTACCGGTAGGGAAAGCTCAATGTCCTCTGCCTGGTAGCCGGCCATGGCCGGGCCTGTGGCGACTACTCCGGTCAGGCGTCCGCGCTTAATGTCGGTGATGTCGCCCCGGTAGATTTTTTCGATGCTTCGCACCACGGTTTTGTCCCCTGGTAGGTAGGAGGTTAGTTCCCCTAAAAGGGCGAAGCCTGCCCCTCCTGAGAAGTAGAAGCCGTAGTGCCCTGGGGCTAGGGTGTAGTCGGTGGCGTCGATGCGGATGCTGGTGGGCTGCTGGTCTTGGTCTATATCGGCGCTCTTATAGCCCAGGGAGTGGACGCGGACGTCCTCAACTGGGGCTTTGGGGGGAACCACAACTTTTCGGGCGAAGTGGGTGGCGACCCCTGCTGCGCCTAGGGCCGCTGTGCAGGCCAGGGTCGCCCCGGCGGCGCCGGCGGCACCAGCGACGGTGGCCAAGGTGAGGGTGCGGGCAGAGGTCTTACGTGCTGCGTGCTCAATAGCCATAGTGCCCAGTGTACGGGAATAAGTGCCTCTTGTGCCTGCTTATACTGGTGAACAGATACCGCTGTGATGAAAGCGAGCAAACCATGAGTGATTCTCTGCCTGGTCTTGGTGCTGTCACTAAGAATTGGAAGGAGGTACTGAACCCAGATGAGTACGCTGTGCTGCGTCAAGGTGGTACGGAGCGGGCTTTTACCGGCCAGTATTGGGATACGAAAACTGAGGGTGTGTATGCGTGTAGGGCCTGCGGTGCTGAGCTTTTTCGTTCTACGGAGAAGTTTGAGAGCCACTGTGGTTGGCCTTCTTTCTTTGAGCCGCTAGCTGCTGACCGGGTGCGCTATGTTGTGGACCGGTCTATGGGGATGGTGCGCCGTGAGGTGCGCTGCGCTGCCTGTGATTCGCACCTGGGGCATGTGTTTGAGGGTGAGGGGTACGATACCCCCACTGACCTGCGCTACTGCATTAATTCCATTAGCCTCAGGCTCCACGAAAAGCCTGTGGAATCGTAAGGTAAAACTTGCGCACTCTCCTAGCTCCTGAGGGGTTAGGTGCCTGTGTAGCCCCATGTGGCTGGGTAAAGCTGGCATAATGGGGAGGTAGTTTTTCCACCGGAAGGGAGTTTTATGGTGGCGCAACCTGAAGGGGGAACAGGTGCTCATTTTGTTTTACCCGAAGGGGTAACTATTCCTGAGCTGGTCTATCTGGACGAGCCTGAGGGCGGGACCCCCAGCGTCATTAATACTGAGCGTGGCCTGCGGCGTGTTGCCGATATTTTGGCGGCCGAGAGCGGCCCGGTTGCGGTTGATACTGAGCGAGCTTCTGGTATTCGCTATGGTCAGCGCGCTTTTTTGGTGCAGCTCAAGCGCGGGAATTCTGGGGTGATTCTGATTGACCCCGAAAGCTTTGATGATCTTACCCCCATTAATGAGGCCCTGGCTGGGGCTGAGTGGGTGCTTCATGCTGCCACCCAGGATTTACCCTGTTTAGCTGAGATTGGTATGTACCCTGATGCGCTCTTTGATACTGAGCTGGGCGGACGCCTGGCGGGGTTTGAGCGCGTGGGGCTGGGCTATATGGTGGAGAACCTGCTGGGCTATAAGTTGGCTAAGGAGCATTCTGCGGTGGACTGGTCCCACCGCCCTTTGCCTACTGCCTGGCTAAATTATGCGGCTTTAGATGTTGATGTTCTGCTTGATTTGCGCGATGCGGTGGAAGAAGAGCTGCGCGCCCAGGGCAAGCTGTCCTATGCTCTTGAAGAGTTCCGGTATGTCTGTGAGCACCCGGAGCGGGAAGAGAAACCCGACCCCTGGCGTAAAACTAAGGGTATTCGTGATGTGAGGACCCGCCGCCAGCTCACTGCCCTGCGCAACCTCTGGTATGAGCGTGAGCACCTGGCACAGAAGAAGGATCTTGCCCCTAAACGGCTGCTACCTGATGCCTCTTTGATTACTGCGGCCCGGCTGATGCCGCGTACTGTTCCTGCTATTTTGCAGATCCCTGGTTTTCAGACGCGGGCTTTGAAACGGGAGGCCCCTCGGTGGTTGAAGGCCCTGGCTGAGGCTAAGAAGGAGGCTGATCCGGTACCTTTTACCACCCCTGCCTCTGGCCCTCCGCCGCTCAAGGCTTGGGAGGTTAAGCGCCCTGAGTCTGCCCTTTTGATTGCTGAGGCTAAGCCTGCGGTGCTTGCTGTGGGTGAGCGCTTGAATATACCGCAGGAAAATGTTTTAGCCCCCGATGTCTTACGCCGGTTGTGTTGGGATCCGCCTGCTGGGTCGTCTCTGGAGGAAATAAAGGGAGCCCTGCTTGACCTGGGGGCGCGCCAGTGGCAGATTGAACTCATGGCCTCTGACCTGGCTGATATTTTTGCTCGGGTCAGAAATGTATCGAAGAAATAAGGTTGGATTATGTGCACTAACTGTGGTTGTCAGAAGGAAAAGAAGGACGCCCCCACACCGGCGGAACAGGCTGGGGCCGGTGAGCGCGGGCTAACTCGCCGCCAGGCTGTTGCTGGCACGGCGGGGCTAGGTGCCGGTGCTGCGCTGCTGACTGCCTGCGGTGGTTCGGGTGAGTCTGAGAGTTTGACCGCTAGCGATGGCCGCCCGCCCAAGCCCACCGATATGGCTGCTGTTGAGGATGTCCCGGTCGGGGGCGTTATTCAGGCGAATAATGACGGGGTGACCGTGATGATTACCCAGCCGACTGCGGGCACCTTCCACGCCTTCTCATCGGTATGCACCCACCAGGGCTGCCAGCTCAACGCCCAGCAGGAAAAAACTATGGTCTGCCCCTGCCACACGTCCTTATTCTCTTTAGAGGACGGTTCGGTGCAAGGCGGCCCGGCTGAAACTGCCCTGCCTGAGTTCACAGTTGATATCAAGGACGGCCGGATCTGGGTTTCCTAGGATAAAAAGTTACGGGATTGGCAGCCTCACGCTCGCTGTGAGCCTGCCAATCCCGTTCTAGACATACCTTACGGTGCCTTCATTGTCACCTAGCTGATGTGCTTAGGTTTTTCCCCTTCGGTGCGGGCAAAAGGAACCATGTTCCCAGCAAGCTGAGCCAGAATATCGGCACTGATTTTTTCAGGGGTCAGCCCAACCTCTTCGAGGATTTCTTCTCGTTCGGCGTGCTTAATGAACTCAGCTGGCAGGCCAAGTTCGTTGAGGGCGGTGTCAATGCCCGCTGCTCGCATTTCTTGGCGGATGCGCGAACCTACCCCACCTGCCCGCACCCCGTCCTCTAGGGAAACAACGATGCGGTGTTCACCGGCAAGGGTGAGGACGCTGGCAGGGACGGGCATAACCCAGCGGGGGTCAATGACGGTGACGCTGACTCCCTGCTCGGTAAGCAGGGCTGCGGTATCAAGAGCTAGGCGGGCGAAGGCACCCACGCCGATCAGGAGCACATCACGTTGGCCGCTCTCTGCATTGGGTTCGCCCTGGCGGGCTAGGACGTCCGTACCGTCAGTTAGACGTTCCAGGGCAGGGATGTCGGTGCCCACTGAACCCTTGGGGTAGCGCACCACGGTGGGGGCCTGGCACATTGACACAGCTTCACGCAGTTCTTCGCGTAGGGTTGCAGCATCGCGGGGGGCAGCTAGGTGCAGGCCAGGGATAAACTGGAGCATGGCCAGATCCCACATGCCATGGTGGGAGGCCCCATCGGGGCCGGTGATACCGGAGCGATCCAGCACGATAGTAACCCCAGCCTTGTGCAGGGCAACGTCCATGAGTAGCTGGTCAAAGCCGCGGTTAAGGAAGGTGGCGTAAAGAGCAATGACAGGGTGCTGACCCCCGTAGGCTAGACCGGCGCTCATAGCCACCGCGTGCTGCTCGGCGATACCTACGTCAATGACGCGCTCAGGGTGGGCTGCGGCCATAAGGTTAAGCCCAACAGGGATGAGCATGGCGCCGGTAATGCCAACAATGTCCTCACGTTCATCAGCGATATCTTTGATTTCTTGGGCAAAGACACTGGTCCAGGAGGTTCCGGAGGACTGAGCCAGGGCCTGGCCGGTGCCAGGGTCAATCACACCCACCGCGTGGAACATGTCGTCCTTATTGCTGACTGCGGGGGCGTAGCCGTGCCCCTTTTCAGTAATGGCGTGCACGATAACGGGGCCACCAAATTTTTTGGCTGATTCGAGGGCTGTTTCTACAGCCTCTATATCGTGCCCGTCAATGGGGCCCACATACTTCATGCCAAGATCTTCAAAGATGCCGCCGGGGACCATGACGTCCTTAATTCCGGCTTTCATACCGTGCAGGCCCCGGTAAATCATCTGCCCCACCGAGCCACCCTTTTGTAGCTTGGTACGGGCAGCCGCCAGGGTGCGCTCATAGCGCGAATCTAGGCGCACCTTATCCAGACGGTTCTGCAATTCGTGTTGCAGGGCAGCTAGCTGGTTGGCGAAGCCACCGACAGTAGGGGCATAAGAGCGGCCGTTATCGTTGACCACAATAATGACCTTACGGTTCTTATCTGCCGCAATGTTGTTAATAGCCTCCCAGGCCATGCCGCCGGTGAGAGCACCGTCGCCAATGAGGGCCACCGTGTAGCGGTCTTTTTGGCCGGTGAGCTGGTAGGCGCGAGAAATACCGTCTACCCAAGAAAGAGAGGAGGACGCGTGAGAGGACTCCACAATATCGTGTTCAGATTCTGCGCGTTCAGGGTAGCCAGCGATACCGCCCTTTTGGCGGAGAGTCCCAAAATTGTGGCGGCCAGTCACCAGCTTGTGCACATAGGACTGGTGGCCAGTATCAAAAACAATGGAATCGTGAGGAGAGTTAAAAACCCGGTGGATACCCATGGTCAGCTCCACAACACCCAGGTTAGGGCCTAGGTGCCCGCCGGTGCGAGAGACATTATTAACGAGGAACTCACGAATCTCTTGGGCAAGCTCGGTGAGCTGCTCAGAATCTAGAGCGTTCAGATCACTTGGCTCACCGATAGTTTCTAGTAGTCCCACGATTACTCCCCCGTTCACCGGCTAGCTGCGCCCCAACGTCCTTGTAGCTGTGGGCCACGCTCACCGGTTAAAAGTCTCTTGTGTTGCAATTAAATAACTTTACCCCTTTCAGTGCAGGTTTAGCGATTCACGCTATAAACAGGGGGTGTGGCGCTTATGTTTCAGTTTGGTTTTCTCACGCGTGGCGTTTTTCAAGATTGTTTGAGGATGGATTCCCCGCCCCCCGTGGGCAGGGAGGAAACCCGACCTTTACCCCCGTTTCTTCTGATCCTGAATATATCGACGCACGGTCTGTTCGCTCACATGCCCCACCGACCCGTAGTAAGTAGACGGCGACCAGAGACCTGACCCCCAGAATTT
>JAXFPK010000138.1:0-2305 GCA_034179845.1 Rothia sp. (in: high G+C Gram-positive bacteria) | reverse complement strand
TTGGGTGGTTGATGCCCCCATGTTTGAGTCTGCCGCTGACGCTACCGCTTCTGGTGACGTTGCCCTGGGCCACTCTGCCTGGACTGCTGTGCACCACGCTTTCACCTCGCCCAAGCCTGAGTTCCTTGACTCTTTTGATGAGAACCCTGGTGAGGCCCTGGCCTATGCTTACGACATAGTCTGCAACGGTAACGAAATTGGTGGCGGTTCTATCCGTATTCACCAGCGTGATGTGCAGGAGCGCGTCTTCAAGGTCATGGGTATTACCGAGGAGGAAGCTGCTGAGAAGTTCGGCTTCTTGCTGGAGGCTTTCAGCTTCGGGGCGCCCCCCATGGGTGGTATCGCTTTCGGCTGGGACCGTGTGTTGCAGCTAATCGGTGGCACTGATTCAATTCGTGATGTGATTGCCTTCCCCAAGACCGGTGGCGGCTACGACCCGCTGACCGCAGCCCCTGCGCCGATTACCGCGCAGCAGCGTAAGGAAGCCGGTGTGGACTTCAAGCCTAAGAAGGACGGCGAGAAGTAAGCGCCCCTTCCCGGTAGGTACCAGAAAATCAGAAATACCCACGAACTAGGTGGGTATTTCTGATTTAAATGGTCTTTTCTAGCTGGCCAGGGGAGTATCGTGATTTTATGATGGTTGGTATGAATTGGAGATGGGCAAGTATAGTTTTTGCTGCGATTGGGCTGAGCTTGGTGGTCTGGTTTCTTGTGTGGAGCCTGGTACCGGATGGTGTTATCTCTGAGTACGATTTTTCTGTGCTGGGGGATTCGTTGAGGAGTTTGGGAGGAATCGCAGCTGTTGCAGCGGCTAGCGTAGCTGCCTGGGTTGCCTACCACACTAATGAGACTCGACGAGCTGAGGCTATTCGTTCCAATTTTAAGGACAGGATGCAGTGGGCAGTGGAGCATCTATCGAGTGAACGTCATATAGAGCAGTTATATGCGCTGAATCTTCTGGAGGCCTTATCCAAGGACCCAGATTTGGACGATATTGATAATGATTTGGTTCAGTCGATTTTGGATACTCATAAGAGAAGTATTAAAGAGGAAGAAGAGGGAGCTGGCGGTGCTACTGCTTGGAGGCCTTGGAAATTGCACCGAAGTAGACGATAATGAGGGTAGAAGGAGGTGGAAGCTATGCCATTGACTATTCCACGTAAGTCTCGTTCGGTTAAGCCTTTATGGAGCCGGGGTCGGGCGGTTGTTTCACCGCGCCGACGCCAGGAGCTTCAGGAGCAGCTTCGAATAATTGCTGAGATTGAAAAGAATCTTAGGTTGCCGCGTAAGAGTTTTAAGAAGTAGTTTTAGGAAGGTTCAAGCTGTATAGCAGTTTGCCTTGATGTTCTGAGAAAAGTGCCCAGGTTTTTGCTGGGCACTTTTGTGTAGGTGGGTGCGTCTTACTGGCTTGGAAGGAAATGGTGTATGGAACCCTCCCTCTTCTTTTTTGATGATTCTCAGCCCGATGCTGATAGTGAGCAGGTGACGCGTAGGCGGGAGCGGGCTCCTTTGGCGGTGCGTATGCGCCCGCGCAACCTCGATGAGGTGGTGGGGCAGAAGCATCTGCTGGGCCCTGGCTCACCTTTGCGGGTTCTGGCGGGTGAGGGTGGTGGGCCGGCTGGCCCGAGCTCGGTTATTTTATGGGGCCCGCCCGGTACAGGCAAGACTACGCTGGCCAACGTGATTGCTGGGGGTGCTGGGCGTAAGTTTGTGGAGCTTTCTGCTATTACTGCCGGGGTGAAGGACGTTCGCGCCGTCATGGATCAGGCCCTTGAGGACCGTGATTTTCGTGGGCTGACTACCGTACTTTTTCTTGATGAGATTCACCGTTTTTCTAAAGCCCAGCAGGATGCCCTGCTGCCGGGGGTTGAGAACCGCTGGGTGGTGCTGGTGGCGGCTACGACCGAGAATCCTTCTTTTTCGGTGATTTCGCCTTTGCTGTCACGTTCTATTCTTCTGACTTTGCAGGGGCTGACTGATACAGACATCGCTGAACTGCTCCAACGGGCGGTTGCGGATACTCGTGGTTTTGCTGGTGTGATTGACCTAGATGAAGAGGCTGCTGAGCATCTGGTTAAGATGGCCAATGGGGATGCCCGTAAGGCTTTGACGTCTTTGGAGGCTGCTGCGGCTGTGGCTTTTGGTGAGGCTGAGGACGCTGGGGTTGAGTTTTCGGTGAGTGAGCCTTTGCCGGTGACGGCTGAGCACGCGGCTTTAGCTGTTAACAGGTCAGTTGTGCGCTACGACAAGCAGGGGGATCAGCACTATGACGTCACCAGTGCCTTCATTAAGTCCATTCGGGGCT
>JAXFPK010000137.1:0-4703 GCA_034179845.1 Rothia sp. (in: high G+C Gram-positive bacteria) | reverse complement strand
GGCAAAGTAGGTGAGGGCTTCGTCGGCGGTTACGCCGGGTACCTGGCCTACTGCGTATTCTTCACCGTCAACGATGACGAATACGTGGCCGTCTTCGTCTACGCGGCCGAACTGGCGGGCCTTTTCGAGGTCTACGTTGAGGGTGGTGTCGTCGGATTGGGTAGTCACCGCTATAACTCTTTTCGCATCAGTAGTGGGGGAGCATGTCTCCCCGTTTAAGTAATGAAAAGCGCACCAGACCGGGCCGTGTCGATAGGGCTGGTTGCTGCTTCATGGTGAGGCGGCAATAATCTATCGGGCGCAGGTGGCGCAGTTACCAGCATAGCGTGTTTGTGGCGCTTACGGGTGTAATTACCGGGCTGGTGCCCCTTCGGTCTAGTATTAATAGGGACTGTGCTCTTTCAAGAGATTGTTTCTTGGGTGAGGGCAGGCTGTTTACTTCGACCGTTTTCATTCGATAAAAGGGGAGCACATGGCTCGCAAACAATCGCTTTCTGGTTTTCCGGAGCACCTGCCTGAGGAGCGCCTGGTAGAGAATTTTGTTCTCGATACTTTGCGAGAGACCTTTGAGCTGCATGGTTTTTCCTCGATTGAGACTCGTTCGGTTGAGACCATTGAGCAGCTTCTGCGTAAGGGCGATATTGATAAAGAGGTCTACGCTGTTTCTCGCCTTTTGGACGATGCGGACGAGTCCCGCAGTGGCAAGAAAGAAAAGCTGGCCCTGCACTTTGATTTGACCGTACCTTTTGCCCGCTACGTGGTAGAGAACGCCGGTTATCTTTCTTTCCCTTTCATGCGCTACCAGATTCAGAAGGTGTGGCGTGGTGAGCGCCCCCAGGAGGGTCGTGCCCGCGAGTTCACTCAGGCTGATGTGGATGTCGTTGGCGATGGCACCCTGCCTTTCCGCTACGATGTGGAGCTGGCCCTGGTCATTGTTGATGCGCTCTCTAAGTTGCCTATCCCTGATTTCAAGTTGCGGGTTAATAACCGCAAGCTCTCGGAGGGCTTCTACCTGGGCCTTGGCCTGACCGATACTGCCGGGGTTCTGCGCAATATCGATAAGCTTGAAAAGATTGGTGCGGACGCCGTCGCCCAGCTCCTTAAAGAGGAGGTCGGCGCTACCGATGAGCAGGCTGCTGCCGCTTTGAAGCTGGCTAGCATCCGCGCTGAAGATGTTTCTTTTGCTGACCAGGTGCGGGCCTTGGGCGTAACCCATCAGCTACTTGATGAGGGTCTGGCAGAACTGACCGAGGTGATCGGTGAGGCTGCTAAGCGCGCCCCTGGTAGGGTCGTTGCTGATCTTTCTATTGCCCGCGGCTTGGACTACTACACCGGTACTGTTTATGAGACTGTGCTGGTGGGCCACGAGCAGCTAGGTTCTATATGTTCTGGTGGCCGCTATGAATCTCTGGCCTCAAATGGTAAGAAGACTTACCCTGGTGTGGGCTTGTCCATTGGTGTGACCCGCCTGGTGGCTCGTATCTTGTCTCAGGGTTTTGCTGAGGCTACTCGTAAGGTGCCCACCGCCGTCCTGATTGCCCTCACTAACGATGAGATGTGGTCAGGTGCCCAGGATGTGGCCGATGCCTTGCGCGCCCGCGGGGTTGCCTGTGAGGTTTCCGCTACTGCCGCTAAGTTTGGTAAGCAGATTAAATATGCTGAGAGGCGCGGAATCCCCTTTGTCTGGTTCACCTCAGTAGGGGAGAGCGGCGAGCTGACCCATGAGGTTAAAGATATCCGTAGCGGCGAACAGGTAGCCGCAGACCCCGCCACCTGGGCGCCACCTGCCGAGGACCTGCACGTGCGCGTGCTCCCTACCGCCTAATTCACACCCGACTAACCGGTGCCAGGTGCACCACAACACGGTAAAATCGGGTGCAAACTGAACTTTTACAGTGCCTCCCGGTACCGTGCCCCATCGAAAGGAACTCAGTGCTACGCACTCATACCCTCGGCGAGCTGACCGCCGAGAACATCGGAGAAACCGTTACCCTCTCTGGCTGGGTATCTCGCCGCCGCGACCACGGTGGCGTGGCCTTCGTTGACCTGCGTGACCGTGAAGGTGTCACCCAGGTAGTTTTCCACAATGAAGCCGACTTCGAGCACCTGCGCAACGAGTACGTCCTCAAGGTTGTGGGCGAGGTAACCCGCCGCCCTGAAGGCAACGAGAACCCCAACCTGACCACCGGTGAGATTGAGGTGATGGTTAAGGAGACTGAGGTGCTTAACACGTCAGCGCCTCTACCTTTCCAGATTGATGAGCACGTTGAAGTGGGTGAAGAGGCTCGCCTTAAGTACCGTTACCTTGATTTGCGTCGCCCGGAGCCTGCCCGTCTGATGCGTCTGCGCTCGGAGGCTAACCGTGCAGCCCGCGAGGTTTTGCACGGCCAGAGCTTCACCGAGGTTGAGACCCCCACCTTGACTCGTTCCACCCCTGAGGGTGCCCGTGACTTCTTGGTGCCTGCACGTCTGGCCCCTGGCTCCTGGTACGCCCTGCCTCAGTCGCCCCAGCTTTTCAAGCAGCTTTTGCAGGTCGGTGGCATTGAGAAGTACTACCAGATTGCCCGCTGCTACCGTGATGAGGACTTCCGTGCTGACCGTCAGCCTGAGTTCACTCAGCTTGATATTGAGGCTTCTTTCGTTGACCAGGAAGACATTATTGACCTGGGTGAGCGTATTGTTGAGGCGGTCTGGGGTCTTATTGATGTGAAGGTTCCCCGCCCCATTGAGCGCATCACTTATAAGGACGCCATGCAGAAGTATGGTTCAGATAAGCCTGATTTGCGCTTTGGCTTGGAACTGACTGAGTTGACTGACTACTTCAAGGACACCACTTTCCGCGTCTTTAAGGCACCTTATGTTGGTGCTGTTGTGATGCCTGGTGGTGCTTCTCAGGCCCGCCGTACTCTGGATGCTTGGCAGGAGTGGGCTAAGCAGCGCGGCGCTAAGGGTTTGGCTTATGTGCTGATTCAGGAGGACGGCGAGCTGACCGGCCCCGTTGCTAAGAACATTACTGATGCTGAGCGTGAGGGCCTGGCTGAGGCTACCGGTGCTAAGCCCGGTGACTGCATCTTCTTTGCCGCCGGTGAGGCTAAGGCTTCCCGCGCCCTGCTGGGTGCAGCCCGTGTTGAGATTGGTCACCGCACCGGCCTGATTAAGGAGGGCGACTGGTCTTTTGTTTGGGTGGTTGATGCCCCCATGTTTGAGTCTGCCGCTGACGCTACCGCTTCTGGTGACGTTGCCCTGGGCCACTCTGCCTGGACTGCTGTGCACCACGCTTTCACTTCACCTAAGCCTGAGTTCCTTGACTCTTTTGATGAGAACCCTGGTGAGGCCCTGGCCTATGCTTACGATATTGTTTGTAACGGTAACGAAATTGGTGGCGGTTCTATCCGTATTCACCAGCGTGATGTGCAGGAGCGTGTCTTCAAGGTTATGGGTATTACTGAGGAAGAGGCCCAGGAGAAGTTCGGCTTCTTGCTGGAGGCTTTCAGCTTCGGTGCGCCCCCCATGGGTGGTATTGCTTTCGGCTGGGACCGTGTGTTGCAGCTAATCGGTGGCACTGATTCAATTCGTGATGTGATTGCCTTCCCCAAGACCGGTGGCGGCTATGACCCGCTGACCGCAGCCCCTGCGCCGATTACCGCGCAGCAGCGTAAGGAAGCCGGTGTGGACTTCAAGCCTAAGAAGGACGGCGAGAAGTAAGCGCCCCTTCTCGGGCTGTATAGCAGTTTGCCTTGATGTTCCGAGAAAAGTGCCCAGGTTTTTGCTGGGCACTTTTGTGTAGGTGGGTGTGTCTTACTGGCTTGGAAGGAAATGGTGTATGGAACCTTCTCTGTTCTTTTTTGATGATTCTCAGCCCGATACCGATAGTGAGCAGGTGACGCGTAGGCGGGAACGGGCTCCTTTGGCGGTGCGTATGCGCCCGCGTAGCCTCGATGAGGTGGTGGGGCAGAAGCATTTGCTGGGCCCTGGCTCACCTTTGCGGGTTCTGGCGGGTGAGGGTGGTGGGCCGGCTGGCCCGAGTTCGGTTATTTTATGGGGCCCGCCCGGTACAGGTAAGACTACGCTGGCCAACGTGATTGCCGGGGGAGCCGGGCGTAAGTTTGTTGAGCTCTCTGCCATTACTGCCGGGGTTAAGGACGTTCGCGCCGTCATGGATCAGGCCCTTGAGGACCGTGATTTTCGTGGGCTGACTACCGTACTTTTTCTTGATGAGATTCACCGCTTCACTAAAGCCCAGCAGGACGCCCTGCTGCCGGGGGTGGAGAACCGCTGGGTGGTGCTGGTGGCGGCAACCACTGAGAATCCTTCTTTTTCGGTGATTTCGCCTTTGCTGTCGCGTTCTATTCTTCTGACCCTGCAGGGGCTCACCGATACAGACATCGCTGAACTGCTCCAACGGGCGGTTGCGGATGCTCGTGGTTTTGCTGGTGTGATTGACCTAGATGAAGAGGCCGCTGAGCATCTGGTTAAGATGGCGAATGGGGATGCCCGTAAGGCTTTGACGTCTTTGGAGGCTGCTGCGGCTGTGGCTTTTGGTGAGGCTGAGGACGCTGAGATTGAGTTTTCGGTGAGTGAGCCTTTGCCGGTGACGGCTGAGCACGCGGCTTTAGCTGTTAACAGGTCAGTTGTGCGCTACGACAAGCAGGGGGATCAGCACTATGACGTCACCAGTGCCTTCATTAAGTCCATTCGGGGCT
>JAXFPK010000128.1:0-4354 GCA_034179845.1 Rothia sp. (in: high G+C Gram-positive bacteria) | reverse complement strand
GGGACAAAGCTGCTACTTTCCTCGTGAAGGAATTATATTCTCCCTTATCAAGGGTATCTTGTTTACCAAAAAAATTTTTTTACGGAAAATTTCAGGCTTGTCCCCATGCTTGAGTTTTTTGAGCAAATTAGCTCATTTTTTCAAATATTTACAAGGAGATTGTCCCCTAAACCTCTTCACAATCTGGTCACGCAGAAGCATATTCTTAGCGTTTGGGGGACAGAGCCTCAGGCAAAGGTTCCCGCCACCCCTCGCAAAAGAGTTCACACTAGACACGAGGGTAAATGTCAACGATTCGCACGATACCCACAGCAAAAAACAGGGGTAAGAAAGAAGTGTGTTGTCCCCCAAAGCGCCTCACCTGCGTCCGTCTCTTTCCCTGTGGTCTAAAAACTTTGTTCGAAACTGGCACTATTCTTAGACCACCCCGAGAGTGCACAGTGGAAACCATGACTAAAAACAAGACCACAGAAACCACCATCACCGGCTCCCCCCTCGTCAAGCGAGGCCTAGCCGACATGCTCAAGGGCGGCGTCATCATGGACGTCGTTACCCCCGAACAAGCCAAAATCGCAGAAGACGCCGGCGCAGTAGCCGTCATGGCCCTCGAACGCGTGCCCGCCGACATCCGCGCCCAGGGCGGCGTAGCCCGCATGAGCGACCCCGACATGATCGAAGGCATCATCGACGCCGTCTCCATCCCCGTCATGGCCAAGGCCCGCATCGGCCACTTTGTGGAAGCCCAGATCCTTGAGCACCTCAAGGTGGACTACATTGACGAGTCCGAGGTGCTCTCCCCCGCCGACTACGTCAACCACATCGACAAGCAGGCCTTCAAGGTACCCTTCGTCTGCGGTGCAACCAACCTAGGTGAGGCCCTGCGCCGTATCACCGAAGGCGCAGCCATGATTCGTTCCAAGGGTGAAGCTGGCACCGGTGACGTCTCTGAGGCCACCAAGCATATTCGCACCATCAAGACCCAGATTGCCGAGCTGCAGGCCCTGCACGCCACTGCCCCCGACCTGCTTTACGTCAAGGCTAAGGAACTGGCCGCCCCCTATGAGCTGGTACGCGAGGTTGCGGAGACTGGCAAGCTGCCGGTCGTCCTTTTTACCGCCGGTGGTGTAGCAACCCCGGCGGATGCGGCCATGATGATGCAGCTGGGTGCAGACGGCGTCTTCGTTGGCTCCGGCATTTTCAAGTCGGGCAACCCCGAGGCCCGCGCTAAGGCCATCGTTAAGGCCACCGCCTTCTACAACGACCCGGCTGCTGTTGCGGAGGCTTCCCGCGGGTTGGGCGAGGCCATGGTCGGTATCAACGTGGCAGACCTGCCCGCACCGCACCGCCTGGCAGAGCGCGGCTGGTAAGAATGGTTTTCCGCCCCGTTGTTGGTGTACTGGCTCTGCAAGGTGGGGTAGCTGAGCACGCCTCCTTACTAGAGAGCCTGGGAGCCCAGGTGGTTTTGGTCAAGCGCCCCGAGCAGCTGGAGGGCCTAGATGCCCTAGTGCTTCCTGGTGGGGAATCCACGACTATTGACCGGCTGACGAGGATTTTTGGCCTGCGCCAGCCTCTCATCGAGGCAATCTCAGGTGGCCTGCCCACCCTGGGCACCTGCGCCGGGCTGATTCTTCTGGCCCAGGAGATTGAGGACCCAGCCACCGGTCAACAAACCCTGGGCCTGCTCGATGTGACGGTGCGCCGCAACGCCTTTGGCTCCCAGGTTGACTCAGCAGAAACTGAGTTGACCTGGGGTGCCACCGGGGCGGGCGACACCGGTGAGCTTGCTGGTAGAGGCGAGCAGGTGCCGGTTAAGGCCGCCTTTATTCGCGCCCCTATTGTCACCCGACTCGGGGTGGACGTCACCGCCCTAGCCCACCACGCTGGGCAGGTGGTGGGAGTGCAGCAGGGCCATATTCTGGGGATTTCTTTCCACCCAGAACTTACCGGTGACACTACCGTGCACCAGGCCCTGCTAAATCTGATATAAACAAGATGCAGATGAAATAAAAGAAATCCATTGCACTTATTTCACTTAATGCTAGAGTGGAGATACTACCTTCGCCGCCGAGATATGAAGGAGAATATCATGAGCGCATTAACGCTAGAAGGCTCAAGGACTATTGTGCCCACTCCGGCAACAGCCAGCGAAGCACGAAGCTTACTCGAAAAAATCGAAGGATCTGACAAGCTTTCAATTACTGTGAAAGTTTCAGGTGCCAGAGCAGAGGAAATTGGCTCAGAACTACTTCATACCCTAAAAACTGCCCTTGCAATCATCGGGAGCGGTCAAAAGGTAGAGATCACAGCTCTCCCCCAGGACCTTACCACCACTGTAGCGGCTAAGCGTATTGGAATATCCCGACCCACTTTGATGAAACTTATTAGAGAAGGAAAGGTTCCTGCCCATAAAGTAGGTTCGCACTTCAGATTTCGCACTGAAGATGTAGATGCCTACAGAGTAGCTCTGCTTAAAGAACAGACTGAAAAACAGGAACAAGCTTTTAACGAGTTACGCAACCTGGAGCTAGATTTAGGGCTGACCAACGCTATTTAAACGAGCGTGATAGCCACCTATAAGCATCGTTACTCACGGTGGGTAAACTATCTTTCTATGAGTAACGATGTTTATAAAGTAGTGGTAGATGCCAATCTACTTCTTAGCACTACCTTGCGGGACTGGGTACTCATGCCCTGCTACGAATCAGGCAGTCAGTTCTATCAGGTAGTCACCTCACAGAGTATTCTTGATGAGTTTGGTTACCACTGGCGTAAGGATCATGCGGATGTTGATGATCATGTACGGCAGAAAATCGTTGAGCGCATCAAACAATGTCTCGTAGTGGTTGAGGGCTACCCCGTAACAACCCCGCTCGGATACCCCGATAAAGATGATTCACATGTCCACTCAGCAGCGGTGCACTCTCACGCTAATGCTCTCATTACGGACGACAAGAAGTTGCTCAACTTTGCCCAGACAGAAGAGGGTGAAGATCAACTACCTTATGAAACTATGAGCTGTGATGATTTTCTGATGCAGCTTACTGACTACGCACCCCGCGAATTTTTCGCAGCTATCTACCTAAAGCAAGAGAAATACTGGGAGCGTCAGAAAGGCTCTCGCACACTTCCCGAACAGCTGGAAGCAGCAGGGGCGCACCAGTTTGCTACTTATCTAAAACAGCATATTATCCATACGCTCCCCTAGAAAAGCCGCTTCGACCCCAGGAAACTACACCGGGAGGTTAGAAGCGTCCGCCTCCACCGCCGCCGCTAAAGCCCCCGCCACCACCGAAGGACGAGCCGCCCGAGAAGCTACCCCCTGATGCCCCCGAATTTTCCGGCACGTGATTGCTGCCCGAGTAGAGGTGGGGCATGGTCGCGTAGAGGGGTAGCCAAGTGTTAAAGGTGGGGGCGTAGCGGGTGTAGGTCTCCTTGTTCTCCGCTTCCTGCTCAGCGAGCTCGGCCTCGCGCTGGTCGGGGTCTGACGGGGCGGTGCGGTTGGCGTAGCGGTATTTGATGTAGTCACGGCGCATATCGTCGGGAATACTCAGGCCGGGGTTTTCTTCTTTAGCGCGGCGCATCTCGTCCTCAGCAGCCCGCTTGACCTTGCGGTAGTCACGGAAAACCCACCCGACGATAATTGCTGCAACAGCGCCCAGGGTTCCCAGGACGCCCCACAGGATTAGGTTGCTATCTGCGCTCTCGGTTTCTGCGGCGGCATAGATTTCGTCGATGGTGGTCTCTAGACCGGCGGCGTAGTTGCCATCGGTGAGGTAGGGGCCCAGGACGTCGTTGGCGATGGTTTCTGCCTCGGAATCGCTGATGTAGTCCCCGGCGCCGTCGGCGACCGCGATGAAGGTTTCACGGCCCTCCATATCGATGACCAGCACAGCTCCGTTATCTTTACCCTGGTCGCCAACGCCCCAGGCGTTGCCCAGATCAGTGGCGTAGTCGGGCAGGTCACCGGGGCTTTGGTCGGTGGTGTAGATAGCGAAGCGGGCGCGGTCGGTACCCCGGTTTTTCTGGTCGATGAGGTCGTTGAGGGTGTTCTCTTCGGCATCGGTAAGCAGGTTGGCGTCGTCGCGAATGTTGCCGGACGCCGGCGCAGCAGGTAGGTCTGCTGCTTCGGCCGCCGTCATGGTCAGGGGTGCAAGGGCGAGGACGCCCGCCGCCGCTAGCGCGGGCAGGGCGGCGAGCCTGCGGTGCGGCTTCTTGTTCTGGATCTGGGGGCTTGTGATATCGGTCTGAGGGTTCACGGCTGCGTCCTTTCTGGCGTCGGGTAGCAGGCGTCTTTACCTGCTCTCACCGCCAGCATAGCAAGCCTGCTGACAAAAGAGCTCCCCCGGCAGAATGA
>JAXFPK010000037.1:0-4675 GCA_034179845.1 Rothia sp. (in: high G+C Gram-positive bacteria) | reverse complement strand
GATTCAGGGCCCTCCCGCTCCAGGGTGCGGGTAATGTACTCCATGGCTGCGGTGCGGGCGCTACCGTAGGGCAGGTCGCGGGTAGCAGCAATTTTCTGGGCGGCTTGGTGGGTTGACCACACAGTCTTCTCCCTCGTGGGTAGCTAAAAGTTAGGGCTGGCGCAGGGCAGCCTCAAGCAGCTGGGCCAGGCTGTCGCTGAGCAGGTTAGTTTCAGACCCGCGCAAGCCCTCTCCCGCCAACATAAGAGCTGACAGGTAAAGAGTGACCAGGCCCGGTTCAAAGGACGCGTGCTCCGGCTGATGCAGTAGGCGGCGGGTATTCTCGTTAGCGTCATTGAGCACCAAGGTGCGGGTCGGCTCGGCTGCCGCCTCGGTGAAGGAGCCGAGGATTCCACCCCAGGGGCCACCGGCGTCCTCAGCCTCCTGGGCCAGGTCACGGGCACGCTCGGCCTGCGCATCACGCAGCAGCACCGCGGGTACCTCAGCGGGGTCAAAGGTGCGCAAGAGGACGCCGCAGTCATGGGCCGCCATTACGGCCCGGGCGCGCTCTAAGCCGCGCAGCACCTCGAACTCGCGTTCCATCTCAACGGCTGTAAGAGTCTGGGTGACGTCCTTACTGGTCAGCTCAGTGACCTTCCAGCGGGGCCGGTCAGCTAGTTT
The DNA here is from genome assembly GCA_034179845.1 of Rothia sp. (in: high G+C Gram-positive bacteria). GTDB lineage: Bacteria > Actinomycetota > Actinomycetes > Actinomycetales > Micrococcaceae > Rothia. The sequence continues at coordinate 4,015 of JAXFPK010000037.1, read as the reverse complement.
AGCCAGCAAATCAGAATCATAGACGTACCCGCCATTGACCACCCACAGCCCCTGGGCCCGCGCCACCGGGGCAACCCGGCGGTAGGCCTCCGTGGTAGGGGTGTAGAGTACCTGCCCGGTCTCTTCCACAACCTGGGAGAGGGTGGCGATACCGCCGGTGGTCTCAAAGGGCAGGGAACGCGCTACTACATCGAGCATGTCGTCACTGGCTAAGGCCACCGCGCGCAGGGCCAAAGAATGGGTCTCCACAAAGCGATCACGCAGGGTACTGGGCTCAGAGAGAGTGGCGGTAATCCAGGCCTTGAGCTGCTCACCGATAGCCTCACGGGTCAGCAGAAGAATCTCATCCTCGCGCAGCTGCTCGCGGGAGGCCGTGGGAGTCAAGGACTCCGAATTCACCACCGCCCGCACAAAGAACGCCCAATCAGGTAGCAGACTATCTTCACGGGTGTTCACCAGCATGTTCTTCACATAGACCCGGTGACGGCCTGAACCAGGGGAGACCGCCTGCGGCAGCACATAAGCCACACCGCTTGTACCGGTGGCAGGGACCTCCATCTCAAGAGCCGCCAAGGGGGTGAAGCCCAAGGTCTTCTCCGCATAGTTAGTCAGCGCCATAGCCCGCTCATGCTCATTAGGCTGGCCCTTACCCTCACCCTTGGCCCAGGGCAGGGCAGGTAAAGAGATACGCCGCCAGATGCGCTGACCGGCAGCCGTGACCCGAACCGACACCTCAACCGGCAGCATATCGGCGTAGTCGCTGGCCAGCGTCACCACCGTCTCCTCGGCAACCCAGTGGGCGGCGTCCGCCCGCGCCTTCAGGCGAATCGTCGTGCCGACCTCGGGAACCTGCCCGGTGGCGTCCTCACCGCCGGCTAGCTGAAGCACCTCAAAGGTGCCGTCCGCATGACCCAGCCAGCGCACCGGGGCAGCCCCCGGCAGCACGCTCTGCGAGGTGACCTCAACCGTATCGGCAATCAAAAAACAGGCCAGCAGGCCAATACCGAACTGGCCCAAAAACTCGGCGCGACCCTCGTTAAAGACCTCATCGCGCTTAGAAGTACGGCCAATCGTCGCCAGAAACTCCTCAGCCTGCTCAGCCGTCAGACCCACACCGGTGTCGGTAATGGTGATGCCTGTGCCATCTTCCCAGGGCTCAAGGAGCACCCGGGCGGGGGCGTCGGCGTCCTGCTCCCGGCGGGCAGTAATAGCGTCAACCCCGTTCTGAATCGCCTCACGCAAATAAACCTGCGGGCCTGAATACAGGTTCTTGGACAGCAGCTCAACCAGGCCACCCAAATCAACCTTAAAACGCTGTGACAAGGCTACTCCTTTCCACCGAAAGTAGCGGCCACCGTCTGAAAATACTCTAGTGAGGTCTGCACAGCAGCCCGCAGATGCTCATCAAGCTGGGTATCGGTCACGCCCCCGGCATAGACCATGCTCACCTCAACAGGCAACACCACAAACCCCTGCCTCTCTTCTGCAACCTGGTAAGAGAAAACCTTAGGGAAGAGATTCTGCTGATTCCAGGCACTAGTGAACTCATTGAGGGTAGGGAACATCTCCACAGGGAAGGTGCCCCGGTAGCTACCGCGCACACTGAGCACATCGCGGCTGGCACTGCTAGAAAGAGTGTAATAAAAATAGCCCTGCTCAAAATGAAAGACCGCAGCCCCATCATCACCCAGCTCATAATCCACCTCAAGACGGTCAAGAGCCTGCAACATGCGCTCATTGGTGAGCGGCTTAAGAAGCTGCGCGGCAGACTGGACGGAGTCAAAATACCCCATGGTTCCTCTTTCAACGGTGGAATACAACGGTGCAACTCTCTCTATCCTATAGGTTCCAGTGCTGACCAGGGCCGCTACCCTCACCCCAGCAAAACTGCTCTAAAGAACCCCAGGCGAGCCAGGCAAACACCTCAGAGGCGTGAAACTAGGTAGATTAGAACTATGAGCACGCCAACCCGCCCCCTTGCCTTCGCCGCCCTGGCCTGCGGTGCTGCCGCGGCCGCGTCCGCCCTCTACCACCGCCATCAACCCCTACCTGCTGGCCTAGGTGTGACCGGGCCCTGGCGAAGCGGGCAGGTGGAACTCCTAGCTGATCTGACCTACCGTGCCGGGGGTAAAAGCCAGACTGACCAGCAGATTTTTAGGGCGGTTGAGGGCGTGATCGAGCGGGCTGAGAGCTTTTTGATACTCGACATGTTCCTCTTCAACAGCGACTATGACCGTGCCAAGGGCCGCACCTACCCGGCCCTCAGCCAGCGCCTTACCGACGCTCTTCTAGCTAAACGGGCTGCCGCCCCCACCATGCCCATGGTGCTGATCACCGACCCCATCAACACCTTCTACGGCAGCTACCCGCTACCCCACCTAGAGCAACTACGAGCTGCAGGGGTGCAAGTGGTCGAAACTGCGCTAGAACCCCTCGGGGACTCCAACCCCCTCTACTCCGGCCTCTACAGGGCGGCCCTGGCACACCTGCCGGAGCTACCTGCTGTGCTGCCCAACGCCCTGGTGCCCGGTGGGCCGCGCGTCTCTGCCAACGCCTACGCCCGGCTCTTTAACTTCAAAGCCAACCACCGCAAGGTAGCCCTCTCTGAGAGCGAAGCCCTGGTAAGCTCCGCCAACCCCCACGATGCTTCAGCACCGAACTCCAACCTGGGCCTGCGGGTGACCGGCCCTGTGCTGCGTGACCTCTTAGCTAGTGAACTGGCTGTACTAGAATTCTCAGCCCCAGATATTGCCCCTAGCCTGCGAAAACTAAGGGCTTCTGCGGGGCCTAGCCGCCCGGGCTGCCCGGCTGAAATACAGCTGGTAACTGAGGCCGGTATCCGCACTGCTGCCCTGGATATGCTGGCTGGTTCCAGGGCCGGCTATAGGGTCTGCCTAGGCATGTTTTACCTGTCAGAGCGCGCTATTATCACCGAGATTAAGGCTGCTGCGGCCCGCGGTGCCTTAGTGCAGGTGATACTTGACCTGAATATTGACGCCTTTGGCCGCAAGAAAACTGGCCTGCCTGCTTTACCTGTTGCCCGCGAACTAGTGGACGCCGGGGTGCAGGTGCGCTGGTATGCCACCGAGGGGGAGCAGTTCCACCCCAAGTATTTGGCGGTAAGCCGGGTGCAGGACGCCACCACCCCGGCGGGGGTAGCTGGCTTTGAGCTTCTGACCGGGTCGGGTAATTTCACCCGCCGAAATATCTGTAATTACAATCTAGAAACCAGCCTGCGGGTGCGTGCCGGGGGAGAATCTTCCCTGGCTCAAGAGTCCTCTGCCTACTGGTCCCTGATTTGGAATAACGAACCGGTAGATGGTGCTGAAACCACCTTCACCCTGCCCTACGCGGCCAAGGCAGGTGGGGGCGTCCTAAAATCTGCCCTGCAAACCCTGGCCTATCGCGCCCAGGAGGCAACGGGGCTGAGTACCTTCTAGGACGTAACTCATCCTGCCGGGGGAGTTCTTTTATCAGCAGGCTTGCTATACTGGCGGTAAGAGTAGGCACGGACGCCTGGTTGTCGACACGCGAAAGGACGCAGCAGTGAACCCTCGGACCGACATCACAAACCCCCGGATCCAGAACAAGAAGCCGCCCCACAGGCTCGCTGCCCTGCCCGCGCTAGCGGCGGCGGGCGTCCTCGTCCTTGCTCCCCTGACCATGACGGCAGCCGAAGCGGCAGACCTGCCCGCTGCGCCGGCGTCCGGCAACATTCGCGACGATGCCGACCTGCTCACCGACGCCGAAGAGAACCACCTCAACAGCCTCATCCACCAGAAAAACCGGGGCACCGACCGCGCCCGCTTCGCTATCTACACCACCGACCAGAGCCCAACTGACCTGCCCGATTACGCCACCGACCTAGGAAACGCCTGGGGCGTCGGCGATCAAGGCAAAGATAACGGCGCTGTGCTGGTCATTGATATGGAGGGCCGCGAAACCTTTATCGCGGTGGCAGACGGCGCCGGGGACTACATCAGTGACTCCGAGGCAGAAACCATCGCCAACGACG
>JAXFPK010000019.1:0-11874 GCA_034179845.1 Rothia sp. (in: high G+C Gram-positive bacteria) | reverse complement strand
CACCATGCTCAGCGGGCGCTATGCGGGCAACCTGATTTTGGTGGGTTCGCAGACGGCCCTGACGCAGGACGCTGCTACCGGCCTGGTTGCAGCGGGCCCGCACCCGGCGTCCGCCCTGGGCACCGATGAGCTAGTGGAGCTGCTTGACCAACTGGCTTAGGGGGTGTGTAGACCGTTCTCTTCCACGATAAACGGTTGAGAAGCTTCTCATGAGCGGGTAGTATAAAGAATAAGATTTCAGCACTAGCTGAGGTAAGTGAACCCGAGACCCATCCGGACGGTTGTGGCGCTCGGGTTTCGCGTTTAAAACAGTAGGTTATACCACCTGCTCATCCACTAGGGGAGCGACCATTTTCTTCCACTGAAAGTTAACATCTAGAAATATGGATTCGGTAGTATATTCGTGGCAATGGGCCCGCGCCTGGCGTCCGCCCTGGGTGTGGGGCGAGGGTTGAAAGAACCTGCCACGCCCAGGGCATACACGATAGAAAGTAGACTGTGTTTAAGACGGTTTGTCGGTAAACTAGATGCATGTTCAACTTCAACGCATCAAGCGCCTTTGACGCTAACGGTCAGCCCAAGCCCGCGGTCACCCGCACTGTAGACACCGTGCTGAAGATTCAGCGCCCCCTGATTGTTTCCATGCTCAAAAAGATGCGTGAGAAGCACCCCCACGAAACCCCCGACCAAATCGCTCGCCGCCTTGAAAAGACCTACCTACGCGATGTGACAGTCGGCGGTGGAGCCGTGGGTGCAACCGCTTTCGTACCCGGCCTGGGTACCGCAGCGTCCGTCGGCCTCTCTGTTCTGGCAGTCGGCGGCTACCTCGAACGTACCGCCATCTTCGCCCAGGCCATGGCCGAACTGCACGGCGTGCACATAGAAGACCCCGACAAGGCCCGCCTGATGGTCATGGCCATCATGCTCGGTGAAGACGGCTCCGTGCTCATGAACTCGATTCTGGCCCACACCGGTAAGACCGGTGGTGTCTCCCGCAAGTGGGGCATGATGATGGGCTCTAAGGACTCAGGCAAGATTTTCAGTATTGAGCGCACCCTCCGCAACATGTTCATTAAGCGCTTTCTCACCCGCCAGTCCGGTGCCTTACTGGGCCGCGCCCTACCCTTCGGCGTGGGTGCGGTCGTCGGTGGCGGCGCCAACCTGGCCCTGGGCAAGAACGTGGTCAAGTCTGTAGAGCAGACCTTCGGCGCCTTGCCCCCTGTGTTCCCTGATGAGCTCAACCTGGACCGTGCCCCCAAGTTCCAAGGCGGTAGCGGCGCAGATAGCTCTGAAAGTGCGCAGGGCGAACCCGCCCAGCTTGAACAATAAGACAGAGAAATAAAGCAGGACTGACATGGGCTTTAACGACAACCTGAATAATAACTATTCGCAGCGCGGCTCATCAGGCGGCAACGACCGAGGCAGCGGTGGCGGTGGCGGGGGCATGAACCCGCTCATGATGATGCTAATGAGCAGCGTAGGCCGCAAGTTCGGCATCCCCGGTGTGCTGGTTGTCGCCGCCATCTTCTTCTTTGCCTCAGGTGGCTTAGGGGGCCTGACCGGCGGTGGAAACTCTAACTCCATGTACGGCAATGACGCCCAACAGAAGCAGGTCACCGGTGCCGGGAACTTTGAGCACTGCCAGACCTATGAGGACGCCAACCGCTACGACGACTGCCGTATTCTAGCGACCGGCGTGAGCCTGGGTATGGTGTGGGAAGAAAAACTCCCTGCCGAGGCAGGTATCTCCTACACGGCACCTGATCTGGTGCTGGGGGAGGGGCACATCTCCACAGGGTGCGGTACCGCCAATATCTCGCAGACCGGCCCCTTCTACTGCCCGGCTGACCAGACAGTGTACATGTCGGTTCCCTTCTTCGACCAGCTCAAAGCGATGGGCGGTTCCAATGGTGATTTCGCGGTCATGTACGTGACGGCCCACGAATTCGCCCACCATATCCAGCAGACCATGGGCACCCTAAAATACTCTGACTACCAGGACCCAGGCGCTGATTCTGGTGCTGTGCAGGTTGAGGTTCAGGCTGACTGCTACGCCGGTGTGTGGGCTTCTCAGGCTGATAAGGGCGAGAACGCCCTGCTTAATCCGCTGACTCAGAACCAGATTCAGCAGGCCATTGATACTGCCCGCGCCATTGGTGATGATGCAATTCAGCGTTCATCTGGCCAGCAGGTCAACCCTGATTTGTGGACTCATGGCTCCTCAGAACAGCGCGTCTACTGGTTCACCAGGGGCTACACCGAGGGCACCATGGCTGCCTGCAACCAGCCCTTTAACTCCTAGTCAGAGCTTTTAGCTAGGAGCAGTAGGGACCAGATTCCTCCCCATGTACTTCATGCCCACAGGGCATAGGGGAGGAATCTGGTCCCTCCTTCTTTTAACCCTTAAAACGAGAGTGGGCGCGGACGAAGGCACGGGCAGCTAGGCGGGCACCCTTAGCGCTTGCCCCGTCGGCTGCCGCCAGCTCTGCTTGGGTACTGGGCCGCACCTGGGTTTCGGTCACTACCGGGGCAGGCTCTTCAAGGGCGGACGCTGCCACCGGCTCAGGTGCCTCAATCTGAGAGGGTTCAACAGGTGCAGGCTCTTCCACCTGGGAGGGCTCAACAGGTTCCGGTGCCTCAAGGGCGCTGACCTCTTCAGCAGAGAGTTCTAGCAGGTCAGCATCATCATCCCAGGGTTCTGCCGGGGCAGCGCCCTCCTGGCTGGTGGCACTGTCTGCTGTGCTGGCGTCCTTACTTTCCTCTAAGACTGCGAGAGTGCTCTGAGATAAAAGGCTTGGGGCGGCCCCCAGGTTCTGCTCTACCTGGGCGATAATCTGTTGAGCAAAATCCCGGCGCATCTTCTGACTAGCAAAAACAGCGCCCCCTGCTTTGACCAGCTGTTCGCCGGCTTTGACCAGTAGCAGGGTTTGCGGGTTGCGCAGGCCGATGGCGGCTACGGCTCCTAGAATGTTCATCTGCTGCCCCTGGCGCACTCCGGTGTTGGGAATATTTTCGACCTGGGTGAGTAGCTCGTTGACGTCCTGACCCAAAACGGCCGCTGCTGCCTCGTCGTTGCTCTCAACCTGTAGGCCGTAGAGCAGGGCCATACCGTGCAGATAGGTTTTGATGGCCTGAGCGCTACCCACATGGGCGGTAGTTGTAATGCCGTGATGGGCGGCCCGGCTGTAGCTGGCCATGCCCTGCTGGACCGCCCCTAGATGGGCGGCTGCCTGGGTGAGCCCGGCAATGCGGCGGTTGCGGGTGACGCTACCGAGGACGTTGGGTGTTAGTTCTTGCGCCCCGGCCTGGGCTGAGCCGACCAGGGTGAAGTCGCGCACGAAGATTCCGCCCAGGCTTTCTGCCAGTTCTGCTGGGGTAGCGTGGGGGTGGCGGGCGCGGAGCTTGCGCAGGCGACGCAGGGCCAGCGGGGTTTGTTCGGGCGAGCTGTCTGCGGGGAGGGGGTTCTCGGTCATACCATCTATCCTAAAAGTGAAAACCTCTCGGGGCAGCAGAAAACCCCGCCAGATATGACGGGGTTTCCTTACGTAATCTGTTTGAGCCAGTTTTTAGCGGGTGGCGTGCTCTAGCAGTGAGGGGGCCAGGCCGATGTAGGTTGCCGGGGTGAGCTCTGAAAGTCGAGATTCGGCGTCCTTGCTCAGGCCAAGTTCGGCGACGAATTCCTTGAGGCGGGCAGCGTCGACGCGGTGGCCGCGGGTCAGCTCCTTGAGACGCTCATAGGGGTCTTCCATGCCGGGGGTGCCTGCGATAGCTTCGGCGCGCATGACCATCTGGATGGCTTCAGCTAGAACTTCCCAGTTCTCATCAAGGTCAGCGGCAATGACGTCGCTGGCGATGTCCAGGCGCTCTAGGCCCTTGACCACGTTGGAGATAGCCAAAATGGAGTGGCCGAAGGCGACACCAATATTGCGCTGGGAAGATGAATCGGTCAGATCGCGCTGCCAGCGGGACTGGATGAGGGTGGCGCCCAGGGTGTTGAGCAGGGCGTTGGAGATTTCGAGGTTGGCCTCAGCGTTCTCAAAACGGATGGGGTTGACCTTATGGGGCATGGTGGAGGAGCCGGTGGCACCTGCAACAGGAATCTGGCGGAAGAACCGGATGGAAATGTAGCTCCACACATCGGTGCAGAGGTTGTGCAGCACCTGGTTGAAGTGGGCGATGGAGGAGTAAAGCTCAGCCTGCCAGTCGTGGTTTTCGATCTGGGTGGTCAGGGGGTTCCAGTCTAGGCCCAGGCCGGTGACGAACTCTTCTGAAATTTTCTGCCAGTTGGCGGTCGGAACAGAGACCACGTGGGCGGAGTAGGTGCCGGTTGCACCGTTGATTTTGCCCAGGAACTCAGCCTGTTCAACGTGCTTAATCTGGCGGTTCAATCGGTAGGCGAAGACAGCTAGCTCTTTACCCAGGGTTGAGGGGGTGGCGGGCTGGCCGTGGGTGCGAGAGAGCATGGGCACCTCGCGGGCCTCTTCGGCTAGCTTCATGATCTGCTCGACCAGGCCACGGGCGGCAGGCAGCCAGACGTTGGTGACGGCGTCCTTAATACCTAGGGCGTAGGAGAGGTTGTTGATGTCTTCACTGGTGCAACCAAAGTGGACCAGGGGCTTGAGCTTCTCTAGGCCCAGGGGCTCGAGACGGCGGGCGATGAAGTATTCTACGGCCTTCACATCGTGGACGGTGACGGCTTCGATTTCTGCCAGTTCAGCGGCAGATTCTTCGGTGAAATCGGTGACGATGGCGCGCAGACCGGCACGCTGATCGTCAGTGAGGGGTTCGAGGCCAGGCAGTACCTGGTGGTCGCAGAGGTAGATGAACCATTCAACTTCAACGTGGATGCGGTCGCGGTTGAGGGCGGCCTCTGAGAGGTAGTCGACGAGGGGTTCGGTGGCGGCCTTGTAACGTCCGTCGAGGGCGCCAAGGGCCAGGCCTGCGCCGGTGAGGGAGTGACGGCCAGAGGGCAAAGTGGTGGAGTTTTCACGATGAGACATGACACTAGTTTCTCACGGCGAGGCGGACGGTGCACGTTTTGCGGGGTATGAGATGGGCTTTTATGGCAGCAGGTGGCCACCGTCAAGGGCTGTGGACTGCCTACGTCATCTTTGCGTCATAGCTGCACCGTTTGTGCGGTGGTTTAGACCAGATGCTGTGGCGGGTGCTTATCCACAGGCGGGTGTGGGCTGGTAGGTGGCAGGGCGTCGCTTTTAGGGTGTGTGCTAAGGAATCGTCGGTTTAGAGATGCAAGGAGAGAACGCAGTGCCTTCGGTCTATGAACTTACTGCCGCCGCAGGTAGGGCAGGTCTGGGGAGTCAGGGTGCAGCAGGGGCCTCGGCAGGTGCCCTGGGCCTGGCCCAGCGGGTACGAGAATGGTCAGCTGCTCTGGCGCAAGAGGTGCTGGGGCAGGCGGACGCCATCGGGCAAGCTGCCGGGCAGGCCCTTGCCGCCGGGCAGATAGAGTGGGAGTCTACCGCTGGCCGCGCCTTTCACAGTGCCCTAGCGGCAGAAGAGGCCACAGCTAGGGGCATGCGCGGGGAACTAGAGGCCAGCGCCCAGGAGGTGCGCCTAGCCGGTGAAGCTGTCGCCGCTGAACTTGAAGTGGTAGCTTCTGCTATTGGTCTTGCCGGGGCAGCTGTCGACACCGCCCTAGCCAGTATGGCCGTGCTGGAAGACATCGACCTTGATGACTTTATTGTGCACGCTGAACAAGCTAACCTCCCTGCCCTACACGGGGCCCTAACCTCCGCTATGAACAACCCCTTACTTACTCGCGTGAGTACCGCTTTAGCTACAGAGGGGTGGTAGACATGGCAGGCGCATATCTTCCTGCTACCGTAGGTGCCGCCCCCTCTAACGGCCGCATCTCGGTAGAATTCGCTGAACTTGAGCCCTTAGCCCAGCAACTCTCGGCTGTAGCAGGACGCTACGAAGAAAGTAGCCACGCGCTCGGTGGCCTCACTGCCCGCCTGGCCCTTCTGGCCTCCCTCGACTTTACAGGGGCAGGGGCCCGGGCCCTGGCGTCCTTAGGTACCAGTACCCTGACGCTCACCACCCTGGTCAGTGGCATGCACAACCTTGCCAGGGGGGTGCGCACCGCCGCTGAGAACTACCAGCAGGCCGAAGCCTTCGCCAACCACGTAATAACCCAGGCCGAACAAGCCCAGGCACGGGGCAAGGCGACGGTACTAGGTATCCAGTCAGCCTTTGGCTACCAGTTCGACCAGCTCAAACTAGTTGTTTCACAAGCAGCAGTGACCGTGGTTTCCCCCGCCAAGGACGCTTTTTTGCTGGCTCGTAGAACCCCTGAAGGGCGGCAAGAAATACGAAAATTCACCAATGGCATCAATAAACTGTCGCAGATTGCGGGGGCTAATGGGCGGCTACGTGCCACCCGCGACATGACTAACGAAATCAACCCCACCCAGGGCCAGTCGCAAGAACTGCCGCTCACTACCCGCGGAATCGCCGAGCACTTCCATCGCATGGAAGGCATCGAAAATCGGGGCGATGAGCTCTTTGAATCTGCCAACTACCAAGGTGCCTGGGACCACGTCATGGTTCAAACCCTTTACAACCCAGAAACCGGCCAAACCCAGTACCTCATCACAATCCCCGGTACCGATGGCGACCCCGAAAGAAACGGCTTCTTTCAACTCTGGCGCGGAGGCACCAACTCCTGGGCTGGTGCAGCTGGAAGCGCCGCTTCTGGCTACAACCCCGACCTCACCCCAGAACAGTACACCGCCCTGATGACCCAAGTAGAACGCACCTTGGAAGAAGCTGGCGCACCTGAGGGCAGCGAAATAATTCTAGCTGGCTTTAGCCAAGGTGGGCTGACCGCTGCTGCCCTGGCATCCAACACATCGTTTGGGTCCCGCTACAAGGTCAAGGGCCTCCTCACCCAGGCCAGCCCGGTAGATGACATTAAGGTCCCGGACTCTGTGATACACGTTGACGTCCGCTATGAGGCAGACCCTGTGCCTTACCTACAAGGCGACCGGGACGATTATGCCCCCGATGTGGCTACAGTGCTGCCCCATCGACCTGACGATGTCGGATTCCACGGCGCCGAAGAATATACGAAGATAGCGGCCGCAAACCCCGGCACAGATGAAGTAATACCCGAACTGGAAGAGCTCATGGGCGGCTACACCCTTGCAGACACCACCATTATCGCCGGGACAACCCAAAGACCCGGTATTACCCGCACCGAACAGGAACAGATGGCCCTACTAGGGGTCAGCAACGCCACCCACGCTGGGATCCAGAAAATAGGGGGCGGTCATCGCTTGATCCACAGTGCAAGCATCAACCCCTCAGAGCTCTACCAAGATACTGACTCAGTCCTGCGCACCATCGATACTGAAATCATCCAAAAAAGTGACCGCTGGCTCGATACACAGCTACGCAAGGTCAAAATCGGTGACCTACAACTGCATAACCCCACTTTCACCCCTCCCAGCTTTGGGGAAAAACCACCGGCACCCCTGCTAGATAGCAGCATCCAGGTCTACCAACCTACCGCCAAGCACCATGCCCGTAACCTCACCAACCTGGCAGGGGTAGGGGACCTCATCAGTGATGAAACCATTGACGAGGGGGTAAGTGTCTTTCTGCCTGAGAGCGCGAACTCACCCGGGTAAAAAGGGAGGCAGGGCCCATCGCCGGTGCCCAACTTCCATCAGCCACTGCCGGTACCCACCGGCGTCCGCCCGCCCCACCTTCCCTACTAAGACGGCAAAGGCAGCCCGTGAAACATGCGGGCTGTCCTCGCCGGGTACCAAGCACCACCGCACTGTACAGCCAACCCCTCAACCTCAAAACCCCGAGGCCGATAAAAACCTACCGCCCGATCATTGCCCACGATATACCAGAGATAAGCAGGCTCCTGCGGGTAAAGCACAGCATCAAAAAGAGCTTCCCCCAGCCCCGTCCTTTCACTCACTGTCACTGCCCTCTCACCCTAACAAGCCACACTGAGCCCGCCGACCCACTAGGCTAGAGAGGTGGCAAAACGCAGACGAACCCCCAAAAAACAAGTAGAAACCCCCACGGCCCTAGCCGAAGGAACCTACCCCATCGACACCGGCCTAGCCGAACTCATTGAAGACGACTACACCCCCGGCGGCTGGGTACTCGAAATCAACGGCATGGAATCCTCCCATATCGTGCTCGGCCAACCCCGCGAACTCGACTTTGAATACATGCGCTGGCTAGCAGCCGTCATCGAACCCTTCATCGACACCCACCTGAACCCCACCAAACTCCGCATCACCCACCTAGGCGGCGGAGCCTGCTCCATGGCCCGCTACCTAGCAGACCTCTACCCGGCCAGCCACAACACCGTGGTCGAACTCGACGGAAAACTCGCCAGCTACGTGCGCCAATGGTTCGACCTGCCCAAGGCCCCCACCATCAAAATCAGGGTAGGAGAAGCCAGAACCGTCACCGAAGGCTTCGCCGCTGCATCACGCGATGTCATTATCCGCGACGTCTTCGCAGGCTACATCACCCCCGAACCGCTCACCACGCTCGAATTCACCCAACTGGCCGAGCGCTCGCTAGCCCCTAATGGGCTCTACATCATTAACTGTGGGGACGACCGCTCCCTGGCCGGTGCCCGGGCTGAAGCTGCTGCCATTGCAGAGGTTTTTGAGCATACGTGTATTGTGGCTGACCCGGCCATGCTCAAGGGCCGACGTAAGGGTAACGTCATTATTGCCGGTTCGTATGCGCCCCTGCCGGTGGCTGGGGAGCTACTCACCGCTGCTATCACTAAGCGCCTGCTAGGTGGCGGCGTCCCCGCCCAATATAAGGACGATAGCTGGGTGCGCGATTTTGCCCGTTCAACTACCCCGCGCCGCGACGCCCAACCGGAAGTAGATCTGGCCCAGCTAGACGCTCAGCTTCGTGCCGGCCAATAAAATATCGCCCTATTCCTTTTCTCATAGCCCTAGAGATTATCTCGGGGTGAAGAGAGAAGGAGTAGGGCGAAAATGTTTGTTGGGGTTAGTTGACCTCACCGTCAACGTAGTACCAGGCCCCGTTTTCTTTGGTGAAGCGGGAGACTTCGGTTTGCACTCCGCGTACTTTTTCGGTGTCGGGTGTGCCAGGTTGTGACCGGTAGTAGGCGGCGAATTCTACCCCGCCGGTGGTGTCGAAGGGGCCGCCTGCTGCGCTGAGAATATCTAGGCGGTACCAGCGCAGGATGGGGTCAAGGTCTAAGGACGCTGGCCGGGTGCTGGGGTTCCAGGTGGCTAGTAGGTAGTCGGGTAGGCCGATTGCAAAGGCTGTGAAGCGTGAGCGCATGAGCGCCTCGGGGGTGGGCGCAATGAGGTTGCCGGTCTGGGCAAAGTGGGAGTGGTAGCGTCCGCAGCAGGCGCTGTAGGTTTCGCCGGTGCCGCAGGGGCAACGGGTGTCGGGTTCAAGCATGTTTCTATTAAAACAGGTGGGAGGGCAGCTTGCCGGTGGGGGAGGGGGCTGGTATCTGTTCTGGTGGTGCGTGTTAAAGGCAAATACCCCAGTTGTGGTGGTGCCCCGCCTAAGGGGGCGCACTACAACTGGGGTAGTTGGAAGGGGTGTGGGTTAGGGGTGCATCCAGCCTTCGATGACACCCATGCCGAAGAAGATAAGGAAGGCAGCGGAGACGATGTACATGATGGGGTGTACTTCTTTGCCGCGGCCCTGTACCAGGCGGATGAAGGTGAAGGCGATGAAGCCGGCACCGATACCGTCAGCGATGGAGTAGGTGAAGGGCATCATGATGATGGTCAGGAAGGCGGGGATGCCTAGGCCCCAGTCGGTCCAGCCGATGTGAACGGCCTGACGGACCATGAGGAAGCCGACGACAACCAGTGCGGGGGCGACAGCTTCGAAGGGCACGATGGAAACGAGTGGGGAGATGAAGACGGCCAGCAGGAAGAGGGCGCCGGTGATGATGTTGGCGAAGCCGGTGCGGGCGCCTTCACCGATGCCGGTGGCTGATTCTACGAAGATTTGGTGGGCGGAGCTTGATGAGCCACCGCCGATGACGGAGCCTGCGGCGTCGATGAGGAGTACCCGGTCGATGTTCTCAATTTTGCCGTTTTTGTCGATAGTTCCTGCTTCGGTGGCTAGGCCTACGGAGGTGCCCATGACGTCGAAGAAGACTGCTAGCAGGATGGCGAACATGAGCATGGTGGCCCCTAGGGTGCCGATGGATGAGGCGGAGAACGCCCCGATCATGTCGACCGAGCCGATGAGGGAGAGGTCGGGGTGGCCGATCCATTGGGAGGGGATGCCGGGGATCATGAGTGACCAGCCGGTGGCTGAGTCTAGGGAGGAACCTGAGGGCCAGAGGGTTTCTAGGATGATCGCCAGGATGGTTGAGGCGACTACACCGATGAGGATTGCCCCGCGCACGTTGCGGATGAAGAGGGCGATGGTGAGGAAGAGGCCGAAGAGGAAGACGAAGATGGGCCAGCCTTGGAGGTGGCCGCCTGCGCCGAAGGAGACGGGTACGGTGGTGCCTGCTGCGTCGGGCATGCGGCGGACGATTCCGGCGTTGACTAGGCCGATGAGGGAGATGAAGAGGCCGATGCCTACGACGATAGCGGTTTTGAGTGATTCGGGGACGGCTTCGAAGACGGCGCGGCGGAAGCCGGTGAGTACCAGGATGGCCATGACGATACCGGCCCAGATGACGAGGCCCATGATTTGGGGCCAGGTGAGGTTGGGGGTGGTGGCGATGGTGGAGGCCAGCAGGGCATTGACGCCCAGACCTGCTGCCATGGCGAAGGGCTGCTTGGCCCACAGGCCCATGATGATGGTCAGGACGCCTGCTACTAGGGCGGTTGCTGCTGCGACGCGTTCTACACCGAGGGTGTTGCCTGCCCCGTCTGGGCTGAGGCCCAGGATGAGGGGGTTGAGCACTACGATGTAGGCCATGGCGAAGAAGGTTGCTAGGCCACCGCGAACTTCGGTGGAGAGGGTGGAGCCGCGTTCGGTGATTTTGAAGTAGCGGTCGAGGGCGCTGGTGGGCGCTTGTGGTGCGGTTTTGTGAGCCGCGGTGTTCTCAGAAGACATTCGTGAAATCCGTCGATACTCGGGTGGGTTGTGTGGCCCAGGAACGAAGGCGCGCCGTCCTTTGGGGTGCGGACGGCGCTGATGTACCTCCCTAGTGTACGCGCCTGTGCTGGTATCTGGCGAGGGGAGCGGGTGTGACGCTATGCAAAGGTTGTTTGAGGGATTTACCTGCACCCTGCAATAGTATTTAGGTGAACCTAACTTTCAAGAAAGGCTATCCGTGGTTACTTCTCAATACCCCGCTATTGAAACACTGACTCTCCGCTCTCGTGCAGTGGTGGAAACCGACCGCCCCGCCCGCTATGCCAAGCAGCTGGCCAGCCACTTCGGGCACAAGATTACGGTTGAAGAGATTGAGAGCGGCCACCGCCTGATAACCGGGACGGCAACTTTGGCGGCTCAGCCTGCCCCGTGAATACTGAGGCGTAGAGTAGAGGTATGACAGATGACCCCTGCACCCATCACCGCCATGATCCTCGTGGTCAGGCCGGGGCCCATCACTGCTCGCAGGCAACCCGCTTGCAGGCTCTTACCCGCTTACCGCTGTCCGGGCACCTGCCCGAGACTGACCTGCTAGAGCTGAGCCACCGACTCAAGGCCCGCGCCTGGGGCCCCGGTGAAACAGTGCTGCGAGCCGGGGATGCCGCCGAGGGCTCCTACATCGTGATGGCTGGCTTGGCCAAGATCGTGCACGATACCGCAGATGGTCGCAGTCTCACCCTTGATCTTGCCGCCCCCGGCGACGTGCTGGGCCCTGTGCACTCGGGCCCGGGCGTCCTCACCGACTCTGTGCTGGCCCTTGAG
>JAXFPK010000008.1:0-15129 GCA_034179845.1 Rothia sp. (in: high G+C Gram-positive bacteria) | reverse complement strand
AGCAGCCCAGCTCACCGATAAGGCCGGGCCACTAGAAATCAACCGCCACCAGGTAGGCCTCTGGGAAGAACTTGAAGAACTCGCCGCAGAAACCCAGACCGTTGCCGCCTGGGACGAGCAGGTCTCAGCCCTGCTCAACCTGGGCCACCACTCCCCCGCAGATGTTCCCCCCACCTTAGAGGCAACCCTGCGCCCCTACCAGGTGGAGGGCTACCAGTGGTTAGCCTTCCTCTGGGAACACGGCCTGGGTGGTGTGCTGGCTGACGACATGGGCCTGGGCAAGACCTTACAAACCATCGCCCTCTTCCTGCACGCCCAGCAGAAAAAGCAGGACGCCGCCAGCCCGCTGGGTGCCGCCCACCAGCCCGGCACACCAGAAGGTGGGGCGGACGCGTCCTCCCCCTTCCTGGTGGTCGCCCCCACCTCGGTCGTGCCCAACTGGGTGCGGGAAATCAAGCGTTTTGCCCCCTCCCTCACGGTGGTGGGGGTGGAAGAGTCAGTGCGAAAGTCGAAGCGGCGACTGGCCGATACCGTTGCCGGAGCCGATGTTGTGGTGACCAGCTACGCCCTCTTCCGGCTCGATGAAGAACACTACTTTGAGATGGGTAGTCAGCAGACCTTTGAGGGGCTGGTGCTCGATGAGGCCCAGTTCGTCAAAAACGCCAAAACCAAGGCCCACCAGGCCGCCCGCGACCTGCCAGCCCGCGTCAAGATTGCGGTCACCGGCACCCCCATGGAAAACAACCTCATGGAATTATGGTCCATGTTCTCTATCGCTGCCCCGGGGCTCTTCCCCTCATCCCGCGCCTTTAAGGACGTCTACGCCACCCCCATCGAATCCGGGGAAGAAACCAAGGCCCTGGGCAGGCTGCGCCGCCGCATCCGTCCGCTCATGAAACGCCGCACCAAAGAACTGGTGGCTGCCGACCTACCGGAGAAGACCGATATGCGCATCGATGTGCCCCTGGCACCGGCCCACCGCCGGGCCTATGATACGCACCTACAGCGCGAGCGCCAAAAAATTCTGGGCCTGCTGGAGGACATCGACAAGAACCGCTTCACCATTTTCCAGTCCTTGACGACCCTGCGCCGCCTGGCCCTGGATGCCACCTTGATTGATGCTGAACGCTATACCGGGGTGGAGTCTTCTAAGCTGGACTATCTGGAGCAGAATCTGCCTGAGATTATTCATGATGGCCACCGGGCCCTGATTTTTAGCCAATTCACCGGCTACCTCAAGAAGGTCGCAGGTAGGCTCTCTGATATGGGGATCCCCTTCCTCTACTTGGATGGTTCTACCCGCAATCGCGGGGAGCTGCTGGAAGAGTTTGAGTCAGGTACGGCCCCTGTCTTTCTGATTTCTCTCAAGGCAGGTGGCTTTGGGCTGAACCTGACCAGCGCCGATTATTGCTTCATTATGGATCCCTGGTGGAACCCGGCTGCCGAGCAGCAGGCGGTTGATCGTGTGCACCGCATTGGGCAGACCAAGAATGTGATGGTCTACCGCCTGGTCTCAGCGGGCACCATCGAAGAGAAGGTCATGGAGCTCAAAGAGTCTAAGGCTGCTCTTTTTGATGCTGTGGTTGATGAGGGCGCTTTCTTTGCCTCCCAGCTCACCGCAGCGCAGATTCGCGACTTGCTGACTGTCCCTGCCCCAGAAGAGGGAAGCCAGCCTTCTTAGAGGGGGGGAGGGCAGGCTCACGCTGGCTGTCTTCCTTACCGTAGATTGTGGCGGCGCCGGTTACCCTTACGGGCTTTGGGCTCTGGCTCTTCTAGCAGCAAGGAAAGAGAAATACGCTGACGGGCCGGGTCTGCTTCAACCACCCGCACCTGCACAATATCACCAGATTTAACAATGCTGTGAGGGTCAGAGACAAACTCGCGGCTCATCTGCGAAACATGCACCAGCCCGTCCTGGTGCACCCCAATATCCACAAAGGCACCAAAGGCTGCCACGTTAGAGACGGTGCCCTCAAGAATCATGCCGGGGGTCAAATCGGCGATAGTCTCAACACCTTCTTCAAAGCGTGCGGTGCGGAAGGTGGGGCGGGGGTCGCGCCCAGGGGCTGAAAGCTCAGCAATAATATCGGTGATGGTGGGCAAACCGACGCTAGCTGTGGTGAAGTCGCGCGGGTCCAGTGCCGCCAGGGCTTCTGCGCTGACCTTACCCTCAATGAAACCACCGGCAGCAGCCACCATAGAGCGGGCCAGATCGTAGGATTCGGGGTGCACCCCGGAGGCATCTAAGGGTTCAGTACCATCGGTGATACGGACGAACCCGGCAGCTTGCTCAAAGGCTTTAGGGCCCAGGCGGGGCACCTTCAGCAAATCGGTGCGGCAGGTGAAAGGGCCGTGTTCGGTACGGTAGGCAACAATGTTTTCGGCAATGGTCTTGTTCAAGCCGGCAACACGGGCAAGCAGGGCTGGGGAGGCCGAATTAACAAGCACACCCACCGCGTTGACGGAATCTTCAACAACCCCGTCAAGGGCACGGGTCAGGGCTGCCGGTGACACATCGTGCTGGTACTGGCCCACACCGATGGATTGGGGTTCAATTTTGACCAGCTCGGCCAGGGGGTCTTGCAGACGGCGGGCAATAGAGACCGCCCCGCGCAGGGAGACATCCATGCCCGGCAGTTCGCGGCTGGCAAGTTCTGAGGCGGAGTAGACGGAGGCACCTGCCTCGGAAACAACGACCTTTTGGAGCCCGCGGTAGCCGCTAGCTGTGCATTTTTTCATCAGGTCAGAGGCAAGTTTGTCGGTTTCTCGGCTGGCGGTTCCGTTACCGATGGCTATGAGTTCTACCTGGTAGGTGCCCACCAGGTGCGTGAGCCTATCGAGGGAGGCCTGCCATTGGTTGCGGGGCGCATGGGGGTAAATAAGGTCAGTAGCCAGCACTTGGCCGGTCTGCCCCACCACTGCAACTTTGACGCCGGTGCGCAGTCCAGGGTCCAGCCCAAGGGTGGTGCGGGAGCCAGCAGGTGCTGCCAGCAGAACATCGCGCAAATTGGAGGCAAAGACGGTGATGGCGTCCTTTTCTGCCTGTTCGAAGAGAGAGGTTCTGGCTTCTGAGGCCAGGCGGGGCAGCAGGCGCTGACGCCAGGCTATGCGCACAGTTTTAGCCAGCCAGCCAACCACCATGGTTTCGTCGGAAACCATGTTGAGCACCTGGGCACCAATTCCCAGGGCTTCGGCCACGGTGCGTTCGTACCAGCTGCGTTCCCGGTCGTATTCTTCAGCCAAAATTTCGGCTGCTTCGCGGGCCGCACCTTTGAGGGAGGACTTGGCCGGTGGGAGCACGTCCACATCGACGCTGACCTTGACGGCCCCTTCTTTTTCGGCCCGGAGTAGGGCTAGCACCCGGTGGGAGGGGATACGGCGGATTTCTTCATTGAATTCGAAGTAATCGCTGAACTTGGCACCGGCCTGCTGCTGGCCGGGGATCAGGCGGGAGGTGATGACGCCGCGACGCATGAAGCGTTGGCGGAGGGTTTCTGCCAGGGCTGGGTCTGTGAGGGCCTGTTCAATCAGCAGGGCGCGGGCCCCTTCCAGGGCGTTATCGACTGAGGCGACGGTTGCTTCAACGGTGCCGGGCTCAGCATCAGCTAGTTCAGACTCAACGTAGGCCTCAGCGATGTCAGCGGTGGGGGCGAAGGGAACTTCTAGCAGGTCTTCAACTAGTGATTCCAGCCCGGCCTCCCGCGCGAGGAAGGCCAGGGTCTTGCGCTTGGTTTTGTGGGGGGCGTAGAGCGCTTCGAGCTCATTTTTGGTGGGGGCGTGCGCCAGGGCGGCTGCCAGTTCTTCTGTCAGTAGGGCACGTTCGTGCAGGGTGCGGACGATTGCCACCCGGCGCTCTTCGAGTTCTCGCAGGTAGCGCAGGCGTTCAGCTAGGGTGCGGAGCTGGGTGTCATCAAGCCCACCGGTGGCTTCTTTGCGGTAGCGGGCGATGAAGGGCACAGTGGCCCCGTCATCGAGCAGGGCTATAGCTGAGCGCACCTGGTCGGCCCGGGCACCGAGTTCTAGAGCGATTCGTTCCTCGAGGGGAGGGAGGGGGGTGTGGGGGGCATCTGCCGCGCCTGCATGTGTCATAGTTTCTAGTTTCTCATACTGTTTTTGCTGTTGGTTTGAGCAGACTCTGCCAGCTGGTGGGCATCTACTGTGGGGGCTGGGGGGAGGTTACTTGGGTGGTGAGTGTTTGTTCATCTACTTGTAATAGTTAAGCTTGCAGTGGTCACAGAGGGGTGGGAGCACCTAAAGTGGTGCTACAGGGTACTTGGGAGCGGTCTAGACAGGGCTGTTACCAAGACTCTTTGACCCCGAGCCCATTCTTGTTTGACCTTGCCTTGGAGAACCACTGTGCCAGAGGAAACCGATCTTTCCTATACCGAATTCTGCGAGCGCTATGACTCGCTCTTGAGTGGGCTTGCGAGCATGGGCTGGACCTCTTCTGAAGCTCTTCATCGTGTATCTGTGCTTTACCCTGGTCTTGACCGGGACTTGGTGGAGCAGGCGGTTCATTCTGGCCGTTGGCTTTTTGGTAATGGTCAGGGGCAAACTCATTCGCATG
This sequence comes from Rothia sp. (in: high G+C Gram-positive bacteria), assembly GCA_034179845.1. Taxonomy (GTDB): domain Bacteria; phylum Actinomycetota; class Actinomycetes; order Actinomycetales; family Micrococcaceae; genus Rothia. The sequence goes on along the minus strand of JAXFPK010000008.1, from coordinate 10,562 downwards.
TGCTGATGGCTTCGGCCCTGTGGTATGCGGTGGCTGTGACCTATGATTTGGACCCTGATTACGAGTACGCGGCGGTGGGGATTGACCCCATTATTATTCAAGATCTTCCGCGTATGCTTGAGGCTTTTGCTGTGCCTCCTGAGGAGATCGCTACGATTGTTGGGCGTATTGGTGCTGCTCTCAATTACATGGCCCAGCACCCCTATACTGAGCTTGATGAGCAGACCTACGATGATTTTTTGGCTCATCTTCCGCAGGAGATTGTCCATATTTCTCGTGGGGATTTCTCTTGGCCTCCGTCTCGGGCTCTGATTGAAGATCGCCTGGGGGATCGTTCTTGGTCTAGGGCCTTGCTGAAGGTGGGGGTTTGCCCGCCCAATGCTGAGGAGCAGGGTATCACGCTTGCAGCTAGTACCCTCAGTGAGCGTGTTTTCCGTAACACTCTGGGCGAGTTTTTGAACTATTGCATCCGTTATGACCGTAAGCCGTCGGTTTTGCTTTATGGTAGTTGGGCTGAGGATTCGGCAAGAAGCGGGCGCGTGCCTCACCTGGGTACGGTGCGAGCTAAGTATGGTTCGTGGCATGTGGCTCTTCAGGCTGGCCGTCAGATGTTTAATGATGTGCTGCTCATGGGGGCTTCGGGCTTGTCTGCCCGGCCTGTGGGTCAGCCTGCGGTTGATTCTACTGAGTCTCTTAATATTAAAGAGATTCAGGCGCAGGGTATTGGTGTAGTGCAGCCTAAGACTCTGACCGAGGCTGAGCGTGTTGAGCGGGCCTGGCGGCAGTTGGTTTCGGTCACGGAGCAGCGTCTTGAGGAGTTGCCCTGGAATCTTTCCTTGCGGATCTATTACATCTGCCCTGAGGTGGTTGCGACTAAGGATTTCACTAATTTTGTGAGTATTTTGCGTTCCCCTGCTGGCTATTTTTGTGAGCTGACGTCTCCTGATGAGTTTGAGACTATTGAGGTTGAGCTTGATACCGAGATGCTAGAAGATGCGGGGTGGACGGCACCTAATGGCCGGTGGACCCGTAACTTCTTGTCGGTTAAGGACGCCGCCGAGGGCATTATTGAGGCTATGCGTGAGGGTATGGGCTGTGACCGCCCTGATTTCTATCAGTCAGATGATCCGGCAGGCCACCCGGCGGTGAATGTGGCTCACCCTACTACCGGGTCTATTCCTATGGTGCCTGTGACCGGTAGTGGTTATATAGCGATTGAGGATTTTAGGTAGGGAACCCAGCTCACGGCGTTAGAATAGGTGACCTATGAGTACCTCCCGTAAGCGTCCTTCTGCCCCTCGTTTTTCTTCACCTAGTGACCGCCAGATTCGTGCGGGCGTCCGTTTTGTAGCGGGTTTACCTGCTGGTGTGCAGCGTGCCTTGGCTCTGCTGCTTGTTGTGGTCTTACTGGTGGGCGGTCTGCTGTGGTTGCGGTCGCACCAGTGGAATGTGCGGTCTGCTCTTGATAGTTTGCTCAACCCTGCGGGTACGGCTGTGAGTACCGGATTTTCGGGTTCTGGGGTGCAGACTTATTCGACGGCTAGTGAGGTTCTTGAGGGTTTAACGGTGGCTGATTCCTACTCTGGGACTAAGTATAAGCGTGATGCTTATGGGCAGGCTTGGGCTGATATTGACAAGAATGGTTGCGATCAGCGGAACGATATTTTGACCCGTGATCTTACCGACCTTGATGTTGCTAGTAACTGTTTTGTGCTCTCAGGGCACTTGGTAGACCCTTATACGGCTGAGGCTATTGATTTTAAGCGTGGGCCTAAGACGAGCGATGCCATTCCTATCGACCATGTGGTGGCGCTGTCTAATGCCTGGGTTTCTGGGGCTTGGCAGTGGAGCCCAGAGCAGCGGGTTCTTATAGCTAATGATCCGCTCAATTTGCAGGCGGCTGGGCAGACTGCTAACACGCAGAAGTCTGATAAGAGTGCGGACGCCTGGCTGCCCCAGCCCGGTTACCGCTGTGAGTATGTGGCGCGGCAGGTGTCGGTGAAGGCCGCCTATGGGCTTACTGTCACTGGTGCTGAGAAGCGGGCTATGCAGGGTGTGCTGGCAACCTGCCCTGATCAGCCAGCCTATCGGTCTGCTTTTACCGGCTAGCTAGTGGCGGGCGGTGCGTGGCTCCCGGCAAGAAGGCGCCAGAGGCGAAATTTCCTCCTTCCAGGCCATGAGCACAGCCCTGGGTACCACCGTCGGTACCGGTAATATCGTTGGTGTTGTCCTCTCCCTGAGCATTGGTGGGCCCGGTATCTGCCGTGTTTTTGCCTGCTTCGGCATCGGAAACATGACCCAGGCAAAAGCCATCTCAGCTAACCTAGAGCACTCCTTCAGCATCTCGCCCTACCTTACTGCCGGCGTCCTTGCGGTAGGAACAGCCGCCGCCCTGCTTGGCGGCATTAGAACCGTAAAAAGGCTATCATTGGCTACCGCCTTATCTTCGCCCTGGTCTGTGGGCTGGGCGCTATCGCCCCACTCACCCTAGTCTTTGCCTTCTCAGACATCATGAACGGGCTGATGGCGACCCCCAACCTCATCGGGCTCTTGCTACTCTCTGGTCTAGTAGCGCGTGAGACTAAGAAGTACCTCACCCACCACCCCAACTCTTGAACACCGGGACACGACCAGCCTCAAAAAGGTCGCAGCAAAAATGGTTACCGATCCGCGGGCTGCTGACCGCCCAGATAAGACATCGAAATAATTTTTCGTACGCCTGAACACAAAACGCCAACAGTCCTATAGGTTGCGATATAAGCACGCTAAAATACCGCTAAAGTGGGGACAGGTCTTTTCGTATCTTCAACGTATTTCGCACATACTAGCGAAACGGCCTGCATGCTCATAGCCTCCCAGACCTGTGAGCAGCACCCATTCGGTCTCGCACCCGCACCTAGAAAAGGACACTCCTATGCCATTTACCCCTAACCGCCGCTCAGCTCTCAAACTAACCGCAGCAGCATCTGCCGCCTCCGCCCTAGCAGCTACCACCACTACCGCCCACGCCAACGGCCAAAAGCGCATCGCCATTATCGGCTCCGGCTACAGCGGCGCAGTAGCCGCCCGCGCCCTCACTGAAAAGGGCTACACCGTCGACATGATCGAAATGGGCGCCGACTGGGAAAAGATGGCGCCTAAGTCAAACGGCTACCGGTTTGACCAGATGACCTCCCCCCACCGAACGCTCCATGTGGTTCGAAGACCGCACCGACATGCCCCTCTCCAGCGTCTTCGGTCTAGACTACGTCAACCGCCCCATCAACCGGGCCGCCGGCGTCCTAGGCATCGAACGCTTCGCCAATATGAAGGTCTACGTGGGCAAGGGCGTAGGTGGTGGCTCACTGGCCAACGGCGGTATGGCAGTTACCCCTAACCCCTCTTTCTTCCAGCAAGTCCTACCCCAACTTGACGCTGCAGAAATGTACGCAACCTACTTCCCGCGCGCCAACACCAACCTGGGAGTCACCACACCCCCATCCGACGTGGTCGGCACCTCCAAGTGGTACCAGTTCTCACGAGTCTCTGCCTCCCAAGCAGCCAAAGCCGGCTTCAAACACCAGTTCGTACCTAACGTCTACGACTGGAACTACATGCGCCAAGAGAACTTCTCCCGCGTCCCCCGCTCAGCCCTAGGTCGCCAGGTCATCTTCGGTAACGACCACGGCAAAAAATCACTGCCCAAAACCATCTTGGCCACCGCCTTTGCCACCGGCAAAGTCAACCTCATCCCCATGACCGAGGTAACCGCCCTCACCCAGCAAGCCGATGGCACCTTCTCCCTCGACTTGAAGACCATTGACTTCACCGGCAACCTGGTCAGCGCCACCACATAGGTCTACGACCGCGTCATCATGGCTGCAGGTTCTGTTGGCACCAACCGTCTACTGCTGCAAGCAAAGAACGCAGGCACTGTGAAGAATCTGCCCGCAACGCTGGGCACCAACTGGGGCCCCAACGGCAACATCATGGTAGCCCGCAACGTCAATGCTGCTACCGGCGGCTACCAGTCAGGAATCCCTGCCATGGGCATCTCCAACTGGGATAACTCCACCAACTCAGTCTTCGCAGAGCTTGCCCCCTTCCCTGCAGGCCTAGATATGCGCATCGGCCTCTACCTGGCTATCACCAACAACCCCAATAAGGGCACCTTCACCTGGAACGCCTCTACCGGCTCCATGGACCTCGACTGGGACTCCACCAAGGCAGCCCCCGGTGTTGCCGCAGCCAAAGCCTTCATGGACAAGATGAACGCGGCCAACCCCGGCACCTCCTACAACTCTGGTCTCTTCCAGGGTGGCAAGACCTTCGCCGACTACTTCACCTACCACCCGCTCGGCGGTGCCGTCATCGGTGAAACCACCGACCTCAACGGCGAAGTAAAGGGTGTGCCCGGCCTCTTTGTTATGGACGGCTCCCTGATTCCTGGCAAAATTGGTGTCAATCCCTTCGTCACCATTACTGCTATCGCAGAACGCAACATGGACCGTCTGCTGGCAGCAGGCCGTTTCGCCTAAGACTTTCGAGAGATGTACTAACCTATGACTTCTTTACTGACACCCCACCGCCGCACCCTGCTCAAGGCCAGCGCCTGGGCCGCTCCCGCCGTCCTAGCTACCAGTGCGATTCCCGCTTACGCTGCGAGTTTTGAAGAGATTCCTCGCACCGATCTGGCAATTCAGATTGCTGATCCCACTGTAGATTGGTCAACCTTTGAGCCTGTCTACGACACCCCTATTTACCGGGGCCCGACCACCACGACTAACGTAGCCGCTTACGCGTCTTTTCCCAATACCATGACCATCACCAATGTTGGTAGCGTACCAGCAGTTAACCCCACAGGGACCCTGCTCAGCGACATGCAGGACGTCTTTACGGATGCAACCGGCTCTAACCAGGCCGGAACCCAGGTCAATTCAAGCGACTCCCGCGTCACCTTCACCTACGCAGGCTCAGCAGGCTGGGGTTCTCCCAGCTTTGTCTGGACCTTTGCTGGTACTCTGCAGCCCGGCGAGTCAGTCGATATTCCCCTGCGCTACTACATCAACTGGCCTTTCTGGAACGTCCAGTATGAGCTCTTCCTATCCGCTACTGTAATTGACGAGATGGACGGCGACTCAGACGATAACTCCGATCACATGGGTACTACCCAGGGCCGCGTTACCTACTAAGTAGAGCTATGAGGAACCTTCCACCGGGGCAGGCTGTTTTCAGCCTGCCCCGGTCTATATCTGTGGCGATATAATTGGGGACGCCTTTCTTTTCTCTACCGGCGGCACTTAGCGTTTCCGTGTGCGCCGGTTTATCTGTCTCAACCTCGCAAGGAGAGTTATGGAAACCAAGAAGCAACAACAAGATCTAGCAGCCAAAGCCGAACGTGCAGCAGCAGGTGAAGATTTGAGCGCCCCGGTCCCTGAAAAATTTCACCGCCAGCCCTACTCCTTCGTCCGCCGCGGCGACCGCCTGACCGCCCGCCGCCAAAAAGCCTGGGACGCCTACGCCCCCACCCATGTGCTTGACCTACCCCGCAACGTTGGGGATACTTCGGTAGCTGAGGGTGCGACCTTTGACCAGCAGGCCCTTTACGGACGCACTGACGCGCCCCTGGTCGTTGAGATTGGCTCCGGCCTGGGTGAGGCTATCGTCAATCGGGCTGCCCAGGTACCTGAGGCTAACTTCCTGGCTGTTGAGGTCTACACCCCCGGTATCGCTGACCTGCTGCTGAAGATGGGCCAGGCCGGTGTTGAGAATGTGCGTGTTGCCCAGGCCAATGCCCCTGAGCTGCTGGATCATCTGCTGGAGGAATCTTCTGTTGATGAGCTCTGGGTTTTCTTCCCTGACCCCTGGCACAAGGCCCGCCACCACAAGCGTCGCCTGGTCTCCCCTGCCTTTGCCGATAAGGTAGCGCGTGTGCTCAAGCCCGGTGGCATTTGGCGTCTGGCCACTGACTGGGAGGAATATGCCCTGGTCATGCGCGAGGTACTCGAAGCTCACCCCGATTTCACTAATGCCCACGCCGGTGAAAACACCACTGAGGAGGACCCGGTCGGTGGCTGGGCTCCGCGCTGGGAAGGACGCGTGGTGACCAGTTTCGAGCGCAAGGCCGGTGAGGCAGGGCGTCGCGCCCATGACCTGACCTTTATTCGTCGATAAAAGGGTTCAGTAGTAAAAGTAGAGAAAAGGCGCCCCACCACAGGCTCATGCACTGCGGTGGGGCGCTTTATACCTCTAGCGAGTTAGGTAGGAGCCGCTTGTCGTGCTCTTATTGTTGGTCTACCAGCGGGTGATGGCTGCCAGGTTCTCTTCGGAGCTTTCGGGCAGGGGCTTTACTTCGCCGCCGGAGCGTAGTACCAGGTTGATAGCCTGGGCTGCTTCGCTCAGGCCTTCGCCGGTGGTGGCCTTCTCGTCTTCTGCTACCAGCAGGGTTGCAATCTGGCCCTGCTTGGCTGCTTCGAGCACTTCGCCTGCGCCGATGTAGCGCTTGCCAGAGCGGGCGTCCTCAAGCTGCTGGTTGAGGCTCTGGGTTTCGTGCTGAGCCTGCTCTTGAAGCACGGGCTGGAGCTTTTCCAGGAGCTGGGCTTCGCTCATCTCGTCCACGCGGCCGTCGCTAATGGTGGTCTCTAGTACCTGGCCCCATTCGGTGAAGCTGCGGAACTCGTTGGTGAGTTCTTCAATACCGGCCAGTACCAGGGGGTGGCGCAGGGGTTCGTTAACCTCGTCTTCGATGCCCTTGGCCACCTTGCGCAAGAAGCGTTCGCGGTAGATGCGGTCGGTGTCTGAGTCGTTGGTGTGGGCGTGGAAGGTTGCTACTCCCCCACCCTTGGGTACCTGCTGTTGGGTGCGCTGCACATCGTAGTCATCGTAGATGTCCTCTTCGCTTTCGATCATGTGCTTGAGGTCGATTTGGCCGATGCGGGTGCCGTCAGTTTCGAAGAGTCGCACGTCTTTGCGGGAGAGTGCTAGCAGGTGCAAGCTGGTGTCGGTGCTGAGCAGGGGTACTAGGGAGGTGAGGTCGTAGTCCCCTGCTACGGTGACTGCTTCGGGTAGGTCCAGGGGCAGGCGTAGGGCGGTCATGGTGCCGTTTTCTAGTAGGACGGCTAGGCCGTCGCCTTGGTGCTGCCAGTAGTCACGGTCATCGACGAGTTCGTGGGCTGGTGCTAGCAGTGCTTCTGCGTCTACGTCTCTTGCTTCTAGCTTTTCGCGAGCGGTAGCTAAGAGGTTGCGGAAGCGGGTGGAGTTTCCGGTGGTGTCTCGCCCTGCGCGTTCGGTGGGCATGGTGAGGGTGACGCGAGTTGCTCCCTCTGCCGCAGGTGCGGTGAGTGCTTTAGTGTCAAGAGCGTCAAAGGGCTTGTTGGTGGAGAGCTGGGCCTCGGTCATGGTCGACTCCTTTTTAGTCGGTTGGGGTAGCGGAAGTATTAACCGCTCCTAGAACTAAGCTAACTGGCTATAAAGGTGGCTTCAAGAGTATTCGGCCTAGAGAGAAGATAATGACAGTCTATTAACGCTAGACAGCTAAATTATCCAGACAATTAGAAGAACTGGTCTTGACTAGCGTAGACTTAAAGATTGTGGCGGCACCCAACCTTGGGTGCCGCCACAATATTTTAAGATGGCAGGCTTAACGCGGCCGGTAGAGCACCACGGCCTGGGAGGTAGAGCGTGCAGCCGGACGCTTGCCACGAGCTAGATGCATAGCCCCACCAGAGGTACCGGCAGCAAAAACGCGAGAACCCTCCTGAAGGCGATTGCGCAGATTCTCGTTATCAGCCTGCAACTCAACAATGCGGGTCCGCAGGGCCTCCACCTGGTTCTCAAGCTGCATGATGCGCTTAATACCCTCTAGTGAAACACCGGACTGGGAAAGCTCCTGGATCTCCTGAAGCTGCTGCACATCCCGCTCAGAATAGCGGCGGGCACGGCCCGGGGCCCGCTGGGGCTGAACCAGACCTAGCCGGTCGTACTGGCGCAGGGTCTGCGGGTGCATACCGGCTAGCTCAGCGGCCACAGAGATAACAAAAACTGGGCGATCGGCTTCCAATGTCATGTTTAACCGCCTGCTTTCCTCAGCATCTCTTCACGGGGGTTAGTTTGCGGGGCAGCTGCGATGAAGGCATCGAGGGCGGCTTCAGCTTCGGCAGTGAGATTGGTGGGCAACTGTACCTCAGGGATGACCAGCATATCGCCGCTACCCTTCTTGGTTACAAAGCCGCGGCCCTTAGCGCGCAGTTTACGGCCTGCCGGTGAGCCAGCGGCCAGGCGGAGCTTAACGCTTCCACCATCAAGGGTGGGGGCCTCGATGACGCCGCCCTTCACAGCTTCTTCCAGAGTGACCGGCACGCGCACCAGCAGGTTATCCCCTTCCCGCTCAAAGTAGGGGTGGGTATCTACGCGGACGGTGACAATCAGGTCCCCTGCCCCACCGGCACCGGGGTGCCCCTTGCCGCGGGCACGGATTTTCTGGCCGTCCTTAACGCCGCGCGGTAGGCGCACCTGGGTTTGGGAGCCGCCGGGGCGGAAGACTGAAACCTCAGCACCCTCATAGGCCTGTTGGAGGGTGATACGGGCACTAGTGGTCGCGTCTTTCCCCTGGGGCGCTGGCTGTGAGAAACCACCACCGGGGAAACCGCCGCCAGCGCCGGGGAAGCCACCTGCAGAGCGTGCTCCCCCACCAAAACCAGCGCCGCCACCGAACATGCCGCCGAGCAAATCTTCAATGTTAATGCCGCCAGCACCGCCACTGGTGGAGTAGGTGAAGTTACCGCCGCCAGGGAAACCACCGGGGAAACCGCCGCCAGCGCCGCTGAAGCCCGCGGCCCCGTACTTGCGGATCTGGTCGTACTCTTCCTTCTGCTTGGGGTCTGAGAGCACGTCGTAGGCTTCTGAGACTTCCTTGAACTTCTTCTCAGCAGCCTCATCACCGGGGTTCTGGTCGGGGTGGTACTTGCGGGCCAGCTTGCGGTAGGCCTTCTTAATATCTGCCTCGGAGGAATCCTCGGCTACGCCTAGTACCTTATAAAAATCTTGATGGAGCCAGTTTTCACTCGCCATGTGCCTCTCCTTCCGAGGTAGATCCTATGTCTTTTAGTGTCTTTTAGAGGGGTAAAACTGGGCGGGCACCCAGCCTGACCTATCAGGCCGGGTGCCCGCCCGCGTCCTTATTCTGCTACCGCAACAGCTACCTGGGCGGTTCGGACCACACGGTCCTTCACCTTATAGCCGTTACGTAGAACCATGGAGACTGAGTCAGGCTCAACCTCACTGGTGGGCTGCTGCAATACAGCCTCATGCACCTGGGGGTTGAAGGGTTCGCCAATCTCACCGAATCGCTCTAGGCCCTGCTTGGTTAGGGTCTCTTCGAGCTTGTTGGCAATCGCAGCGAAGGGGCCTTCTTCAAGGTCACCGTGCTTGCGGGCGGCGTCAATATCATCGATGACCGGCAGCAGGGCTGCTACCAGGTCGGCGATGACGAAGTCACGCAGCTGGTCTTTTTCCTTGGCGGTGCGGTTCTTGTAGTTGGTGAACTCGGCCTGAAGGCGGCGCAAATCCTCAAGGCGTTCGGCGGCTAGAGCCGCGTCAGCGTTTTCGGTTGCCTCTGCGCTATCGCCTGCCTTAGCTGCGGCAGATTCTTCGTCTACCGCAGCGTCAGCGGCTACACCTTCGGGCTCGGGGTGGCCTTCAGCAGCCGGGGCGGCGAAGGCGTCCTCCAGAGGGTCGGTGCCCTCGGGCTGGTTGTCTGCGGGCTCGTTGGTGTTCTCAGCCATGGTTAGTTCTTCTTCTCGTCTTCTTCATCGATTACTTCAGCGTCAACGACGTCGTCATCTTCAGCCTTAGCGCCTTCACCGGCTACTGCATCTGCCTGAGCCTGGGCGTAGAGAGCCTCGCCCAGCTTGGTCTGAGATGCCTGCAGCTTCTCGAAAGCGGCCTTGACGGCGTCATCGTCTTCACCTTCGAGGGCAGCCTTCAGGGCGTCAACGTCGGCCTGAACCTCGGTCTTGACGTCCTCGGGCAGCTTCTCGTCGTTGTCCTTGATGAGCTTCTCGATGGAGTAGGCGGTGTTCTCAGCAGCGTTGCGGGTCTCGGCTGCCTCGCGGCGGGCCTTGTCCTGCTCAGCGTGAGCCTCGGCGTCCTTGACCATGCGGTCGATATCTTCCTTGGAGAGGGAGGTGCCGCCGGTGATGGTCATGGACTGCTCGGTGCCGGTGCCCTTGTCCTTAGCTGAGACGTGCACGATGCCGTTGGCGTCGATGTCGAAGGTAACTTCGATCTGGGGGACGCCGCGGGGTGCGGGTGCGATGCCGGTCAGCTCAAAGGTGCCCAGGTTCTTGTTGTCGCGGGTGAACTCGCGCTCGCCCTGGAAGACCTGAATCGATACTGAGGGCTGGTTGTCTTCAGCGGTGGTGAAGGTTTCTGAACGCTTGGTGGGGATTGCGGTGTTGCGCTCGATCAGCTTGGTCATCACGCCGCCCTTGGTTTCGATACCGAGGGAGAGGGGGGTGACGTCGATGAGCAGGACGTCCTTGCGCTCACCCTTCAGCACACCTGCCTGCAGGGCTGCACCCATG
>JAXFPK010000142.1:0-8921 GCA_034179845.1 Rothia sp. (in: high G+C Gram-positive bacteria) | reverse complement strand
CGCTGCAGCATGGGGTTCTTCTCAGAGCCACGCCAGTAGGCGCCACCGGAGCGCATGAGCGCGTAGCCGTTAGCAATCAGCTTAGTGTTGGGCAGGTGAGGGCCGCGGCAGAGATCCTTCCAGACGGTCTCACCCTTCTTGTTCACGTTGTCGTAGATGGTGATTTCGCCCTCCCCTACTTCAACGGAGGCGCCCTCAGCGGCGTCCGCGCCGGAGCCGGGGCCCTGGGAGAGAGTGAGCAGTTCCAGCTTGTAGGGCTCGTTAGCCATCTCTGCCTCGGCCTCAGCCTGGGTGACAACGCGGCGGCGGAAGGTCTGCCCGCTCTTAATAATCTTCACCATGTTCTTCTCAATTTTCTTGAGATCTTCAGGGGTGAAGGGCTCTTCAACGTCGAAGTCGAAGTAGAAACCGTCGGTAATGTAGGGGCCGATGCCGAGTTTGGCGTCCTTGCGGTATTCCTGCACGGCCTGGGCCATGACGTGCGCGGTAGAGTGACGCAGGACGTTCAGGCCGTCTTCCTCGTGGATAGACACGGGTTCAACGGTGCAGCCATCAGTCAGTTCGGTGTGCAAATCAACCAGAGTGCCGTTGATACGGGCAACGACGATGTCAGGGTTCTCAGCGAAGAGGTCGGCTGCGGTGGTGCCTGCCTCAACCTGCTGGGCGGCACCTGCGACGGAAATGGAAAGAGCGGACAAAATTGTCTCCTTTAGATGTGCCCACCCCTACAACGGGTGAGCTCGCTTTACATCTGCACGGTACGAGGGTGCAGAACAAAGCCAATTTTACCGCTTCTAGGCCATTTATCGCTGTTTCTTGCGCAATGACACCTTATGAGTGGCCTTCGCTACATCGAGGGAGGCTTTAGCGCGAGACTTCTTAAAAGTGGTCTCTAACCCGTCTACAGCCTTGAAACGCTTGCGCATGACCTTAATAGCCTCAGGGTTCTGGTCAATAAGCAAGAACTTTCGGTCAAGCTGGGCGCAGGCGTGACCAGTGGTGCCAGAGCCACCGAAGAAGTCCAGCACCCAATCCCCCTCAGCACTTGAAGCCTGAATAATGCGGCGCAAAACACCCAGGGGCTTCTGAGTAGCGTAACCGGTTTTCTCCTTGCCGCTGGGTGAGACAATGGTGTGCCACCAGACGTCCGTAGGTAGCTTGCCGATCTCCGCCTTCTCAGGGGTGACCAGCCCGGGCGCCATGTAGGGTTCGCGGTCTACAGCCTCAGAATTGAAGTAGTAGTTCTCAGGATCTTTGACGTAAACCAGAATATTGTCGTGCTTGGCAGGCCATTTCTTCTTGGACTTAGCACCGTAATCGTAGGCCCAGATGATCTCGTTCAAGAAGGACTCGCGGCCAAAGAGGGCATCGAGCACCACCTTGGCGTAGTGCACCTCACGGTAGTCCAGGTGTAAGTAGAGTGTGCCACTGGGTTTGAGAAGGCGCCAGGCCTGCATGAGGCGGGGCTCTAGGAACTCCCAGTAGTTCTCAAAAGAATCTGAGTAGCCGTAGATATCGCCCTTAATGGTTTCGTAGGTTTGGCCCTTGTAGCCAACCCGGCTGGCACCCTCAGCGCGCACAGTCTTAATGCTCTGGCGCTTCTGCACCTTGCCGGTGTTAAAGGGAGGGTCGATGTAGATGAGCTGGAAGCTCTCTGCGGGCAGGTTTTTGAGCACGGCGAGATTATCGCCGTGAATCACCATGCTGGTGCTGCTTTCTGACCACAAAGAACGTTTTGACACAAGGTACAGAATACCCCAAGCTCTCCCCCGCCTGCCTGCGCGGCGAGTGAGGGTTAAACCACGCCTTGACAAATAAAGAGTTCTTTATATAAAGTTTTATTTATGAAACCCGTTGAGAGTTACCCGCTAGAAACCTACGAACCGTCCGTAGCGCTCTTCTCAGCACTAGCGCACCCCCTGAGACTGGCCATCTGCCACCACCTCATGGAGCGCCCCCACACTGTCAGCGAGCTTCACACCTGCATAGGGGTATCACAACCCCTAGCCTCACACCACCTCAAAATACTCAAAGAGGCACAGGTCATCACCAGCACCCACGAAGGGCGAAACGCCTTCTACCAGCTAGCAGATGACCACATCAAACACATCATCGCCGACGTCCACCACCACACAAAGGAATAAACAATGACCACCTCACCCCTGCACCGCGAAGCAGAAACCCACGAGCACACCCACGGCACCGACTGCGGCCACCGCTCAGTAGTACACCTCGACCACATCGACTACCTCCACAACGGCCACGCACACCGCGAGCACGGCGACCACTACGACGAATGCAACACCTGCGAATGCAAGGACTGCAACGACGCCTGCGCCAACTGCGACTGCAAGAGCTGCGAATGCGCAACCTGCGAGCACACCGCCTAAGTAGCTAAATAGCTCAAAGCTCATACAGCAAGAAACCTGCAAACCGCCCAGCGGCTTGCAGGTTTCTCTATGCCCTAAAACCCCCAAAAATAGTGGCCCCTTCTGATTCTCAAGGCACCTAGAGCACCTTGCACTCGTTGGTCAAAGAACCAATACCCTCAATCTCAGAAACCACCGTCTGCCCCTCGCGCAGCCACTGACGCGGGCGCACAGAAAGCCCCACCCCGGCAGGAGTCCCCAAAGCAATAAGATCACCAGGTTCAAGCGTCATAAAAGTAGAAATATAGCTCACCACCTGAGCCGGAGTAAAAATCATAGTGGCAGTAGTTCCCTGCTGCCGCACCTGACCATCAACACTACACGTCATAGCAAGACCACCTGCAATATCAAGCTCATCAGGGCTCACAATTACCGGGCCAAAAGGCGTCATACGGTCCCAATTCTTCCCCTGGAACCACTCAGAGGTGCGCCCCTGCCAATCACGCACAGACACATCATTCAAAACGGTATAACCCAGCAGGTGCTCATCCACCTGCTCTTCAGGAATGCGACGGCCCCGGCGGCCCACTACCGCGCACAACTCCACCTCCCAATCAATCTTGGTGCTCTCCGCAGGAAGCTCAATCACCTCACCCGGCCCCACCAAGGCATTACCGAACTTCGTAAAAAGAGTAGGATACCTAGGTAGCTGCGCCCCCACCTCTTCAGCATGATCAGTAAAATTCAGCCCCACACACAGCACCCGCTGCACCTGACTCAAGGGAGCAATAAAATCCCCAGAACTCACCTGGGCAGGCTGCGCCCCCACTTCTTCAAGGTCATCTGCAGGTAATACCCCCGCGCTCACAAGATCCTGCAGGGGCTGGTCAAGCTCGTACCAGCGTCCGCCCTGTTCAACTACTGCGTGGGCCGCACCTGCCCGCCTGACCTGTGCAAACTTCACCCCGGCCGTCCTTTCTGCTCAACTGTCTCAACACCCCTAGTCTGCCAGCTAAGGAGCTGCCCTAGAGGGCAATATTCTGTTGACAAGGTGAATAATCGGCGAAACCGTAGGCAATCATCAGCCAACAGAGTATTCTATACATCACAGTGTAAATCAAAATCCGACCCACAAGGAGGCCCACCATGAGCGGCTTGATTACCCTGATTTCACGCACCACAAAAGCGCGGAAACCCCTCACCATCAGCACCCGCCTGGCCCAGCTCGACGACGCCGAAGCCCTGGCGCGACTCTACTTCGCCTCCTACGACGGCGAACGATTCGCCTCACAAGCCGACGCCACCACCGAAATGGAACGCATACTCAAAGGCGAACACGGCGACTTCTACACCGAAGCCTCACCCGTAGTCGTTGACGAGCACGGCCGCATCATCGCAGCCTCCCTCTGCCTCAAACACCGCATGGTCACCGAACCCAAGGACATCCCCACCATCTACGAGCTCTTCACCGCAGCATCACGCCGACGCGAAGGCCTAGCAGAACAGCTCATCCGCCGCAGCATCGACCAGATGTTTGATGACGGCTACGAGCAGGTCTCAGTGCGCATCAGCGAAAATAACGCCGCAGCACTAGCCCTCTACCTGACCCTAGACTTCAACCGCTGGTTCCCCGAAGACGACGACATTCTCTAGACACCAGAGACTATCTAGCCCCCCGGTAGCCTAGACCCCTGGCAGACCAGTCAGTAAGTCCTCCACCGGGTCCAACAGGTACGGGGCATTGTTGCGCACATTACCCACGTCCTTACTGGGTGGACGCACCCGCCTGCCCGCCAGCGTCCGCACCCGCCAGCCCGGTAGGGCTCACCAGCCGGTCGACCAAAATCGGCACCGTACTGGTGGGCGCCACATTGTAATTAGTGATAGGGTCGCTGAGTTCAACCCCAGCCAAGTACTGGGGGTGCTCCTGGGCTAGCTCAAGGGCATAGCGTCCACACATGAAAAACCCTCACTTTCATAGGCCTCAATCACAGCATCTTCAAGATCATCAACGGTTAATAAAGGTTCAATATCAGTTGCTGCACCCACTGTTGCCGGGTCAAGGGGAAGACCAAGAGCCTCATAAACACCGGCAGTCACAGCCCGCAACTCATCAGCCCCAGCAACCACAATGCCCGCAGAGAACCACCAAGCCCCCACAACCACACGCTGAGCAGTACCAATCAGCTTAACCCGCCGGCCACCAGGCAACTGACCCCAAACCGAATACTCACCCGGGCAATACTCACCCGGTAACTCACCCACACCAGCAGGAACACCCAGCCTCGTAAGAGCCTGCGCAAACATAGCCCCAAAAACACCATACCGCTCATGATTACCGCTCACAGCATCAGAAGCCCTCTGAAAATGATCCACCACCAGGCACCCCGAATGGTAAGCAGCAGCATGCCCACCCACCGTCCGCACCAGAGGCTCAAACCCATGATTCTGTGCAACATCACGGGCCTGAGAAAAGCAGGGGTTAAGCTCATCCCTGCGACCAAAAGCCACCGTCGGCTCAGGACGGTAAAGCCGCAACGTACTAGGAGCCTCCCCCCTACCTACTGCGCGGACGGTCATCAGTGCAGAATCAACCAGCTCGGCCATGGTTCCACTGGTTGCGGGATCAACCCGCTCAAGGTGCAGCATCAGTCCACCGAAATCTCATTCAAACTCGTCGACACAAACTCCCACCAGGCCGGGCGCAAACCCGCATTCAAAGCAACCTGCTGGCTAATAATATGCGACGGGCTAGTACCATAAAAAGGCACAAACCCCTCAGCAAGAATAGCCTGCGACAGCTCTCTGACCAGGTAAGAGGCCAAACCCCTACCCCGGTGCTCAGGTAGCACATCAATCCCAATCTGGCGGCACCAATCAGAATCCTCACTAGCACCAGCCAAGGCCACCAGGCCCCCCTCAGCATAAGCACCCAGCACCTGCACATCAGGGCGCAACTCCTTAAAACCCAAAGCATTCTCAAAATCAGGGTTATCCCGGTAGCAGGCGAACTCTGAAGGTTCCAACCAGCGCACCGTATAACCCCCGGCAGTCAAGCCGGGGCGGGCGTCCGTACCTTGGGAAGTAAAAAAATCCCTACCAGGAGTAAAAAAGAGCGAAGTACCGCTCATCTGCAGAGCGTAGGGGGTGAGGTAGTCGTTGAGCTTACGCAATTCAGAATAGTCCCCCACCCAGTTACCGTTGTCGCCCGCTAGCAGGTTATCCGCCGCCTCACGTACTCGCGGGTGCTGGGCGCAAATGACAGTGAGCCCCCGGTAATTAATCAGACGCAACTCCCACTGGTCCCGGTAACGGCGGCGGGCCGGGTGCATCTGGTCGAGGGGGATTCGACGCGCTGAAAGATGGGTCGAGCCGTGCTGCTGGGCGATATCAATGGCCTGCTCCGGAAGGCACAGGTCGATGGACAGCTGGGCAGCCAAAATCTTCTCGGCCTGCTGATAGCTGGTAATAGGCGCGGGCATGGCTCTCTTTCTGCTCGGAGGGTTCAATATCAAGGGTACTCGCTTTAGGTGAATCAGTTTTACCCCGCATTTATTCTGTTTTACCCGCAACTAGTTGCGGCTTTTTCAGAATAAGTGCGGAGGCTCGGTTTCACTCCCATAAAAACAGCCCCTCACCGCTCCCCTAGTTCGGGGTATGGCGAGGGGCTAATCTCTAAGTGTGACTAGGCCTTTTAGAAGTCCCAGTCCTCATCTTCAGTGTTTACGGCCTTACCGATCACATATGAGGAGCCGGAGCCGGAGAAGAAGTCATGGTTCTCGTCGGCATTGGGTGAGAGAGCTGAAAGGATGGCCGGGGAGACGTTGGTGACGGAGGCCGGGAAGAGGGCCTCGTAGCCCAGGTTCATCAGTGCCTTGTTGGCGTTGTAGTGCAGGAACTTCTTGACGTCCTCGCTCAGGCCAACACCGTCGTAGAGGGAGTGGGTGTAGGCCACTTCGTTCTCGTAGAGTTCGTAGAGCAAATCGAAGGTGTATTCCTTGAGTTCTGCCTGACGCTCGGGGGTTTCCTTCTCAAGGCCGCGCTGGAACTTGTAGCCAATGTAGTAGCCGTGTACGGCCTCATCGCGAATAATCAGGCGAATAAGGTCTGCGGTGTTAGTGAGCTTGGCGTGTGAAGACCAGTACATGGGCAGGTAGAAACCTGAGTAGAAGAGGAAGCTCTCTAGCAGGGTTGAGGCGACCTTCTTTTTGAGGGGGTCATCGCCCTTGTAGTAGTCCATGACGATGCGAGCCTTCTTCTGAAGGTGCTCATTTTCGGTGGACCAGCGGAAGACTTCGTCGATTTCTTTGGTGGAGCAGAGGGTGGAGAAGATGGATGAGTAAGACTTGGCGTGCACCGACTCCATGAAGGCGATGTTGGTGTAGACGGCTTCTTCGTGGGCGGTGACGGCGTCAGGTAGTAGGGACACAGCGCCGACGGTGCCCTGGATGGTGTCCAGTAGGGTCAGGCCGGTAAAGACGCGCATGGTGAGCTGCTTTTCTTCGTCAGTCAGGGTCTTCCAGGACTGCACATCGTTTGAGAGCGGCACCTTTTCGGGTAGCCAGAAGTTAGCGGTCAGTCGGTCCCAGACCTCAAGGTCCTTTTCGTCTTCAATTCGGTTCCAGTTGATTGCTTCAACGTGGTTAACCAGTTTGACCTTTTCGCTCATTGCGGGGGCTCTCCTTGGTTTTTGGTGGGTAGCGCACGGGCGCATTGGTTTCTATTGTCCCACCCTTGGGTTGGTTTTGCACGGGGGTGAGGGGGCGGTGCTTATCTCAGTTCTTGCCCCGGCTCCTTGTCAGGGGCTGGGCTGGTGGTTTTTGCTGTGGGCCGGTTAAGACGCGGCCGCCCCGCTCCCCTGCCCCGAGCTGGTGGGGTTGGGGTCGGCTGGGGTTTCGTAGCGGCTTTCGCGGTCTGCTAGGCGACGGAGGAGGGGAAGGGCTTCTGAGAGGCGGGCGGCTTCGTCCTCGGTGAAGATCTCGGCAGCCCGCTCAACGAGCCAGGCGTCCCGGCGGTCAATGAGGGCTGTGATAGTGGCCCTGCCGTGCTCGGTCAGGTAGAGCTCCTTGCGTCGTTTATCGTGCAGGTTCTTACCCGAGGCCAGGTAGCCCCGGTGCAGGAGGGAAGCCACAATCTTATTCATGGACTGCGGGGTCATGCGCTGGAACCGGGCCAGCTCGGCCCCCGTCTGGCGAGGGGTGACCCTGAGCTGGTCCAGCACAGTCTCTTCAGCGAAAGACAGGGGTGAGTGGGAGGCGGTTTCGTTTCTCAGGCGTCGGTGCATTCTAAAAACCGCATACCGTAAGGTACCCGCCTGCTCCTGTAAAAAATTTTCCAAGGGCGCCAACCTAAAATAATCAGTTTAACTTATCAGTTACATAGACTATCTGACCCTATCCACCCGGGCAAGCACCCCCGGGAATAGGCAAGGGGGCCTCCCCTCCCCGCAGGGAAGACGGAAAGCCCCCTCACCGGGGCCGGGCGCGTCCGCTCATCTACAAGCTCGCACCCAGCCGCAGGTCTAGAGCATGCAGCTGACGCAGCCCTCGACCTCGGTACCCTCAAGCGCCATCTGGCGGATACGCGAGTAGTAGATGGTCTTAATACCCTTACGCCAGGCGTAAATCTGGGCCTTATTCACATCGCGGGTAGTAGCGGTGTCCTTGAAGAAGAGGGTCAAAGACAGGCCCTGATCGACGTGCTGGGTAGCAACGGCGTAGGTGTCAATGATCTTCTCATACCCGATCTCATAAGAATCCTGGTAGTAATCCAGGTTGTCGTTATCCATAAAGGGTGCCGGGTAGTAGACACGGCCCAGCTTGCCCTCCTTGCGGATCTCGATCTTAGAAGCAATGGGGTGAATGGAGGAGGTAGAACCGTTGATGTAGGAGATAGAACCGGTGGGCGGAACAGCCTGCAGGTTCTGGTTGTACATACCGTGCTCGGCAACCTCAGCAGCTAGCTGCTTCCAGTCCTCAGCAGTGGGCACAAAGTGGCCAGCAAAGAGCTCCCGGGCACGTTCGGTTTCGAAGTCCCAGGTGCCGTTGATGTACTTCTCAAAGTACTCACCGGAGGCGTACTTGGACTTCTCGAACCCTACGAAAGTCTCCTTGCGTTCGCGGGCAATCTCCATGGAGGCGCGAATCGCGTGGTAGGTGACGGTGTAGAAGTACATGTTGGTGAAGTCCAGGGCAACATCAGAACCGTAGTAGACGTGCTCACGGGCCAGGTAGCCGTGCAGGTTCATCTGACCCAGACCCACAGCGTGGCTCATGGAGTTGCCGCGCTCAATCGAGGGAACTGAGGTGATATCTGACTGGTCAGATACAGCGGTCAGGGCACGGATAGCCGCCCCAACCGTAGCACCCAGGTCGCCGCCGTCCATAGCAAGGGCAATGTTCATAGAGCCCAGGTTGCAGGAGATATCCTTACCGATGGTCTCGTAACCCAGGTCAGCATTGTAGACGGAAGGCTCAGACACCTGAAGAATCTCAGAGCAGAGGTTAGACATGATGATCTTGCCGTCAATGGGGTTTGCCTTATTGACGGTGT
>JAXFPK010000123.1:0-9307 GCA_034179845.1 Rothia sp. (in: high G+C Gram-positive bacteria) | reverse complement strand
ACCGCCTACAAGCTGGGGGAGAAGACCAAGGGCGATCCCATGGCCATGTACAAGGGCGATATTGCCACTGTGCCCACTAACCTTGCCGGTGTGCCCTCACTTTCCTTGCCCGGTGGCCTGGCAGATGAGGACGGTCTGCCGGTAGGCATCCAGTTCACCGCACCTGCCCATGAAGACGCCCGCCTCTACCGCGCCGGTGCTGGCCTGGAGGCCCTGCTGACCGCCAAGTGGGGTGGCTACCTGCACGAGCAGCTACCTGATACTGCCGCCCTGATTCGTGACTTTGACTTCGAGGGAGCTAAGTAAATGTCTGAGGAAATCCTGTCCTTTGAAGAAGCCATGGAGAAGTACGACCCCGTACTGGGCTTCGAGGTTCACGTTGAACTCAACACCAAGACCAAGATGTTCGATGCCGCTCCTAACGAGTTTGGTGATACCCCCAACACCAACGTCACCCCCGTCTCGCTGGGCCTGCCCGGTGTGCTGCCGGTGGCCAACGGTAAGGCTGTTGAGTCTGCTATCAAGCTGGGTCTGGCTCTGGGCTGCGAGATCGCACCTATCAGCCACTTTGCCCGTAAGAACTATTTCTACCCCGATACCCCCAAGAACTTCCAGACCTCCCAGTACGATGAGCCCATCGCCGCTAACGGGTCCTTGGATGTTGAGCTGGAGGACGGCACCGTCTTCACCATTGATATTGAGCGCGCCCACATGGAAGAGGACGCCGGCAAGCTGACCCACAAGGGTGGTACTGCTGGCCGTATCCAGGGTGCAGATTTCTCCCTGGTGGACTACAACCGTGCCGGTGTGCCCCTGATTGAAATTGTTACCCGCCCCATCGTGGGTGCAGGGGATAAGGCCCCTGAGCTGGCCCGCGCCTACGTGGCAGCTATCCGCGAAATCGTGAAGAACCTGGGTATTTCTGATGCCCGTATGGAACGCGGTAACGTGCGCTGCGATGCTAACGTCTCGCTCATGCCTAAGGGTAGCACCGAGTTCGGTACCCGCTCTGAGACCAAGAACGTGAACTCTCTGCGCTCGGTTGAGCGTGCGGTGCGCTATGAGATTCAGCGTCACGCAGCAGTTCTGGACGCTGGTCAAAAGGTTGTGCAGGAAACACGCCACTGGCATGAGGACACCCGCGAAACCACCAGCGGCCGCCCCAAGTCTGACGCTGATGACTACCGTTACTTCCCTGAGCCTGATCTGGTTCCGGTGGTGACTGACGCTGAGTGGATTGAGCGTCTGCGCGCGGAGCTTCCTGAGCCTCCGGCTGAGCGCCGCCGCCGTCTCAAAGCTGACTGGGGCTTCTCCGATGAGGAGTTCCGCGATGTGGTCAACGCTGGTGCCATGGACGCCATTGAAGAGACCGTTGCCGCTGGTGCCCCTGCCGCTGTTGCTCGTAAGTGGTGGATGGGTGAGATCGCCCGTATCGCCAAGGAGCGTGAGGTTGAGCTGACCGAAACCGGTGCAACCGCCGCTACTATCGTTGAGCTCAACCAGCTCATTGAGGGCAAGAAGATTAACGATAAGATCGCCCGCCAGGTCTTGGGTTTCGTCATTGAAGGCGAAGGCACCCCCGCTGAGATCGTTGAGAAGCGCTCTTTGGCTGTGGTGTCTGATGATTCGGCCCTGACCGCTGCTATCGATGAGGCCCTGGCTGCTATGCCTGATGTTGCCGATAAGATTCGTGCCGGTAAGGTTCAGGCTGCTGGCGCTGTGGTTGGTCAGGTCATGAAGGCTACCCGTGGCCAGGCAGATGCCGGACGCGTGCGCGAGCTGATTCTTGAAAAGCTGGGTGTTGAGGGCTAAACACCCCCACTAGCTAGCTAAGGTGCTGACCGGGTGCTCTTCTTCAAAGGGAGGGCACCCGGTTTTTCTTTTCATGCGTGTGCTGGCGCAACGGTCTTTGGGGTGTGCTGGCACAACAGCCTTTGGGGCGTGTGCGGGCTTGGTGTACATGGGTACAAAAAGGCGCCCGCTCTGGGAAGGAGGGGCGCCTTATTGATATGTACCGCGGGTAGGGCTCTGAGGTGAAGAGCTCTACGCGGCCAAGGGCCGGTGCACTAGGGAAGATTGACCGGCCGCCAGGGTAGGTAGCAAAAAATCGCACTGAAGCTACCTGGGTTCTCGATTTAACACGGTGAGAGGCTCTCACACTAGTACAAAGGGGGGACAACTAGGAGCGAAAACATGCACCAGGGGCGTGCTGCCTTTCAGAAGCTCTGAGCCTCCTGCACCGGTTATAAAATCGAGTGCAAGGGAAGGTGGTTACCACATCCACCATGCCTTACACGTATTAGGTTATGTTCTGCTACGTCTCGCTTATATCGCAGTTCTAGGGCGAGCCTTAACACGGGGGCAGACGAAGCCGGCTGACAGCGGTGCTACCTAGGTGGTTGCTGGTGCCCAGCTGAGGGTGAGGGTGGTGTCCTTAAGGCTGGGGTAGAAGTGGGAGAGGTAGTCAGTGATGGTCTGAGCGCAGGTAGTGCGGGCAGGGGCTTTACTGCCACTTGCCTGTTCGGTGAAGCTCACGGTCAAAGGGGTGCCGGTTGCGGTGAGTTTGATAGCTGCGGAGTAGCTGCGGTGGGTGAAAGGCAACAGTAGCTGGTAGCTGCCATCTGCTGGTGGGTGGACTCTACCGCGGACGCTAAAGCGTAGCATGAAGGTTTGCAAGGGTGGGATGAAACTGGTGGGGGTGAAGACCCATTCTTGGTCTTTACTCACACGCGAGACGGTGAAGTGCTGGTTAGTGCAGGTGAGTTCTTGGCCCTGGGGGAGGGCAAAGACGAAGGCGGAGCACCCTGATTCTAGGCTCAGTAGGGTGTAGGTGGCGTTGAGGGTGAAGGCTTCTAGGTCTGCTGGGTCAAGGAGGATATCGAGGTAGCAGCTTGAGGTGAGCACCTGGGGGTTATTGCGGAGAAACTGTAGGGTTTCGGAGTCGTCAAAACCCTGGGTTGCGGCCTTGTGCAGGGCTTTTTGGGTGCGTTCGTCGAAGCTGAAAGTTTCGCTGAACAGGTCGATGGTTTCGCTGCTTATATGTTCGCCGGTGATGGCCCGCCGTACCCGGTCTTTGTACTTATAGGGTGGGATTTCTAGGCCGTAGACCGTGTGCTGGTGGGCGCTGATGGCCCGGGCGATTGCCCTGATAGAAAAGGGGTTGGATTCGCCGAGTTTTTCGTGGTGAACGTAGCGTTCCCAGGTTTCGCGGACGTAGGGCTCAAGGAGTTCTGAGCGCAGGAGGGAGCTGACCAGGTGGGTGGTTGAATCTGATGTGGGTGTGCTGCTCATGGTAGGGGTGTGGTGGTGTTGGTGGGGAGACGGGAGAGCCAGGAGGGGTCGTTTCCGTGGTAGTGGCGGATAGCTCCTTCATAGTTGCATTCCCAGAAGTAGGCGAAGATGGTGTCTTCGGTGATGGGGAAGCTCATGGAATAGCGTAGCTGGGCTGGTAGTTCTATGACTTCCATGAGGTTTTGATCGCTCATGGTGTGGGACCAGATTTTCTGGTGCATGTTGGTGGGTGGGGCATCGAAGGTTAGGGCCAGGCTGGTGTTGAATCTGGCTGGGGTGAAGGGGCCTAGGGATGCGTAGTTGAATTTTTCTTGCTCAACGAGCATGGGGTCGATGTCCATGTCGATGCGGTAGCGAATCTGATGCACCTGGCCGTAGCGGATAGGTGCTGGTGGCTGGATGGCGAGCTGCCACATGGTGTTTTCCTGGTGGTGGATGTGAGCGCCTGTCTGCTCGTTACGGGAGATGAGCTGGCCGCCCTCAATCAGGGTGATGGTTGAGTCGGTGCACTCAAAACGGGGGCAGATGAGGGTGAGCTCATCAATCTCGGAGCGGATGATTTCGGTGACAAGGAAGTAGCGCATGAACCCGAACGCATCGACGTGCCCGTCCATGAGAGTGGAGAGGGAGGTGTAATTGCGGGTATCAATGGTGCGTTCGGCTCTGGTGAGGGTTTCTGCTCGCTGGGCTAGCTTACGGCTAAGGCTGTGGGTAGAGAGGGCCCGCTGTAGTTCTCTAGCTTCGGCTGCGGTGAACTCGAAGGCTGTGATGAACATGTGGGCGGTGGCGTCCGAAATTGCTTCGCCGTTGAGGGCCCGTGAAACCCTGTCTTTGATGGTGGCTGGGTCAATGTCGTGCTCGAGGTAGTCTGAGAGCTCGTAGGCGATGAAGGTGGCTACGGCTCGCTGGTTGATGGAGTTACCCCGCCGTCTTTGTACGTGCCGCATCCATTTTTCCCGATAGGGCGGCTTGTTGAGCAGGGAGAGCAGGATTTGGTGGGGGACGCGCGGGGTCAGATCTACCAGATCAGCGGACGGTGACATGGGCGGGGTTACTCAGAGAGGGTGCTGGCACCCAGGTGGGTGAGGAGAAAGGCGTAGTCCCAGGCGATTTCGCGCCAGGCGGTGTAGCGTCCTGACCCGCCGCCGTGCCCGCCGTCCATCTCAATTTTGAGCAGGGGAGTGGGGGAGGCCGGGTCAATGGTTTCGCGTAAGGCCGCCACCCATTTGGCCGGTTCGACGTAGAAGACGCGGGTGTCATTCAAGGAGGTGACAGCAGCAATGGCCGGGTATGTGACGGGGCGGATGTTCTCGTAGGGAGTATAAGACTTCATATAGTCGTAGACCTCCCGGTCAGTAATGGGGTTGCCCCATTCTTCCCATTCCAGGGCCGAGAGCGGCAGGTCGGGGTCAAGAATGGTGGTGAGAGCATCAACGAAAGGCACCTGGGCCAGGCAGACTGCATACTTTTCAGGGGCCATATTCACAACAGCGCCCATGAGCAGGCCACCAGCTGACCCGCCCATGATGCCGATACGGTTGGCATCCACCCAGTCTTGGGAGGCTAGGAAGTCGGTGGCGTCGATGAAGTCGGTGAAGGTGTTTTTCTTGGCCAGTTTCTTCCCCTCGGTGTACCAGGCACGACCCATCTCACCGCCGCCGCGCACATGCGCTACAACGAAGATAACGCCGCGGTCTAGCACGCTCAGGCGGGCGGTGGAGAAATAAGGGTCCATGGAGGACTCATAAGACCCGTAGCCGTACTGAATCACGGGGTTTTCACGTGTTTTATCGAGGTCAGCGCGGTGCATGATAGACAAGGGAATCATGGCCCCATCTGCTGCCGGTGCCCACATGCGGTAAGAGATGTACTTTTCTGGCTGGTAGCCAATGACGGGGGTGCGCCGGCGCAGCACCAGCTCGTCGGTGTCTGGGAAATAGTCGTAGACACTGTTGGGAGTCAGATAAGAGGTGTAGTTCAGCCGGATGACCGGTGACATGATATTCACACCAGAGAAAGCTGAGGTGTAAAGCTCTTCGGTAAAGCCTCCCGGCTCATAGAGCTCAATACCCTGGGGGTGGCCGCTGGCCACCTGCTTAGCCAGGGCGCTACGCGGGGCCACAAAGACCTTGACGGTGGTGTTCTCACGGGCCATGAGCACCAGGTGGTTGCGGGAGAACTTGAAGCCTTCCAGGCGGACGTCCGCCCGGTGGGGAACCAAGGGCACCCAGCTGGCCTTGAAGTCGTCAAAGGGGACGTAGCGTTCGCGCAGGGGTGCCAGCACTACCTCACCGTTGGGGGCCTGATAGTTATGGCCGATGACCAGGTAGCCGGTGCCTTCCACGTCGATGATATCGGTGGAGTACTCAATACCGGCGTCCCGTGTGATGATGAGTGTGGGCTCTACCTGCCCCAACTCATGAATGTTAATAATGCGGGTCTCTGAATACTCCGAATTAGCAGAAGTAATCACCACATGGGTGCGGGAGGAGGACATACCAGCACCCAACCAGAGCCCAGGATCATCCTCACGGTAGAGGGCAAAATCTTCAGAGGCATTAGTGCCAATGGCATGGGCGCGCACCTCATAGGGGCGCCAGGCCTCATCAACCACCGAATAAATCAGGTGCTTAGCGCCAGAAGCAAAGAAAGCCCCCGCGAAGACGTCCTCTACCTTCTCATCAAGAATTTCACCCGTATCAAGGTTCTTAAAGTATTGGGTGTAGCGCTCATCGCCTGAATCGTCCACACCGAAGGTCAGTAGAGAACCATCACGGGTGACCTGGAAAGAACCCAGCGAGAAGAAGGCCATGCCGCGGGCAAACTCGTTGCAGTCCAGCACCACCTGCTCACCCTCAAGAGGCTCACCAGGGCGGATAACCGGCGGCCGGTAGCGATCTTCCACACTGCCCTCGGTCAGGGCAGGGACACGGCACATAACCGGGTACTGTTCACCGGCAACCGTGCGGTTAAAGTACCACCAGGCCCCGCGGCGGGAAGGAACCGACATATCAGTTAGTTGGGTGCGGCCCTTAATCTCTTCAAAAATAGCCTCACGCAAGGGCTGCTGGTCTTCTGTCACAGCCTCGGTGTAAGCATTCTCAGTGCGCAGGTGCTCAAGAACCTCGTCATTGCCCTTATCCCGCAGCCACTCATAGTGGTCCACAAAAGTATCGCCGTGATGGGTGCGTTCAACCGGTACACGCTTGGCAAGAGGAGGAGTTAAAGACATCATGAGCCCTTTCGTAAAAACTCGCTTTCCCCTCATTCTAAAGGACGTTCACACAGCCTAACTTATGCAATACAAAGATACATGCAGAAACTTTTGACCCCTTTTAGAACGCCCCCAGGCCCTTAGACCAGACTGGAGGCAAGCCAAGAGAACCAGCCCTAAGCCCCAGCTAGTTGGTCGGCAATCTACCCTTAGGGCTCAAACATTTGCTTGCTGGCGCTCGTAAAACTTACCTGCGGAAGATAGACTGCCTACGCTTGCCCTTCATACCGAGACATACTTAGGAGAGTTTCATGAGCCAGTACACGGTTGAATATTCAAAGGCCGAACCCTACCGCCGGGGCACCCACCTGGTGGTGCTCCTACACGGCTACGGCTCCCACGAGCGCGACCTACTCGGGCTCACTTCTTACCTGCCACATGACGCAGTGACCTACGCGTCCGTCCGCGCGCCCCAGCCCGTCGGCTACCCGCTACCGGCGGACGCCAGCACCGCCTACGTCCCGGCACCCGCCACCGGCTACCAGTGGTGGCGGTGGCCCCTCAACCAGCAGCTAGAAACCGTCGGCTTCACCGCCATCAAACTAGCCGTAGACTACCTGCTGGGCTGGCTTGAACCTATTGCCGCTGACTACGAAAGCGTGACCCTGCTAGGCTTCTCCCAGGGTATGGCACTTGCCACCTCGGTAGCCCGCACCCGCCCCGATATGGTCAAAGCCGTCGTGGGGCTCTCCGGCTACGCCGTAACCGGAGGAGAGGGCTACTTCAAGGACGAACAACTAGCAGCTAACCCCCTGCCCCTCTTCTGGGGTCGCGACGAAGCTGACCCCATCATCCCCGCCGCAAATATTGCCGAAACCCAAGAATGGGCCGCCCAGCACGCTACAGTCACCGCCCAAACCTACACCGGTATCGGGCACGGTGTCGCAGCAGCAGAACTGGCCCACATCTCAGCCTTCTTGAAAGAAAAAGTGCTCCCCTAGGAGAACCACACCGAAGAAGAGGAGAGGGGGCTAGTCAGTTTCGACCTGCACCGTCATGCCGTTAAGCTCAACGGTATCCCCAGCATGCAACTGACGCCCCCGCTGCTCACAAATCTCCCCATTCACCTTCACCAGGCCCTCCTGAATGACCTCACGGGCATGCACCCCGTTCTCCACCAGATTCGCCAGCTTCAAAAACTGGCCCAGACGAATCATCTCATCACGAATAAAAACAGACTCAATACTCATACCCACCACTCTACCTGCGCCAGCACCCACGCCCCTAGGTGCGGTAGGCTTAAGAGCGAGTGCGCCACCCCGGCCCACGTCCTTTCACATCCAAGCACGCCACAACCGGTGGCGCAGGCTCACAGGAGAAAAAACACCTATGGCACCGAAGTCCAAACTCGATAACGTTATTTCACTGGCAAAACGCCGCGGATTCGTCTTCCAGGCAGGTGAAATCTACGGTGGATCCCGCTCAGCATGGGACTACGGCCCGCTCGGTGCCGAACTCAAAGAAAACATCCGTCAGCAATGGTGGCAGACCTTCGTCCGCGCCCGCGAAGACATGGTCGGGCTGGACTCCTCCATCATCCTGCCCAAGGCAGTCTGGGAAGCCTCAGGCCACGTAGCAACCTTCACCGACCCCCTCGTTGAATCCCTCCACACCCACAAGCGCTACCGCGCCGACCACCTCATCGAAGCCTACGTCGCCAAGCACGGCCACGAACCAGCCAACGGCCTAGCAGATATCCGCGACCCCGAAACCGGCCAGGAAGGCGCCTGGACCGAACCCCAAGCCTTCTCCGGCCTCATGAAAACCTTCCTAGGCCCCGTCGATAACGAAGAGGGCCTGCACTACATGCGCCCCGAAACCGCCCAGGGCATCTTCGTCAACTTCAACAACGTCGTCACCGCCGCCCGCAAGCGTCCGCCCTTCGGCATCGGCCAAATCGGTAAAGCCTTCCGCAACGAAATCACCCCCGGTAACTTCATCTTCCGCACCCGCGAATTCGAACAGATGGAAATCGAATACTTCGTGCACCCCAACGACGCACAAAAGTACTTCGACCAGTGGGTAGAAGACTGCTGGAACTGGTTCATCGACCTAGGCATCAACCCCGACAACATGCGCAAATTCGATGTCCCGGCAGAAGACCGCGCCCACTACTCAGACGGCACCATCGACCTCGAATACCGCTTCGGATTCCAGGGCTCCGAATGGGGCGAACTCATGGGCGTTGCCAACCGCACCGACTACGACCTGGGCGTCCACAACGAACACTCCAACGCCAAGCTCGAATACTTCGACCAGGGCAGCGGCGAACGCTACGTCCCCTACGTCATCGAGCCCTCCTTCGGTCTGACCCGCTCCATGATGGCCTTCCTGGTGGACTCCTACGTTGAAGACGAAGCCCCCAACACCAAGGGCGGGGTAGATAAGCGCACCGTACTCAAACTCGACCCGCGCCTCTCCCCGGTCAAGGCCGCCGTCCTTCCCCTGTCCAAGAAGGAAGACCTGGTGCCCACCGCCAAGAAACTCGCTAACGAGCTGCGCCGCAACTGGAACATCGACTACGACGACTCCGGCGCCATCGGCCGCCGCTACCGCCGCCAGGACGAAATCGGTACCCCCTTCTGCATCACCGTAGACTTCGACACCCTCGAAGACCAGGCAGTTACCATCCGCGAACGCGACACCATGACCCAAGAACGCGTCTCCCTGGACAAGGTCACCGCCTACCTAGCAGACAAGCTGACCAAGTAGGTAGCGTAGTTTAGATACACAAAAGGACGG
>JAXFPK010000119.1:0-2471 GCA_034179845.1 Rothia sp. (in: high G+C Gram-positive bacteria) | reverse complement strand
TTTGCCGGTGTGCGCAAGCGTCCTGAACGTGGCCACTGGTACTCTAAGTCCAACCGCGAACCTTCCACCCTGCCCCCGGTTAAGGTTGTTAAGGCTGGTTCTGAGCGGGCAGATGAAGCAGCAGAGTCTGATGAGACTATTGTTCAGCAGCCTACCGTGGACCCGATGGATCCGGGTAACCCCCACCCTGGTGCTGCAGGCCCCTCTGGTAACCCCGATGTTGACCCCTTGGGAGGGCCCCGTTAATGGCAGTTGACCAGCCTCGTATCGAGGCGGCAGTCCGCGAGATTTTGCTGGCTATTGGTGAGGACCCAGAGCGTGATGGCCTGCTGGATACTCCGGCTCGTGTGGCCCGCGCCTACGATGAGATGTTTGCCGGTCTGCACCAAAGCGCCGGTGACGTTCTGGGCACTACTTTCGATATTGACCACTCAGAGCTAGTGTTGGTGAAGGACATCCCCTTCTATTCGACTTGCGAGCACCACCTGGTGCCCTTCTTTGGGCAGGCCCATATTGGTTATATCCCCGGTGGTGATGGCAAGGTGACTGGTCTATCTAAGCTGGCTCGCCTGGTTGATGTTTACGCCAAGCGCCCCCAGGTGCAGGAGCGCCTCACCACCCAGGTGATTGAGGCACTTGAAGAGCACCTGCAACCTACCGGTGCGATTGTGGTGATTCAGGCCGAGCACATGTGCATGTCCATGCGTGGGGTGCGTAAGCCCGGCGCTAAGACCGTAACCAGTGCGGTGCGTGGTGCTCTGCGCGACCCAGCTACCCGTGCTGAGGCCATGAGCCTGATTAACGCCTCCTAAGAGCATGGCCCTTCCCCACGCCCACAGCTCTTTCGCTCACCTCCCTACCGGCCGCACCTTGATAATGGGGATTCTCAACGTCACCCCAGATTCTTTCTCGGACGGCGGCTTATATGCGGACGCCACCACAGCAGTTGCCCACGCCAAGGCCCTGGTTGCCCAGGGGGCTGACATTATTGATGTGGGTGGGGAGTCTACTCGCCCCGGTGCTGCCCGTATTTCGCTGGTTGAGGAGCAGCGCCGCGTCCTGCCTGTGATTGAGGCGCTGGCAGCTGGAGGTATCGTCATGTCGGTTGATACCCTTAACCCTGAAACCGCCCGGGCGGCTGTTGGGGCGGGGGCACACATTATTAACGATGTGGCTGGGATGAACCTGCGCGATGAGATGATTGAGACTGTTGCTGAGTTGGGTGTGCCCTATATTCTGATGCACGCGCGCGGCACTTCTGCCACCATGGATTCTCAGGCTGTTTATGGGGATGTTGCCGGTGAGGTTTTTAGTGAGCTTTTGACTCTGCGTGACCGGCTGCTTGCTGGGGGAGTGGCCCCTGAGCAGGTTATTCTTGACCCTGGCCCTGGTTTTGCGAAGCGGGGGGAGCAGAACTGGCAGATTCTTGCTGGTTTGCCCCGTCTTGTTGCTGAGGGGCACCGGGTTTTGGTGGCAGGTTCTCGTAAGCGTTTTATTGCCCGGCTGTTGCGTCAGCAGGACGCTACTTGCTCCGGGGTGCCGGTTGAGCAGGTTGCAGAGCGCGCGGCAGCTGAGAGGGATGTTGCTAGTGCGGCGCTTTCGGTGATGGCTGCTGAGGCTGGTGCCTGGGCTGTGCGGGTACATGATGTGCAGGCTACTGCTGATGCTCTTGCTGTGCGGCAGGCATGGCGGCAGGCCTCGGCCCTGTAGGGTACAAAAACTGCTGGTTGTGACACAGTTGCGTCATAAATGAAAACGTCTTTGTGACTTTAAGCGCTTTAGTGGTGGTGTTTTGGCCTAATGGGGTGCTGTTTTTCCTAGTAAAAGCCCAGGTGTGGCTAGGTTTAGACATGTTCAAGGGCACACTGTAAGGTCATTCGCCAGTACTGGCCAGGCATGGATAATGGCTACAAAGCACCGGCGTCTTACCGCTGAAACAGGCACCGGTAACCAGAATCGGCGAAAGGTGACCATGCACGTTCACAGCTCATCGTCGGGCCAGCGAGATTATTCCCGTACCGACCGCATCACACTCACTGGCCTGGGTAACGTGGGCTACCACGGCGTGCTCGACTCTGAGAAGCAAGTCGGGCAGCCCTTCTTCGTCGATATCACCATGTTTACCGACTTCACCCAAGCGGCCTCCACTGACAATGTCGCCCATACCGTCAACTACGCTGAGGTAGCTGAGGTCATCCGCGATGTTGTGACCGGTGAGCCCCTTGATCTTATTGAGACCTTGGCCGAGCGTATCGCTACTGCTGTGCTAGAGAAGTTCCCGCTGCTGGCGGTTGAGCTGACCGTGCATAAGCCTCAGGCCCCTATCGAGGTAACTTTCGCCGATGTGTCGGTGACGATTTTTAGGGAGAAACATGACGGTTAAAGCAATTCTTGCCCTGGGCTCTAATCTGGGGGACAGCAAAGAGACCTTGATTAAGGCGATTGTTGATATCTGCTCCCACGAAAAAATC
>JAXFPK010000109.1:0-10975 GCA_034179845.1 Rothia sp. (in: high G+C Gram-positive bacteria) | reverse complement strand
AGGAGATGATGACGAGGGCTGAGATTCCGTAGAGGAAGCCCTGCATGGTCATGAGGGAGCCGTTTTCGGACTTATAGGAGGGCAGGGCGGCAAAGGACTGGCGGACGGTGAGGGCTTGGGTGCCGGTGGCGTCGGCGGTCGCGGTGTAGTCGCCTGCCCCGTCGACGG
This sequence comes from Rothia sp. (in: high G+C Gram-positive bacteria), assembly GCA_034179845.1. Taxonomy (GTDB): domain Bacteria; phylum Actinomycetota; class Actinomycetes; order Actinomycetales; family Micrococcaceae; genus Rothia. The sequence continues at coordinate 10,807 of JAXFPK010000109.1, read as the reverse complement.
CCAGGATGGTGCCCACCAGGGCCTCAGCGCCTTCGGTGGCCCGCTGGTGGGTGAGGGCCTGCCAGGTGGAGGTTGTCGTCCAGCCAGCGACCGTGTGGGAGTAGTAGGAGTCCTGGGCGATTCCTGCGACCGTCACGTCGGTTCCGGAGAAGGTGACGGTGTCACCGACGGCTGCCCCGATGTCCTGGGCCAGGCTTTCAGGGAGCACGACCTGCCCGTCGGTTGCCTCGGTGCCTTCCACCAGGGGGGCCACCTTCTGGGGCAGGTCACTCCCGGCCGGGGTGGCCACCAGGGTCATAGACGAAGCCCCCCGGGCCTCAATCTTGCCCGTTGCAAAACCCAGCGGCTGGGCCGAAACCCCACTGGCAGTCCATTTATCCACCAGGCCCGCCGTCACACTCGAATCAGTGAAGGAGGCAGCATCACCAGGGTTAGCCGGAGCAAACACCAGCCGGTCTACCCCCAGCTTGGTCAGAAGATCAGTATTCTGATTCCCCAGGCCCCCGGTCAGGCCCGTCAACATCACCAGTAGCAGGGTAATCAGGGAAACAGTTGCCCCCATCAGGGTAAACCGCCCCTTCGCGAAGAGAATGTCACGCCAACCAACAAACACAGGCCATCACCTTTCACACGAGAATGTCTATACCCCCTATTCAACTCCCCGCCACCCCCACCCCACATCGGGGTAAGGGTTGAACCTAGAATCAACCATTTGGTTGATACCCACCCAACCCCCACCTCACCGGCCCCTCCCCCACCCCACGGTAAAGTGAGAAACTATGACGACCGCGCCTAGCCCCCACCCGGACACCACCTCCCACCAAACCCTTCTCGTCCTCAAAACCCTGCGCGTCAGCCTGCACGTCATGTTCGCCTTCCTCCTCTGCCTGGGGGCCACCCTCGCCCTCATCGGCAGCGCCTACCAACCCAGGCACACCGCCCTCGGAATCCTCTCCCTCCTCCTCGGCACCGTCTACCTGGCAGGCACCGTCTACGAAAACCGGCAGGGACTACCAGCCACCTACACCGCCCTCATCCCCCGCCCCGGCACCCCCGCCACCTACCAAACACCACCCCGCTTCACCCCCACCCACCTCTGGCTCACCACCATCACCACCCTCTGGCTAGGGCTCATGTGCCTCGACAGCTCCTTCACCTGGGTCGTCTTCCCCATCATGTTCCTTTACCTCCACCTCCTCACACCCCCAGCAGGAGTCACAGCCACCCTCATCCTCTGCTCCCTCTCCATCACCCTCCCCCTCATCGGCCCCGCCGGCTTCGGCTGGAACCACCTCCACACCCACGGAATCGCCCCCGGCTACCTCATCGGCCCCACCCTCGGCGCCCTCCTCTCCATCGTCATCTCCTACACCTACCGCGCCCTCAGCACCGACGCCAACCACAACTACCGCCTCGCCCAACAACTCCGCGCCGTCCAAGCCGAACTCGCCCAGCAACAATACACCGCCGGAAAAACCGCCGAACGAGAACGCCTCGCCCGCGAAATCCACGACACCCTCGCCCAAGGCCTCTCCTCCATCGTCCTCGTCTCCCGTGCCGCCGCCACCGCCCTCACCCACCACAACCACGACCTCGCCGCCCAACAAATCCACATCATCCAAGAATCAGCCGCCGCCAACCTCGCCGAAGCCCGCCGCTTCATCAAAGACCTCTCCTCCCCCGCACTCGACGCCTCCCTCACCTCAGCCCTCACCGAACTCACCCAAGCCACCGAAGCCACCCAACAAGCCACAGGCACCTCCCTCACCTGCACCTTCGTCCTCGAAGGCAACGAGGCCGAAGCCAACACCCTCCCCGACCCCCTCGCCAGCACCCTCCTCCGGGTGGCCCAGGGGGCGCTCGCCAACGTAGTCGCCCACGCCGGGGCCAGCCGGGTGGCCCTGACCCTGACCCTCTGGCCCTCGGAGGTCACCCTCGACGTCTTTGATAACGGTCGCGGGTTTGACCCCGCCCTGCTTGAGAGGCTGGGGACGGGCCCGGCGGCCCTGACCGAGTCGGGTACAGGTTTTGGTTTGCCCTCGCTCGACGCGCGTTTAGCCCAGCTGGGCGGTAGCCTAGAGATTGAATCGGCGGCAGGGTCTGGGACTGTCTTAACCGCCCGCCTGCCCCTACCCGATACGACTGGAGTTTCAGCATGACCGTGCACGCTATGCTCGTTGATGACCACCCCGTAGTGCGGGCAGGCCTACGCGCCATGTTCGCCGGATTTGAAGACATTGAGGTGGTTGCAGAAGCCTCGGACGGCGCTGAGGCCGTCGCCCTGGCCGGGCAGCTAGAACAGGAGGGCAGGCGGCCCGACGTGGTGGTCATGGATATTCAGATGAAGCCTGTGGGCGGGGTTGAGGCAACCCGGCAGCTAAAAGCCCAGGGGGGCCCGCCCGTCCTGATTCTGACGACCTTTGATACACAAGGCGACATTGTGGCAGCCGTTGAGGCCGGGGCCCTGGGCTACTTGCTCAAGGACGCCCCGCCAGAGCAGGTGCAGGCGGCAGTGCTTGCGACCGCCCAGGGCCAGCGCACCCTCTCACCCGAGCTCACCCTAGCCCTCATGGAACGCATGCAGCGCCCGGCGGTCAACCTTTCAGCCCGGGAGCTGGAGCTCGTGAACCTTCTGGCTACCGGGGCCACCAATAAGGAGCTGGCAGAAAAGCTCTTTATCTCTCAGGCCACGGTCAAAACCCACCTGGTGCACATTTACACCAAGCTGGGGGTAGATAACCGGACGGCCGCCATCGCCGCCGCCCGGGCCGAGGGGCTGCTCTAGCCGGCCCCGGCTTTCCCAGGGATGGACGGTGGCCGGGGCTGGACGGCCGGGTTCAGGTTAGCCGGGTTTAGGCTGGCGGGGTTTAGGCTGCCTGTTTCTTCCAGGAGGATGAGAAGTAGCGGTCCTTGAAACGCTGGACCGGGATTTCAACCACCAGGTACATCAGGACGCCAGCCCCGATACCGATGGTTGCCAAGATGGCCACCTGTGCCACCAGGGGCAGGGAATGCAGGGAGGGCTCTAAGGCCTTGAAGAGGACGTCATGGACCAGGTAGATGGAGTAGCTTGAGAGGCCCACCAGCTGGAGGGGACGCCAGGCCAGGGCCCGGTGAATAGCGGCCCCCAGGGGCTGTCGGGAGGCCACCAGGCCCCACAGAATCACGGCTGAGGTGGCCCAGGCCTGCAGGGAGTAACGGATAGTGTCGCGGAAGGTGTCGTCGCGGATCACCAGGGTCAGCAGGTAGACCAACAGGGCCCCCACAAACACCCAGTTACGGCCCAGCAGGGGTACCGTCCGCCCCTCGTGGAGGGTAGCGGTAGGCCGGTAATGACGGCCGGTGACCTCGCGCCCCAGTACCATCTCATCCGCCGCATACCGGTGGTACCAGAGGGCCGTGAGCATACCGATAGCAATAGCCTCAACGCGGGTGTCCGTGCCGAAATAGATGCGGTCGTCGCTGGCCCCACCCAGGCTCAGGGCCACCCGGGAAATAAAGGAGTAGACCACCACGGTAGCAGCCAGCAAGGTAGCGTACCGGCGGTAGGTTTCAAGTTTGACCAGCACCAGCCAGATCAGGGCAAAGACCAGGTAGAACTGCTCCTCAATGGAGAGCGACCACATCACATGGGTGCCCGGGAGCACCGTAATCTGCGAGTCAAGGTAGCGCAGGTTGAAGAAGAAAAAGACCTGCCCCAAAAAGTCGAGGGGGTCCACGGCCCCACCGGCGGCCTTATAGATCAAGGTGGGTATAACAATTGCCAGAATCAGCGGCGGGGCAATCTTGAGCAGGCGGCGGATATAGAAGCCAGTCAAATCTACCCCACCGGTCTTGTCCCGCTCCCGCAGCAGCAGGTAGGTGATGATGAAGCCAGAAATCGTAAAGAAGATGGTGACACCAGAACCACCGGGCACAAAACTCAGCCCGGCATGGGAAAAGACCACCAGAAGCACCGCGAAAGCACGCATGGCGTCAATGTGGGCATAACGGTTCATGGGTATGGGCCTCCCCCAGCCTAAGAATGAGTGTGTAGCGTGCCCTCAAGGTAGGGTGCGAACGGGCACCCCACTACCTTACCTGCGCCCCCGGTCTAGCGGTAGGTACAGTTCTGGGGATAGGTAGGCGATATTGGTGACAGTTTTTCCAGGCAGGCTCCGCCGTCCTGGGAGCTTAAGCAGGGGCCCCAACTGCCCGGCGGTGCTCCTGCCGGGCCGCATCCAGGCGGGCTTCGGCGTCCTCAATGTGACCCCGCACCGTCTCAACCCGACGGGCGATAGCCTCCGTGCGGGTGCAGGCGGTGGCGCAGTCCCCGGCGCAGCGGGTCATGGCCAGGGCCTCAGCGCACAGGGCCAGGGCGTTCCCCGCCTTGGACAGGGCCCGGTGCAGGTCAGAGTAGACCCCGGTGGGTGAGGCAGGAATGTCCAGGCTCTCGCTGGGAGCTAGCTTCTGGGCTTCGGACGCCAGGGCCCGCACCCGCGGGAGCAGGTCAGCAAGCTCGTTGGCCAGGGGCACAATACTCTCAAAGGTTTGCCCCGGCGGGACCCGCTCAAGGATCTGGTGGAAGCGGTCCAGGCCCCGCACAAAGCGGTCATGGGCCCGGCGCCACAGCCCCTTACCCAGCTCAGAATCATCGCGACGATTCTGCAGGAAGTCCTTGATACCCACGGGTCCTCCTTGTACTGGGCTGTCTGCGGAATATCTTACGGTTATTAGGTTACCCTAACTAAGCCCGCTTGGGGGGCCTCTTACAGGGTCAGCAGGATTTTCCCGGTATTCTCCCCAGATTCCAGGCGGGCATGGGCCGCCCCAGCTTCTTCCAGGGGGAAGACAGCACTGGTATGGACGCCCACCTGCCCGGACTCCACCAGGGGCCAGACCAGCCGCCCCACCGCGTCCACAATCTGCGCCTTCTCAGCAGCAGGGCGGGAGCGCAGGGAGGTGGCGTGGACGCTCAGACGGCGGGGGATCATGTAGCCCAGGTTCAGCTCCCCCTTAGGTCCGCCCTGCACCCCGATCACCGCCATAGAACCGCCCACGGCCAGGGTCTTGATGTTCTCAGCCAGGTAGGGACCGCCCACCATATCCAGTAAGTAGTCCACCCCGCGCCCGTCCGTAAGGTGCCGGGTAGCCTCCCGGAAGTTCTCGGTGCGGTAGTTGATAGCGTGGGCCCCCAGGGACCGAATGAGTTCGCACTTTTCATCACTCCCGGCGGTAGCAAACACCTGCAGCCCCAGGACTTGACCCAGCTCAATGGCATGGGTGCCGATCCCACCGGCTCCCCCGTGAACCAGGAGGCTCTTTCCCGCATTGGCCTGGGGTGACTCCCCCGCCCCCAGGGTCAGCACCAGGTTAGAGTAGACGGTTGCCGCCACCTCAATCAGCCCGGCGGCATCCGTGAGGCCCACCCCGGCGGGAACGGGCAAGGTATGGGCCAGGTCAACTGCCACATACTCGGCATAGCCGCCCCCGGCCAAGAGGGCGACGCGCTCCTGCCCCAGGTAGGATTCGTCCAGGCCAGGCCCCAGGGCTTCCACCACCCCGGCCACCTCCAGCCCGTAAATGGGGCTCGCCCCGGGCGGGGGTGGGTAGAAGCCCTGCCGCTGCACGCAGTCAGCCCGGTTCACCCCGGCAGCCACAACTTTCAGCAGCACCTGCCCCCAGGACGGGGTAGGCACCGGCTGGTCACTCACAGCCAGGACCTCCGGCCCTCCGTGCTCTTCTTCAAGGATCACGCGCATAGAAACTCCTTACCTCACATCGACAGCCCCTCTCTGGGCAGCAGGCAGGCCCCGGGCCCACCTGCTTACCTAGCCTAGCCAGGGCAGCCCCTCCCCGGGGCGCAGACGGGGAGACTAAGGGCACAAAAGTTTCTATTTGGTATTAGTCCCCTTCACGGTGTAGAGTAGTACGAGTGCTATGCACAGTTTGGATGGTTGTCCGAGCGGCCGAAGGAGCTGGTCTTGAAAACCAGTAGGCGGCAACCCCGTCTCGTGGGTTCAAATCCCACACCATCCGCCACGAAAACCCGCTTCCGCAAGGGAGCGGGTTTTTTCATGCCCTCGCTGAAGCTGCCCACTATAGGGCTACCGGGCTAGAGCCAAAAAAAGACAGGGACAAGAGACCAAGATACAAAAAGTGGGGCAGGCATTAACGCCTACCCCACCTCTAGCTATTAAATAAGCTCCCGTTAGTAGCCACTGGTGGCCGTTGCACCAATAAATACGACAATAAAGACAAGATAAATAAGGAAGAAAAGTACGGCGATAATACCCAGGCCCAGACCAATCCAGCCGGTCACCTTACCAGCAGTAGCCTCAACACCGTATGATTCCGCCTTACGGGCCTGGGAAAGAGCCAGGGGGCCGAAGATTAGCCCAAGACCTGAGATGACGATGCCCAGGATGCCAAACAGCAGAGCATTCTGCGAGTGTTTCTGCCCTTCAGGGCTAACAGGGGCCCACTGGCCGTAAGGCTGCTGGGTATAGGTTTCAGTTGAGGAAGGCTGCTGCTGAGCATGAGCGCTGTAGGAGCCGTGTGTCTGCTCTGAGTTCTGAGAAGGGTTTGGGGTGTTTGGGGTGTAAGACTCTGACATACCTATTTCCTGATGGTGAGGTTTTGGGGTGATACCACTCTAGTTTACCAGTCCACATTTTTAAGCCCCTAGAGTTCGCCTTACTGACCCCTAAGGTTTTGACCCCGGCTACTTTTATGGCTAGTATGGGTAGAGCTGTGTTGCTAGGCCACGTTGACGAGCCTCTGCACAGACTATGGAGACGTGCCAGAGCGGCCGAATGGACTTCACTGCTAATGAAGGGTCGGGGTTAAACTCGACCGGGGGTTCAAATCCCCCCGTCTCCGCTCACAAAACCCCAGTTGACCTGGTCAACCGGGGTTTTTCTATTCCCCAAATGTCGCAAAATGAGTCAGACGCGCCTCACCCTCAACCAGCTGGTTCCAATCTCCTACCACCTGAAAAACGGTGAGGGACGAGGGGGCATAACCGTAGGAGGCATCCATAAGTGCCTCATAATCTGAATCGGGGCGAGCCAACTGTAGGGCGGCGTCCTGCACACCGGGCAGATGAGCAATCAACATCAGGGACTGCACCCCTGAAGGGGTGCGGTTAATAGCGGTCAGTAGAGCCGAAGCAGGCGCATTATAGAGACGCTCATCAAGGCTAGCGGTAGGAGCTTTCTCCCCCAAAGCATCGGACACCCAAGTTGTGGTCTGCCGCGTCCGCAGGGCCGCTGAGCTCACCAGCATCTCAGGCACCAAACCCTCCTGCTTCAGCCACTGCCCTGCCCGCCGGGCCTGCTCACTGCCGCGGCGGGTCAAGGGCCGGTTGAAATCATCAAGACCCCAATCAGCCTCAGCATGACGCATGATGATGAGGGTGCGGGCATCGTGACGAGGCAAGGCGAAATCGGTCATAGAACCATCCTACTCGGCTCTAGCTGACCCCCAGAAAACTCTTGAGCAGGTAAATGGTCTCCTCCGGCTTCTCAGAATGCACCCAATGCCCAGCCCCCTTAATCACCACCCGGCGCACCCGGGGAAAGAGCTCCTTCATAGGTTCTAAATCAGCATCTGTAATGTAGGGCGATTCGCCACCGGCTATCCACAGGACCGGCTTCTCAAAGGAACCCTCAGCCCCTGGCCAGCCCATAATCTCAGGCAAATGACGGCGCAGCATGGTCAGGTTAGGTTCCCAGGAATTTCCAGCATTGGACATGGTCAAATTCTGCAAAAGAAAAGCCCGAGTACCGGCCACCGGCACGTTAACAGCCAAATCAGCCTCCGCCTGGGAGCGGGTAGTGTACGTATCAATCGGCAGATTCAGCATAGAATCCATAAGAATCTCAAAACTCCCCTTAGAGTCACCGGGAGCAATATCAATGACCACCAGCTTGCTCACCAGGTGCGGGTGCCGCAAAGCCAAGAGCATAGCGATCTTCCCGCCCATCGAGTGCCCCATGAGTACCACAGGCTCACCGGCCCCGAACTCCTCAACAGCTTCAGCCGCCAAATCAGCCATCTGCCGGTAGTCGAAGCTCTCTGTCCAGAAGCTAGCCCCGTGATTCGGCAAATCAACAAGCAGGGTCTGCACGCCCTCCCCCAGGCCTTTAGCGATACGGGTAAAGTTCTTACCCCGCCCCAACAAACCATGCAAAAAGACAGTTTTAAGGGGGCCAGAACCAACGAGCGATGTTTTCAGAGTGGGAACAGTCATGCTATCTACTCTACTACCGCTCACTTACCTGACCCCCAGCAGGTGAGCGGGGGCGTCCGCACACAAAAAGGGGCACCGCTTACCAGGCAGGAGAGCTGGTTGCGGTGCCCGCCCCGGTGCAGGGGCTACGTTGAGGGGGGGCTGGGTTTAGATGGAGTATTCCGGTGCTGCCCAGACAACAACCTCGGGGTGCTCATAGAAACGGTAGCCCTGACCGCGCACAGTACGCACGGTGTTTGATAGGCGCCCTAGCTTAGAACGCAGACGGCGAATATGCACATCAATAGTGCGCTCGTTGGGGATTTCTTCAGCATCGTGCCAGAGGCTGGTCAGAAGTTCCTCACGGGCTACGGTACGCTGACCATTTTCGACCAGGTAGTTAAGAAGCTCAAACTCTTTGTAGGTGAGGTTCAGCAATTCGCCGTCCAAGTAGACCTCACGACGGGAAAGATCAATCAAGACACCCACAGAGTGAGTGGGCTTGGCGTCCTCGCTACCGTGATGAGCGGACGCAGGGGCCGCCTCCGGCTGGTAGTGCACGGCAGTAGGGTCGCCCAGTGCGTTACGGACGACCTCAAGGTCGCTACCTTGCGCATCAGCAGGAGCCAGAGCCACTGCCGCATAGGATTCAGCGCCAGGAACCTGATCTTGCACATAAGCACGGGTGTCTTGCACGATACGCACCAAAGAAGTTCCCTGCTGGGCAGCAGCTTCTTCACTCAGGCCCACATAAATAACGAAACCACGAGCCTCGTTCTCCTGGGCAGCTACGCGTGGAGGCTCATGCTTATAGGTCATAGGTCGAAGGTTAGCGGGTTGCTGCTTTGCGATACCACGTTGATGACCAGCTGCGCCCTGTTGGCGCTGAGCGGCAGAACGGTTGCGCTGCGAGATGTGAACATACCCCGGTGCACCTGACATTTTGCCTACCTTCTCCCTGTAATGAGTTGAGCAATGAGTGTGTGGTTCCACTAGAGAGCAAACCCTGTGTAGAAGGCCTACTGTCCGCTTTTAATCGTTGTCTGAATGTGTACTTAAAGCAAGTAACAATCGCTTATTTTTTACGTTAATTTGAGTCTAGCCCCTCAATAGGGGCCAGTAAACATGAAAAACCTTACATTCAACAGCATACTTTTTCACCCTAAGAGTCTAAATAAAGCAATATCAGCCCCGATTTTCTGCATATTTTTACCTGATAAAGCAAGTAAATAACTAGAACGTCTAAAAATTATTTGTCAATACCCTCTAGTGAAAAAATCTCACCATGCAATATTTTTCCCGTCAAAGACCACCCCAAACACACTCGTCCACCCCACAAGAAAGGGAGGCAGCTTACCCACAGGAAAGCCACTCCCCTGCACAGCACAACAAGGCGCTACTCAGCCACCCCGTAAAGGCGATCCCCAGCATCACCCAAACCAGGCACAATATAGGCCTTATCATTCAAACGCTCATCCTGAGCCGCCAAGAAAAGATCAACATCCTCAAAGCCCTCAAGACCCTTCTCAAGAGCCTCGATACCCTCAGGGGCACCCAACAGGCACAGGCAGGTCACCTGCTCAGCCCCGCGAGCGCGCAGGAACTTAATCGCCTCAATCAGAGTGCCACCGGTAGCCAGCATAGGGTCAAGCACAAACACCTGACGGCCCGTCAGGTCTGCAGGCAGACGCTCCGCATAAGTGACGATATCCAGGGTTTCTTCATTGCGGGCCATACCCAAGAAACCTACTTCTGCGGTAGGAATCAGGCGGGTCATACCTTCTAGCATGCCCAGCCCAGCGCGCAGAATCGGCACAATCAGGGGGCGGGGGCTCGCAAGGTGCGACCCCATAGTAGTTGCAACAGGGGTCTTGACCTCGCGTGGCTCTACACGAATATCACGGGTAGCTTCGTAGGCTAATAGCGTCACCAGCTCATCAACAAGTTGGCGGAAAATCGGGGACGGAGTGGTCTCATCGCGAAGAACAGTGATTTTGTGGTCTACCAGGGGGTGGTCTAGAACTTTAATACGCATACTTAAAAACTACCACCGGCCCGCAGACCCAAGCCCCACCGGCCCACAGCTACCCCAGCCCTCGACCAGTCACCAACACCACCGCAACGAGCAGAGCAGCAGACCCCCAACCGTATGCGAGCGCTCGCAGACACACCACCAGCACCTAGCCACCGCCCCGCCCTTAACGCTAGGCTTAACCCACACCAGCAGACCAACAGCGAAAGGAGCGCCCCCATGACCACAACCGCTCACCAAACCACAGCCACCACCCAGGACTTCCAGAACGCGCTAGAAACCGTCCTCGACCGCCTAGAGGGAGTAAACGCTATCCTGGCTACCCAGTAGCGCACCCACCCGCCCCCCCTATGCGATATGTGGCCCTATCTGAAGCCCTAGCAGTACACGCCCGCCTAGCACCGGGCCAGCACCTCAAACCCGGTGGGGAGCACCTGCTAGAAAGCGCCCTAGCCCGCCCTGCCACCAGCTACGCAGGGCACGAACTTTACCCCGGTATCTTCAACAAAGCCGCAGCCCTCCTAGAGGCGCTGGTACAGAATCACCCTTTTACGGACGGCAAC
>JAXFPK010000062.1:0-2393 GCA_034179845.1 Rothia sp. (in: high G+C Gram-positive bacteria) | reverse complement strand
CGTTGAAAACTTCCGCGACGGCACCTTTACCCTCGACCTGCTGAGCGTCAATGGCCCCGGTGTCATGGAAATGTTCACCTACCGCTCCAACTACTTCCCCAACGACGTGCGTCGCATGCTCAGCTCCACCGACCCCGACTTTCAATCGGCCGTACTCACCCCCGGCGCCCACACCCACAACTACACCACCTTCTCCCGCCCCGGCCGCTACGAAATCACCTACCGCACAGTAGCCCGCGGCCTTGATGGGCAAACCATCGAATCCAAACCAGTTACCGCCATCTGGCAGGTAGGCGGCAACCGCCCAGTTGACGGTGAAGGGGCAGCCACTGAGGCACCCCTCATCGACACCTACAACAAGGTCCTCACCACCGCCCTAAGCGCCGAAAACTACAGCCTAAGCCTTTCTCCCAAGCCCACCCAAGAGCAGGATGGGGACGAATCCCTCACCGACATCACCTTTGATGCCGGCCGCACCGACGTCTCAGGCACCCTAACCCTCTACAACCAGGGCTACTTCCTCACCGATGTGCGGGTCGAGGGTGGCACCGCCACCTGGTCTGAGATGCTCGGTTCCCTAGACTCCCAGATTCAGGGTGTCTTTATTCCTGACGGGACTGCAGCAGGCTCTGGGGCAACCGCCGCCAAGTGGGTTACCCCCGCCCTAACCTACCAGCCAGAGCAGCAAGTAAGTGTGCGCTCAGATGCCGGTGAAGGACGCTGGCCCGCCCCCACCACTGACCCCGGCAACACAGTGCTCCCCACTGGACATCAGGCCCTCACCAGTGGAGATTACAGCGTCACCATCAAACCCTCTGAATACGAGGGCTATAACCTGGTGCAGATTAAGTTCGCTGACCCCACCGTGCGCGGCTACGTGGCAGGGGGCATGTTCCGCCGTGCCGAGGATGCCTCTGGGGCAGCTAACTGCTACGCCCACATTGATAACGGTGTGGCTAGCTGCTACCTCAGCGCAGCTAGCTGGCTCAAGGGCTACCATGCCATCTTCAACATCACTCCCCACCCCGACATGGACGCTCACACCGACCGTCACACGGTCACCAGCAACTATGTGCCCGGTGAGGAATATATGTCTAGCGGTTCGCTCCAACTGACCGAACCCCTAGTAGAACCGGCTCCTGAACCCTCCACTAACCCTGAACCCTCTGCCAGCCCTGAGCCTTCTACGAGTCCCGCGCCCACTGCGGAACCCAGCCAGCCTGCGCCGAGCCCTGAGCCCAGTGAGCCAGCACCGAGCGCGTCCTTACCTGCGCCTTCTATCACGGCTAGCCCTGAACCCTCTGCCAGCCCGGAAACTTCCGCTAGCCCCGCGCCCACCGTCAGCCCTTCCGCACCTGCCCAGATACTGCCAGATGCCAAACGCTGCCAGAGCCCCAGCATGGAAGGCCGCTACCTACTCACAAACGGCCACGTTGATATCAAGGCATCCTTAGCTGGCGGTGCCCTCAAGCTGGCCCTGAAAGATGAAACCTCATCTATTACCCGCGAAGCCGCTGACCGTTCCTTGAACGATGTAGTGCTTGGGGTAGGGGATAACGCCCGTTTCACCCGCCAGGAACAGATGATGGCCCCTGAACTGGACTTCCTCGGCCCCGCTGGTAGCGAGTTCTACGGCCTTCCACAAACCCAGCAGGCCGGAATTGTCTGGCCCGGTTGGAACACCCAAGACGTTGACTACACCCAGCTAGCAGGGCCTGTTACCTTGCACCTGGTACCCACCGCGCTGCCTGACGGTGCCGCTTACGGTGTCTACGAACAGGACTTTGCCGGAGGTGTGACCCTCCAGGCAGGAGGCGCAAGCAAAGACACCACCATCGACATTGATTTCGCCACCCACGCCCACGCAAACTGGGTCTTTACCGCCCCAGGCACCTACGCCTTTGACGTCTACTACAGCGCCCCGCTGCCGAACGGTACCGCTGCCCGCAGCCAGACCCAACAGGCAATCTTTGCGGTAGGTAACGCTACCCTGGAGGAATGCCTCACCGGTGCCAAGGATGAAACTCCTAGCCCTGAGCCCAGCGTTGAACCCAGCCCTGAGCCCACTGTTGAACCTAGCCCTGAGCCCAGTGCAGAGCCTACTGTCGAACCCAGCGTGGAACCGACCACTGAGCCCAGCGCAGAACCGACCGTCGAGCCCACTGTTGAACCCACTGCTGAGCCCAGCCAGGGGGCTGATGACGTCCGCACACCTGAAAGCACCGAAGCTGAGAACACCAGCCCTGCTGGCACTGACTCGGGCAACACCGCATCAGCTAACGCCGGGGCAAACCCCAGCCAGCAAGCTGCCGGTGGAGCCACCCAACAGCCCTCCACCGGGGCAACTGAGTCCCCGTCAGCAGGCGGAGGTCGCCTGGCCTCAACCGGCGCCT
>JAXFPK010000048.1:0-15425 GCA_034179845.1 Rothia sp. (in: high G+C Gram-positive bacteria) | reverse complement strand
CGACCAGACCGAAGCCACCTCAAAATGCTGGGGTTGCAGGTAGGAGAAGATACCAATGAGCAACACCCCCACCATTTCAAAACTGACGGCAACCAGGGAAACTACCCACGCCCTCTCCCCCTTCTTGGCCAGAGCGATAGTAGCAACCAGGTAGATGAGAGCTGAAAGAGCTGACAAGCTAATGGACAGCGGGGCTTCATCAAATTTTCGGATGACCTGGTAAAGAGCCCGTGCCCCGGCTGAAAGCGTGAAAATACCGTAAACCAACACAAGTAGACGCCCAAAGCCGCTGTTCTTCTGCGTTTGGTTCATAGCCTTGTCCTATCTCCCATGCAATCTGTTGATGCTGCTCTTATGGGCATTTCTGGCCTTTAGTGCAGGGGTGCGTTTACTTTCTGCCGCACCAACCTAATAGTAGTACCAGAGCATATTCATGCGGTGCACCATAATCACCAGCACCGGCCCAGTTAGCCCCAGCACCAGGGTTGACCAGCGGGTCCGCTCTGCAAGGGACCAGGTGAAGGTGCCAACAGGAATAATCATGGCAGTGATCAGGTAGCCGTAGTATTCAAGCCAGTCGCCGCTAGGGCCGTCAGTGCTGACCTGCATGATAATAGACCCGACCAGGTACATAAGCAGAAAGACCTCAAGGACAATAACGGAGCCTTGAGCCCAGTCATCCGGGGCTGCCCCGCGCAGGAACTTAGTAAGACAGATTAGGAAGGAGACGGTGCCCAGGGCCGCACACACCCAGAACCAGAGATCGAGTCCAGCAATCATCATGGCGGGCTAGTCTTCCGTGAAACTAGTTCCGGCCTCAAAGACGAGCACAGGGGCGGCAACATCTTGACGGCGGAAACGGGTATTTTCGATGATGGCAACCAGAACCCCGTTAGGGGCAAAGGCTGCGGTAAGGCCCGTAGTGGTAGGTTTATCGTGCCCACCGGTGGAACCAGTTTTAGTAGTAGCTTGAGTGGCCAGACTGCCCTCAGTGGGGGTGATACGGCGCCCGTTAGCTAAATCAGTGGCTTCAGCCGCAGTGAGATGACGGACGGCAAAAAGGCGGCGAGCTGCCTCTTCTAGAGGTAGCAGGGGGGCAGCTTCTTCAGCTTCACGCCTAGCAATAAGATCATCAAGACTATAGGCATCTTCTGCACGAATCTCGCCAATGGCGGTGCGGCGCAAGGCAGTAAGATGGGCGCCGGTTCCCAGGGCCGCACCCAGGTCGCGGGCTAGGGCACGAATATAGGTACCGGCAGAGCAGACAACGGTCACATCAAGGTCAAGGACGCTGGTGCTCACCTCGTCTTCACCTAGCTGGTAGGTGCCCTGGGCAGGGCGAACCTGGTGCAGGTCAAAGGAATGTACGGTGATAGGCCGGGCATCCAGTTCTACCTCTTCGCCCGAGCGTACCCGCGCATAGGAGCGCACCCCCTGGACTTTGATAGCCGAAACGGCAGAGGGCACCTGCATAATATCCCCGGTGAGAAGAGCAAGCTGCTGCCTGATGGCGTCCTCACTAATCTGGTCCAGGGCACCGGCAGTAGCGATTGCCTTTGCCTCGCCCTCTGCATCATCGGTGAGGGTAGAGACACCCAGGCGGATAGTGGCGGTATAGGTTTTAGTCTCCCCTACCACCCAGGTCAGAAGGCGGGTTGCCTTATTGACACCAAGAATGAGCACCCCCGTGGCCATAGGGTCAAGAGTTCCGGCGTGCCCTACTTTGCGGGTACCAGCAATCCAGCGCATTTTAGAAACGACGTCGTGGCTGGTTAATCCGGCAGGTTTGTCGACAACAATGAGGCCAGAGGGCCCGGTGGGTGCTTTCTTGGCCACGGTTTAGGCTTCGTCTTCCTCAGTCTCGGTGCTCTTGTAGGCATCCTCGCCACCGGCGTATTCGGCCCCTTCACGAGCAGCAAGAAGCTCAGCGTCACGTTCCTTAGTTTTGCGGAGCAAATCCTCAATGTGGGCCGCGTTAACGGGCACCTCATCGGGAACAAAGGTCAAGGTGGGGGTCAGACGGGCAGTGATGTTCTTACCCACCTCAGAGCGCAAAATACCCTTAGCTGATTCGAGGGCAGCCTTGGTGGAGGCCTGCTCTTCTTCAGAACCAAACACGGTGTAGTAGACGGTGGCGTGCTGCAAGTCGTTGGTGACGCGGGCGTCAGTGACGGTGATGAAGCCGAGGCGGGGGTCCTTGATACGACGTTCAAGGGCCTGGGCAACGATGACCTTGATACGGTCGGCTAGGCGGGCGGCGCGTGCGGGATCTGCCATGATGTTCTCCTTCGTGAGAGATATTTCTATCTTTAAGTGTAAAGGCACCCTAGGGTTTGCTGCGAGCGCGAACCCTAGGGTGCCTAAGCGTGATTGCTAGGTTGTGTACCTGGTATGCCGGCGGGGCGGGGTGCCCCGCCTGCCGGCGTCCTTAGTATCAGCCAGGTAGAAGCCTAGACGCGGGGTTTTTCCTGCATCTCCCAGGTTTCAATAACATCGCCTTCCTTGATGTCGTTGAAGGAACCCAGGCCGATACCACACTCGTAGCCCTCGCGGACCTCGGTGGCGTCGTCCTTGAAACGGCGCAGGGATTCGATGTTGAGGTTATCTGCAACCACAGCACCGTCGCGTACCAGGCGTGCCTTGGAGTTGCGCTTGATGATGCCGGACTTGACGATTGAACCGGCGATATTGCCCCACTTGGAGGAGCGGAAGACTTCGCGGATCTCGGCTGAGCCCAGTTCAACCTCTTCGTATTCAGGCTTGAGCATACCCTTGACGGCTGCTTCAACTTCTTCGATAGCGCGGTAGATGACGGAGTAGAACTTCATTTCTACGCCTTCACGGTCGGCCAGTTCTGCCACACGCTCGGCGGGGCGGACGTTGAAGCCGATGATGATTGCGTTATCGACAGTTGCCAGGTTGACGTCGTTCTGGGTGATTGCGCCAACGCCGCGGTGGATAACACGTAGCTGAACTTCGTCGCCACCGGCCTCGATCTTCATCAGGGACTCTTCCAGTGCTTCAACAGCACCGGAGACGTCACCCTTGATGATGAGGTTGAGGGTGTCCATCTTGCCTTCTGCCACGGCGGCATCGAAGGATTCGAGGGTCACACGCTTACGGCGCTTAGCAAGCTGGGCGTTACGGTCAGCTGCTTCACGCTTTTCAGCGATCTGGCGGGCGGTGCGCTCTTCTTCGGTGGAGAGGAAGGTGTCACCTGCGCGGGGCACGGTGTTCAGACCCAGTACCTGTACGGGGCGTGAGGGGCCTGCTTCTTCCACATTGGTGCCGTTCTCATCGAACATGGCACGGACGCGGCCGTAGGCGGAGCCTGCAACGATAGCGTCACCTACGCGTAGGGTACCGGACTGGACCAGTACGGTGGTGACAGCACCACGGCCCTTATCGAGGTTAGCTTCGATGGCCACACCGCGGGCTTCCTTGTTGGGGTTAGCCTTCAGTTCCAGGGCACCGTCTGCGGTTAGGGTGACAGCGGCGAGCAGCTCGTCGATGTTCTTACCCTGGCGGGCTGAGACCTCAACAAACATGGTGTCGCCACCGTATTCTTCGGGTACCAGGCCGTATTCGGTGAGCTGACCACGAATCTTCTCGGGGTTGGCGCCTTCTTTATCGATCTTGTTGACTGCAACAACGATCGGCACGTTGGCTGCCTGGGCGTGGTTGAGTGCTTCAACGGTTTGGGGCATGACGCCGTCGTCCGCTGCAACAACCAGGATTGCGATGTCGGTGACCTTGGCACCACGGGCACGCATGGCGGTGAAGGCCTCGTGACCGGGGGTGTCAATGAAGGTCAGGTAGCGCTCTTCGCCTTCAACTTCGGTGCGAATCTGGTAGGCACCGATGTGCTGGGTGATGCCGCCAGCTTCACCGTCAATGACGTTGGTGTTACGGATAGCATCGAGCAGGCGGGTCTTACCGTGGTCAACGTGACCCATGACGGTTACAACCGGCGGGCGTACTTCAAGTACCTCTTCGTCCTCAGCCTCAGCTTCGGCAGCCAGGTTGATGTCGAAGGATTCGAGCAGTTCACGTTCTTCGTCCTCGGGGGAAACGATCTTTACGACGTAGCCCAGTTCGGCACCGAGCAGTTCGAAGGTTTCCTCATCGAGGGACTGGGTCTGGGTTGCCATTTCACCAAGGTGAATCAGGACGGTCACCAAGGCTGCGGCGTTTGCGCCAATTTTCTCGGCGAAGTCCATCAGTGAGGCGCCGCGACGCATACGGATCTCGGTGGTGCCGTCACCGTGAGGTACGGCTACGCCACCGATAGTAGGCTGACGCAGCTGCTCTTCACGACGCAGAGCTGACTTAGTCTTGCCCTTCTTCTTTTTGCCGCCACCGCGACCGAAAGCGCCCTGGGCGTTGCCGCGACCAGCACCGGGGCCACCGCGACCGGGGCCACGGTTGAAGCCGCCACCGTTACCGCCACCGGGGCCACCTGAGCCACGGCGGGGGCCACCACCAGCAGGTGCACCGGCGCCGCCACGGGCACCGACGTTACCGCTCATCTTGGTAGGCATCATGTTAGGTGAGGGGCGGTTGCCGCCGCCACCTGCGGGGCGGGGTGCGCCACCTGCGGGGCGAGGCCCACCGGCACCTGCGCCAGCAGGGCGAGGAGCGTTGTTGCGGCCACCTGCGGGGCGGGGGCCACCGTTACCGCCACCGGCAGGACGAGGCCCACCGGGGTTGTTACCGCGGCCGTTACGACCACCTGCGGAGCGGGGGCCACCTGAGCGGCCGCCTTCGCCACGCTCGTTACGGTCATTGCGCTTACCCATGCCCTGTGAAGGGGCAAAGGGGTTGTTGCCGGGGCGGGGCCCAGGCTTAGCGCCAGCAGGACGAGGGGCAGCAGGCTTAGGAGCAGCCGGCTTGGGCGCTGACATGCCCTGGGTGGTGGAGAAGGGGTTGTTGCCGGGGCGGGGGCCAGCAGGCTTGGTGGCGGCGTCCTTCTTCTCAGCAGCAGGTGCAGCCTCGGTAGCAGGCTTAGCTGCGGGGGTAGCCTTCGGTGCAGCGGCCCCAGGCTTGGGGGCGCTTGAACCGGGCTTAGGTGCGCTAGCAGGCTTAGGAGTGCCAGCAGCCTTGGGCGCAGCAGCAGGCTTCGCTGACGTTGCCCCAGGCTTGGGAGCTGACGTGGAGGCAGCAGCCTTCTTCTGTTCTGCCGGGGCCTCAGTTGAGGCAGTAGCGTTGGGGAAGGCAGCACGCAATTTTTTAACTACGGGCGGTTCGAGGGTTGATGATGCACCCTTGACGAACTCGCCAAGTTCTTGAAGCTTAGCGACAGCTTCTTTGGATTGAATTCCGAGTTCTTTAGCGATCTCGTGAACGCGGGGCTTAGCCACTTTTCTCCTGTTCTGGTTCGCACCGAACAGGGGCGAACCTTCAGTTTGTATGAGGTTTCAGCTGGTTTTCAGCTGGGTTTTTGCCGGTGGGTGAGCACAGGAAAGTACTCATTGCGCGGCACTCATCGGGTTTCCATCAGTTTTCTGACTCGCTTTCGTACACAGTAAGTCGTCAAACTCGTTGACATTATTGGTTCGCCACCCCTGGCGGGGTCGGACCGGCTACCCGCTGGGCGGGAATGACCAGTTCCTTGGCATCGACCCGGGTTCTAAAGGCCCTGGCCAGCGCATTCTTTTTGAGTGCGAGGGCAAGGCATTCGGGTGTGTGGTGGAGCCAGGCTCCACGCCCCGGGAGGTTTTTGGCCCGGTCAAAGACTGCACACGGTGGTTCAGTCTGTGTGAGGGCAATACGGGTGAGGTCAGGGGCAGGTGCTGTGGTTCGGCAGCCAATACAGGTGCGGACGGGGGTGTGCAGCTCAGGCGCTCCCTTCGTGTTGTTAACCTATCTTCTGCTAGCTCTTTTGGCGGAGCTTGCAGACATGGCTGGGCGCTTGCCAGTCATGAGCACCCTCTGGTGGTGTGACCTCAATAGACCAGTTTAGCCCCCTTGCGGGGGCTAACGGCAAATATGTTAGTCAGCTCTCTTATTCTGCGCTAGTATCGAGGGCTTCTTCATCATCTTCGGCACCCGCAGCTCGAGCTGCTGCCATGGCAGCCTCGTACTTAGATGCTGAGATGATATCAATACGCCAGCCGGTGAGCTTAGCAGCTAGACGGGCGTTCTGCCCTTCCTTACCGATAGCCAAAGAAAGCTGGTCATCAGGTACGATAGCGCGGGCTGAGAAAGTCTTACGCTCGGTTACAGTAACGTCACTGACCTTAGCCGGTGAGAGAGCAGCAGCAATAAACTCTTCAGGGCTCTCAGAGTAATCGACGATATCAATTTTTTCGTCGTTGAGTTCGCCCATCACAGCACGCACACGCGCACCCATCTCACCAATGCAAGAGCCCTTGGGGTTTACACCAGCTTTAGTGGCACGCACCGCAAGCTTAGTGCGGTGCCCAGCCTCACGGGCAATAGCCATGATCTCTACCGACCCATCAGCAATTTCAGGGACCTCGTGCTCAAAAAGACGACGCACCAGGTTGGGGTGAGAACGAGAAAGCACGATTGAGGGGCCCTTGGGGCCACGCTTCGCTTCAAGCACATAAGCGCGCAGACGGGTGTTGTGAGTATAACGCTCCCCCGGCACCTGTTCGTTAGTGGGCAGTACAGCTTCTAGGGTGCCCAAATCAACGTGAATCATGCGGGGGTTAGGGCCCTGCTGAATCACACCTGAAATCAACTGACCTTCACGATCCTTGAACTCACCGAGAACAGCTGAATCCTGGGCATCACGCAGACGCTGCTGAATGACCTGGCGGGCAGTTGAGGCGGCAATACGACCAAAGTTATTGGGGGTATCGTCAAACTCACCAATCTGCTCATCGTTCTCATCAAGTTCAGGAGCCCAAATGGCGACTTTACCGGTGGTACGGTCAAGCTCAGCGCGTGAGCCGCGGATAGCACCGGGCTGCTTCTGGTAGGCCAGCAGGATGGCGCTCTCAATCATCGGGATCAGGGTGTCGATTGAGATGTCGCGCTCTTTTTCGAGCAGGCGGAGATTGCTCAAATCAATGTCCATGGTTGGCCCTTCCGTGTAACACGGTGCCGGGGCAAAGAAGCTCCGGCACCGCTTGCGGTGTATGTTCGCGCGTATGCGGCGCGCTGCCTCAAAAAGTATTGAGGTGCAGTCTTGTCTTTATATTCTAGCGATTACTTGCTAGCGGTTGAATTCAATTTCGACCTTTGCCCCAGAAATTGTGCCCCAGGGCAGGGTAGCAGGGTCACGGTAGCTCTCAGGCTGACCCTTCTTGGTCTCCTTCTTCCGGCGCAGTACTGGCCCCTCATCGGTCACAACATCGAGCCGGGCCAGGTACTTCTCTCCCCCAGCTTCAGTAATCTCAATCAGACGGCCAATAGAACGCTTCCAGTGACGAGTCTCAAGCAAGGGGCTAGTCACACCGCGCGATGAGACTTCAAGAGAGTAAGGCACCTCACCATCATCAACGGCGTCAAGAGCCGTAGAGAGGGCCTGAGAAACCTCAGCAATAGTATCGAGAGACAGGGCATCAGTGCGGTCTTCAGGGTAGTCCACCACAATTTCCAAGGTTCGGTTAGCACCACTGCCCTTAGCAGTGAGCTTCTCCAAAACCAGCTTGAACTCCTGCTCTACCACCTGGGTAACAGCTTCACGCACACCCTCAACACTCACAAAGCTACCGGCAGGGGCTTTTTGGGTGATGCCCTGCTCGGCACGGGCAGCAGCCCGGCGCTCACGGGCGTTGGGGGCGTCCTTTTTACTGGCTTTAGGTGATGCCATCGCGCGTAACTCCTGGTATTGGGGCTCAAATATATTCACTCCAGCCTACCACCGGTGCCCTAGCAGCCTGCTAGGAATTCGCTGAGGGCGGGCGAGTCAGAGCACTTTTTGGCAGAATGGGGAGGGTGGGCCCTTGCCTGCACTGTTTCTTGTGAGAGGTAGCTACCTATGAATCGCTCTATTCGTCTAACCCCCGTGCTCCTGGCAGCCCTCTTGGCTGGCCTGCTGGTAGTGCTCCTTGCGATGGGCTGGTTCTCCCAGCGTCAGACAGAACAGATACGGGCTAACTTACAAGACCAAAGCACCATGGCTACCCAGCTCACGGCCCTGCAGCAGTCAGCCAAGGATGCAGGGAAAGATGATTTGGCCCAGGCCACCCAGGGCGCCCTTGAATCCCTAGCCCCTGCGGCCCAAGAAGTAACCGTAGGAGACTATGAACCGGTTGACCAGCAGCTTCAAAGCACGATCTCGGTGCTCCTTGAGCTAGGGTTTACCACCGAGGACGCCGGCGATCGGGCCCGCGCGCTCACAGCCCTTGCCGACCTGTGGCAGGCTGCCCGCCAGGACGGCCTGGTTTCTGCTGCCTACCCCGATGCCCTGGCTGATGATGTAGAAAAAATCAGCAACTACACCTGCAGCGATGAAGGGCTTGCCGCCGGTGCTCCTGATAATTCAGGTAGTGAAGAGGCTGCACAACCTGTCTCGCTGGCGCTTCTTCAGCAGAGCATCTACCAGCTCAACTACGTGAGCGAAGTCTATGCCGCCCGAGCCCAGCAGGGCTATGGGGCGGTAGCCTCCCAGGCTGGCCAGCTAGCGCAGGCCAGCACCGGCATGAGCCGCTTAGCTGCCCCCGTACTCACCTGCTACGGGGTCTTTGAGGCACCGGCGGCGTCCTACCCCCTAGTGGGAGCAGCGGACGCACCCCAGCACCTCACCGACGTCACCACAGCTATAGAGTCCAACGCGCGGGCCGCTCTTGCCGATCAGAACCTGGCAAGGTCAGCAGATGACCTTGAGGCCCTGGCGCTTATGCTTACCCTCGATGCCCAGGAGTTAGCGAAACTTCAGCCAGCACCTCGGTAACGGCGTCCTCAAGGGTGACCTCGCGGGCCTCACCACTACGGCGGTCCTTAATTTCGACCTTACCCTCAGCGAAGCCACGGCCAACTACCACAATGGTAGGAACACCCAGAAGTTCAGCATCACCAAACTTCACACCGGGTGATACCTTGGGGCGGTCATCAAACATGACATCCAGCCCAGTAGCTTCAAGGTCAGCAACCAGCTTCTCAGCGCCCTCTGCAACCTCAGCGCCCTTGCCGGTCATGACCACATGCACATCGGCCGGGGCCAGGTTACGGGGCCAGACCAGGCCTTTATCATCGTGGTTGCCCTCAGCAATAGCTGCCAGGGCGCGAGTAACACCCACACCATAGGAGCCCATGGTCACGGTCTGTAGCTTGCCGTTCTGATCCAGAACCTTCAGGCCCAGGGCCTCAGCGTACTTACGGCCCAGGGCGAAGATGTGGCCCATCTCGATACCACGAGCAGCAATCAGGGGGCCAGAACCATCAGGAGCCGGGTCGCCCTCGCGCACCTCACAGGCCTCAATCACACCATCAGCCTCAAAGTCACGGCCCAGTACCAGGTCGTAGACGTGCTTCTGATCCTCGTTAGCACCAGTAATCCAGGCAGAGCCCTCAACGACGCGGGGGTCAACAAAATAAGGAATACCGGTAGCTGATTCAGCACCCAGGAGCTTCTCACTCAGCGCCAGACCGGGGCCAATGTAGCCCTTGACTAGCTGCGGGAACTTCTTGAAGTCTTCCTCGCTCGCAGCTTCAACCTCAACTTCACCGCCAACACCCAGCAGGGCGCCCACGTTCACCTCAACACGGCCCAGATCAACGGCACGGTCACCGGGCACACCAATAGCAACCAGCTGGCGGCTACCATCAGGCAGAATAACGGCCAGCACCACGTTCTTCAGGGTGTCAGCAGCGCTCCAGGGCTCACCCTCGCGCGGGTACAAGGCGTTGGATTGTTCAACGAGAGTGTCGATAGTCGCTGAGTCAGGGGTCATCTCCACGTGGGCAGCTGGGGTGGAAGAGGCGTCCACAGGCTCAGGCACCACGGTAGTAACAGCCTCAACGTTAGCCGCGTACCCGCCCTCAGAGCGCACAAAAGTATCTTCACCAATGGGGGTGGGGTGCAAGAACTCCTCAGAGCGGGAACCACCCATCGCACCAGACTGGGCCTGCACAATAGCGATTTCAAGGCCCAGGCGCTCAAAAATTTTGATGTAGGCGGCACGGTGAGCCTGGTAAGCCTCTTCCAGGCCCTCATCATCAACGTTGAAGGAGTAGGAATCCTTCATGATGAATTCACGGCCACGCAGCAGACCGGCGCGGGGGCGGGCCTCGTCGCGGTACTTGGTCTGAATCTGGTAGAGATAAACCGGCAGGTCCTTATAGGAGGTGTAGAGGTCCTTGACCAGCAGGGTGAACATTTCCTCATGCGTAGGGGCCAGCAGCATATCTGCGCCCTTACGGTCTTGCAGACGGAAGAGGTTATCGCCGTATTCTTCCCAACGGTTGGTTGCCTCGTAGGGCTCGCGGGGCAGCAGGGCCGGGAAGTGTACCTCTTGGGCACCGATAGCGTTCATTTCTTCACGCACGATGTTCTCAATCTTGCCCAGTACCTTCAGGCCCAGCGGTAGCCAGGTGTAGACGCCGGGGGCAGCACGGCGGATATAGCCGGCACGGACCAGTAGTTTATGGCTGGCAACTTCGGCATCGACGGGGTCTTCACGCAGGGTGCGCAGGAACAGGTGTGACAGGCGCTGGACCAAGTGGTTTCTCGCTTCTCTCGTACGGGGCCCACCCACCGGCACAAAAGGCGGGGGCGGGCATACTTACCTACCAGTTTACCGCCTACCTGCACGGGCTGTACCCGGTTTTAAAGAAAGGACGCCGGCACCCCGCTCCCCTGCCTTAGGGCAGGTAGGTAGGTGCCGGTATCCGCGCAGAAGAACCTGCGAATTCTAGGGGCTTAGAGGCCCAGGTCGTTGTACCAGGCTAGCTTGGCCTTGCCCAGGTCGTTGAGTTCAGCCTTCATGAAGATAGAACCCTTAGCCCAGATCAGGGTGCCGCCTTCAAACTGCTGGGTCACGGTGGTGGTGCCATTGGCGGTTACTTCAGTTGCATCAGCAATGGGAGCGCCCAGCATGGTCATCTCGTTCCAGATGTTCCAGTCGCCACCGGTAGCCCAGTCGTTGTAGGAGGAGAAACGGCCACGATCAGCGAGGTTGAGGGCCTCAGTCAGAGCTGAAGACTCAACAGGCTGGGCACCGGCCAGGGGCTTGCCGTTCGCGTCAGCCTTGATGTAGACAACCTTGTTAGCGTCAAGGCGCAGTTCAAGAACCTGCTGCAGGGGAATGAACTTAGCTGCTGACCAGTCGTAGGTGGCGTCAATCTCAGTACCGGTTGCGGTGCGGTCCATCAAACCAGCGCCCCAGGTAACGGGAGAGGCAACGGTCTGGTTATCCCAGTTGATGCAGGTGCCGTAATCGTTGTACTGGATAAAGTAGTGGGAGATGACTGCGGTGCCAGAAGAGAAGAGGGCATAACCGTGATCGTCCCAGGTGACAGGGGTGGAGCACTGCTCAGCGGTGGTGTTGTAGAAGAGAGCACGCAGTTCTAAGGCCCCGGTCTTCCAGTGCTTGGTGTACTCGTTCTGGTAGAGGTAGGTGCCGTACTCACCAGGGTTAGCCAGGTAGATTGCTAGCGCGTCAGTGTTGATCATCAGCGCGCGGTCCTGGGAGATTGAGTAGATAGCTGAGATGTTGCCACCGAAGTTTAAGGTGACCAGGTCAGAGGTGACCTTAGTGAGTTCACCGCCGTTTTCAGCAACGACTACACCCTCAGCAAGAGCAAGGGCGCGGGCCTCAGCAATCTTGTTGGCAGCATCGCCAAAGTTAGTATCAGCCGGAGCTTCAGGGGCTACCGGAGTTTCAGGTTCTGCGGGAACTTCAGGAGCAACCGGAGCCTCAGGTTCTGCCGCTACTACGGGAGGAGTGACACCTTCAGCGACAGGCTCTACAGGAGGGGCGATACCTTCAGCGACAGGCTCGACAGGAGGAGTGATACCCTCGGCAACGGGTTCTACAGGGGTAACGCCTTCTGCAAGGGGGGCAGGACCCTCAGCTACTACCGGCTCAGGCTGAGCACCGTAGACAACAGGGGCGGCAGGGGCAACCGCGTTATTGGTAAAGCAGGAACGGGTCTTAGAACGCTCTGCCTGCCAGGCCTTTGCCTCAGCAGAGTTCAGGTTAAGGTAGGAGCCTGCCTGAGTCTTCTCATCCAGCACAACAAGCCAGCGAGTCTTACCATCGTGGGTAGTAACCGAAAGGCCACAGTGGCTGTGCTTCCAAGGGGATGATTCAGCGTTGCCGAACTTCTCAGCACCGCCTGCCTTAAGGAAGGCTACGCCAGCTGCACCAGTGACAGCCTGAACACCGCCGTACTTACCCTGGGTTACAACGCCGTTTTCAAAGGTTTGCTGGGTGGCGCCGTTAGCAAAAACCTGCTGTTCGCCGGTTGCTGCACCTAGGACGTCCTGATGCTGCTCCCAGTAGGCGCCAATAGGGGTGGTGGTATCAACAGCGGCGTCAACGGCAAAGGCGCCGGGAGTCAAGGTCAGTGAAAGACCGATCAAGGTGGTGAGGCCAAGAGATGTGCGGAGGCTCTTCAATGCTTTCCCTCAAAGTTTCGTAAATAATGGGGTGCTCTGCGTCCGAAATTGGGGTGATTGGGGTTTCCAGACCTGCGATGCAGAGGTAAAAGTGTGCACCATTAAAACTACCAGTTACAGCAGGGCCAGAACACCACCCCTTTAGGGGACATGTGTAGTCTCACTGGGGGATATTCCTCTTTAGAAGAGAACTGTTGCAAAGGTTGAGCGCTGCTTCCAGCCCGTTGCAGCATAGAGAGCGCTGGCCGGTGCATTGTAGTCATTAACATAGAGCGACAGGTGCGGAAAACGCTGGCGAATCAGCTGACAAGCCTGCGCCAAAAGAACAGGCGCTAACCGCTGACCACGGTAGGACGGGTGCAACCAAACCCCCTGAAGCTGGCAGCTTGACCCATGCGCCAAACCCACATCAGTCTTAAAGACCACCACATTTTCACTATTTACCGCCACTAAGGTTCGGCCAGTGCGGGTGAGCTCATCAACGCGACGGGTGTAACCGGCCGGGTCACGCGTCATGGGGTCATAGCCCACTTCTTCGGTAAACATAGACACCGAGGCCTGTATGAGGCTGGGCCTATCATCAGTTCTAGCCCAGCGTACCTGCTCCACCACAGCAGGGGCACCCAAGGAGGGGCGAGCTAAAGTCGCACCGGCTATGTGGCTTAAATCAGTGGTCACAGGCAACTCAAGAAGAGGCTGATTTTTGCGCACATCAAAAGGGGCTGGCATGCGATGAGCAAGGTAACTCCATATACCCATGACAGGTTCCTGGTGACCAAAAATGGAGCCTATCTTGCGATTATGCCTCCAGATGTAGGCCGCCACCTGCCGGTGGTAGGTTTGCGGCACAGTCAGAGGGACACAGTTCGCACCTAACCAGAAAGCCCCCACCAGGGCATAACGAGGTTGGCCCTGAGACGGCGCAGGAGCAAAAGTCTCAGCTAGACCCGGCATAGGGGCTGCGGTGCGAGGGTTCGGCTCGGCGAAGTGCGCTCCAGCAGAGCGCCCAACCAGAGCCCCAGTTTTAGACCATAAGCCATTGAGGGCAGTCTTGACTTTAGCGGGCAGCCTCTCCCCTACAGGCAGGGTCAGGCCAGCAGAAGGCTGGGTGCTCCCAGCCCCCTGGAACCCTACCTCCGGGTGTATTTCACGGGGCACAAAAACTCCCATAAAACCTTGAGAGACCTTCAAAGAGGTCAGGGCGCTGGGGGCCGGTAAACCGAAGTGATGCAGGTGCTCAGCGGCAAAAAGGAAACCCACCGGGTCCGTCTCAATCATGGTTTCAAGTTCCGCCCGGTCATCCTTAGTCAGGGGGCGGATCAGGGCGTCATCTGCCCCGCGGGGGAAAGGTGAAAAGACGGTCACGGTGGATTTTCTTAAAGGTACTTAGGAGACGGAGACGGTAGGTTCACCAGAGAGGTCAATTTCGCCGCGCTCTTCCATTTCGCGGGCAATACGGTTGGCCTCTTCAATCAGGGTCTGCACAATATCCTCTTCAGGCACAGTCTTAATGACCTCACCCTTAACAAAAATCTGGCCCTTGCCATTACCGGAGGCAACACCCAGGTCAGCTTCACGAGCCTCACCGGGGCCATTGACAACACAGCCCATAACAGCCACACGCAGGGGAACCTTCATACCTTCAAGACCCTTGGTGACGTTCTCAGCCAGTTCCCAGACGTTCACCTGGGCACGGCCGCAGGAGGGGCAGGAGACAATATCAAGCTTGCGGGGGCGCAGGTTCAAGGACTCAAGAATCTGAGCACCGACCTTAACCTCTTCAACCGGAGGAGCTGAGAGGGAAACACGGATAGTATCGCCAATACCCTCTGAGAGGAGGGCGCCGAAAGCAGTAGCCGACTTGATAGTGCCCTGGAAGGCAGGGCCGGCCTCGGTCACGCCCAGGTGAAGGGGCCAGTCACCGGCAGCAGCAAGCTGACGGTAGGCCTCAACCATGATGACAGGGTCATTATGCTTAACCGAAATCTTGAAGTCGTGGAAGCCGTGCTCTTCAAAGAGAGAAGCCTCCCACACTGCTGATTCAACCAGGGCCTCAGGTGTTGCCTTACCGTACTTTTCCAGTAGGCGCTTATCGAGCGAACCGGCGTTCACACCGATACGAATAGAGGTGCCGTGGTCCTTAGCGGCTGCCGCGATTTCCTTAACCTGGTCATCAAACTTACGGATGTTACCGGGGTTCACACGCACCGCCCCGCAACCGGCTTCAATAGCAGCAAAGACGTACTTGGGCTGGAAGTGAATATCGGCAATCACAGGAATCTGGGACTGCTTGGCAATGATGGGTAGGGCCTCTGCGTCCTTATCGGTAGGGCAGGCGACACGCACAATATCGCAACCAGCTGCGGTCAGCTCAGCAATCTGCTGCAGAGTAGCACCGATATCGTGGGTTTTGGTGGTGGTCATGGACTGCACCGAAATGGGAGATTCTGAGCCAACGCCTACGCTACCGACCTTAAACTGGCGGGTTTTACGGCGCGGAGCCAAAACGGGCGGCGGAGCAGCGGGCATTCCAAGGGCGACCGAGGTCAAATCTTCCTCCAAAGGTTCTTTGGCGGTGCGAGCAAGGCGCACCTGTTCAACTATCTATTGTGCCACGCTTCAGCTCAAAGAGCGGTTGAGGTAAAGCACACAGGGTAGGCAGGGTGCCCTGGCAGCCGACTAACCCTAAAAAATACTCACCGGCTTGAAAATATCGGCAGCCACCAGAATCACCGTCATCAGCAGGAAGGCCCCAGCAACGAGGTAGGTCAGGGGCAGCAGCTTAACCGGGTCGAAGGGGCCAGGGTCGCGGCGTCCTAAGAGCTTTGCGCTCTTGCGGCGGAACCCCTCCCAGAGGGCACCTAGCACATGCCCGCCATCAAGCGGCAGC
>JAXFPK010000034.1:0-8041 GCA_034179845.1 Rothia sp. (in: high G+C Gram-positive bacteria) | reverse complement strand
GTGATGGCTGGCTTGGCCAAGATCGTGCACGATACCGCAGATGGTCGCAGTCTCACCCTTGATCTTGCCGCCCCCGGCGACGTGCTGGGCCCTGTGCACTCGGGCCCGGGCGTCCTCACCGACTCTGTGCTGGCCCTTGAGCCCCTGTGTGCCCTCTACCTGCCGGCCACTGAGCTTGCAGACCTGGTGCAGGAACATCCCGCCCTGGCTGTGCAGATCCTCAACCTCCAACAGGAACGTCTGGCCCGGGTGCGGCACAATGAAATCGCTCAGGCCACCCTGCCGGTGCCGCAGCGGGTTGCTGACGTCCTGCTGCACCTGAATACCAAGCTGGGGGCTACCCGCGCTGACGGTGTGCGCGTCCTGACCGCTGACGTGAGCCGCGCTGATATAGCCGGTATGGCAGGTACTACCGTGGAGTCGGCTTCTCGCGTGATGGCAGCGTGGAAGAAGCAGAGGCTCATTGACTCAGGACGCCGGTGGGTGGCCCTGCTGGACGTGGCGGCCCTGGCCCGGGTAGTGGAGAACTAATTTTTGCTTAATTGACGGGAGTCAATGTTCTTGCCTCCCCGAACTTCTAATCTGAAAGTACCTCGACAGAGGTAGCAAACAGAAAGGAAGTTTAGCCATGTCAGACACTCGTTCCATTACTCTCCGTTCCGATGAATTCTCTTGCCCCTCCTGTGTCAAGAAGATTGAGAATAAGCTGGGAGGTTTGCCTGGGGTTGAGAACGCCGTAGTCAAGTTCTCCTCGGGTCGTATTCTGGTTGACTATGATGCTGCGCAGGTGACCGTCCCTCAGCTTGTTGATGCTGTGGCTGAGGTGGGCTACACCGCCCGCCCTTCGAGTATTTAGGGGAGGGCGGCCATGAAACACCTTAGGATGTGGGGCCCGGCCTTGGGGTCTGCTGCTCTTATTATGACCGCCTGGGTTACCGGGTATGAGTTCTTCATGGTCGTAGCAAGCGTGGTGGCCGGCTGGCAGATTGCCGGTTCGGCCATCGCCGCGCTGCGGGTGAAGATGATTTCTATTGACCTGCTGGTAGTGATTGCGGCGGTGGGCGCTGTTGTCATTCATAACTATTGGGAGGCTGCAGCTGTTA
Source organism: Rothia sp. (in: high G+C Gram-positive bacteria) (assembly GCA_034179845.1). Classification (GTDB taxonomy): domain Bacteria; phylum Actinomycetota; class Actinomycetes; order Actinomycetales; family Micrococcaceae; genus Rothia. The sequence goes on along the minus strand of JAXFPK010000034.1, from coordinate 6,938 downwards.
CCTTCCTCTTTGCTGTGGGTAAGGCCTTAGAGCACACGACCATGGCTAAGACCCGGCAGGCTCTGAGTGATTTGGTGGAGGCAGCTCCTGAGACCGCCCGCCGCATCCGCCTGCAAGAAGGTGGCGAGGTTGAAACTGAGACGGTTGAACTGTGGCAGCTGAGCCCCGGGGACACCGTGCTGGTGCGCTCTGGCGAGCAGGTTCCGGTGGACGGCGAAGTCACCGGGGGCCACGGTGCCGTGGCTGAAGCCACGATTACCGGGGAGTCTGTGCCAGCTGAAAAGTCGGTGGGGGCTCAGGTTTTTGCCGGCACCTGGCTGCGCTCAGGTAGCCTGCAGGTTGAGGCCCGCGGGATCGGTGGTGATTCTATGCTGGCCACTATCATCCGCCGGGTTGAGGATGCCCAGGACGACCGCGCTAAAACCCAGACTTTCCTTGAGAAATTTTCCCAGTACTACACCCCTGCCGTGATGATCGGGGCCTTGCTTGCCGGCGTCCTGACTCGCAATGTTGAGCTGGCGCTGACCATTCTTGTGATTGCCTGCCCCGGTGCCCTGGTGATTTCTATTCCGGTCTCGGTGGTAGCCGGTATTGGTCGATCAGCTAAAGACGGGGTGCTGATTAAGGGTGGTGAATACCTGGAGCGTACCGCTGCGGTTGACACTTTAGTGGTTGATAAGACCGGTACGCTGACCCACGGCACCCCGGAGCTCACCGATGTGCTGGCTCTTGATACCGGGTATAGCGAGGAGCAGGTACTGGCTTTAGCCGCTGCCGCTGAGAGCGCTGCCCACCACCCGCTGGCTGATGCGGTGGTGCGCGGGGCGCAGGAGCGCGGGGTGCCGGTTGTGCTGCCTCAGCAGGCTGAGGCGGTGGTCGGACGCGGCGTGCTCGCCCGGGTGCCTACTCAGGTGCCTGATACGAGGTCGGCCGGTACTAGCCGGGCTGCCCTGGCTGCTGAGGTGCCCACGGTGCAGGTGGCGGTGGGCTCGGCCCAGCTGCTTGAGACCGGGGCTGACGAGGCCCTGCTACGAGATTTTCAGGTACAGGGGAAGACCGCCATGTTTGTGGGTGTGAACGGGCAGGCGGTTGGTCTGGTTGCTGTTGCCGATACGGTACGGCCCGAGGCTAAGGCCGCCATTGATGAGCTGCACCGCCGCGGCATTAAGGTGGTTATGGCGACCGGGGATGCTGAGCCCGTTGCCCGCTCTGTGGGGCAGCAGTTGGGGCTGGACGACGTCCGCGCGGCTATGCTGCCCGAGGGCAAGTTGGAGCTGGTTCGGGAGCTACAGGCCGCTGGCCGCACGGTGGCTATGGTGGGGGATGGGGTGAATGATACTCCCGCCCTGGCGGTTGCTGATGTGGGGGTTGCTATGGGCGCTGCCGGCTCACCCGCGGCCCTTGAAACAGCGGATTTGGCGCTCATGTCTGACCGCTTAGACCGCCTGCCCTATGCCCTGGGCCTGGCCAAGAGCACGGTGCGCACCATGAAGGTTAATATCGCCCTTGCCCTGTTGACCGTGGCCTTGCTGGTGGCCGGTGTCTTCTTCGGCGGGGTGACCATGGCAATTGGCATGTTGGTGCACGAGGCTTCGGTCTTGCTGGTCATTGCTATAGCCATGTTGCTGCTTCGGCCGCGCCGCCTGTAAAGGTTTCTACTCCCTGTGTATTGAGTCCCTGAGCCCTGCACGCTGGTGCAGGGTTCATACTGGTGAGAGCGGGATTGGGGTGAGTTTGCTGGGCGTGGGGTGTATGTTTATTACTGAAACTAGACCGCTGCACTGTTGGAGCGTTTGACTGAAAAAAGCCCTCACGACCTCGAGCTTACCCGCCAATTCTTGGCGCAGCTGGCGGATCGTCTGAATCTGGATCCCGCCCTCATCGGGCAGACCATGCCCCATCTTCTGGGTATGACCAAGCATGTGGCGCACGGGGTTGTACGCCCGGCAGAGCCCCTGGCAGCTTTGAACCGCCAGCCCCGAAGAGTTGGCTACTCAGGGCCCCACCATTTCTCATGAAGATATTCAGCAGGGTATTAACAGCGGTAATATCTATGTGCTCTACTCCGGCGTCATATGCTTCGAAGGTACACTAGCTGACCCCGCCGAGTTCGCTGGGCAAGAACTAGCCAGTAATTACATGAGCGAGGAAGAGTACCAGCAGCACTACGGCCAGATTCCGGCAGAGGCTCTTGCCCAGAGTGAGGAAATCAAGACCAGTATTTTCACTGCTCCTCAAGAATGTTTGGATGCTGGTTGGTCCCAGGCTGGAGCTATCTAATGCCCCTGCTCACGGTATTCCCAGGACTTACTCTGTCATCGGGGCGCCGGCGTCCGCTCCAAACTCGGTAGACTAGAGCAGAACTAAAATCCCAACCCGCCGTGCCCACCTATGCCCGGCGCCGAAAGGAAAACCCGTGTCAACCGAAGCCCCCCGCGCCCTGCGCGTTGCCGTGATCGGTGCAGGTCCCGCAGGTATCTACGCCGCAGATATCCTCACCAAAAGCGAAGAAGTCCGCACCGGAGCTGTGCCTGTATCTATCGACATTTTCGACCGCTACCCTGCCCCCTTCGGCCTGATCCGCTACGGTGTAGCCCCTGACCACCCCCGCATTAAGGGCATTATTAACGCCTTGCACAAGGTGCTTGACCGCGGCGATATCCGCTTCTTCGGCAATGTTAACTACGGCACCGACGTTACCTTGGCTGATTTGCGTAAGCACTATGACGCCATCATCTTCGCCACCGGTGCTATTAAGGATGCCAGCCTGGATATCCCCGGTGTTGACCTGATTGGGTCTTACGGTGCTTCTGATTTTGTCTCCTGGTATGACGGTCACCCTGACGTTCCTCGCACCTGGCCCCTGGAGGCTAAGGAAATTGCTGTGCTGGGTAACGGTAACGTGGCTTTGGACATCGCCCGTGTGCTCTCCAAGCACGCTGATGACCTGCTGGTCACTGAAATTCCCGATAACGTCTACGAGGGTCTTAAGTCTTCCCCCGTCACTGATGTGCACGTTTTTGGTCGCCGTGGCCCGGCTCAGATTAAGTTCACCCCCCTTGAGCTGCGCGAGTTGGCTCATTCTCGTGATGTTGACATCGTGCTGTATGAGGAAGATTTCCAGTTTGATGATGCTTCTCGTGAGGCTATGGAAACTAATGCCCAGACCAAGGTCATGATGAAGACCCTCAATGGCTGGCTTGAGGCTCAGAAGGAGAACCCTGGTACTGCCTCCCGCCGCCTGCACCTGCACTTCTTGCAGTCACCGGCTGAGATTCTGGGTGAACACGGTAAGGTCACTGGCATCAAGATGGAACGCACTGAGCTTAACGGTAATGGTGGTGTGAGTGGTACGGGTGAGTTTATTGATTACCCGGTGCAGGCTGTTTACCGTGCTATTGGCTATTTTGGTTCTGAGCTGCCTGAGGTTGGCTATGACACTGCCCGCGGTGTGATTACCAATGTTGAGGGTCGGGTCATTGATGATAGTGAGGTTCCTGTTCCTGGTCTTTATGCTACTGGCTGGATTAAGCGCGGCCCTGTTGGTCTGATTGGTTCTACTAAGTCAGATGCCCTCGAAACCGTCACTCACCTGCTCGAAGACCGCGAGAACCTCTACACTGCTGAGGCTGCTGACCCGGCTGCGATTGAGGCTTTCCTTGATGAGGCTGGCGTCCGTTACACCACCTGGGAAGGCTGGCACCGCCTGGATGAGCATGAGAAGGCTCTGGGCGCTGAAGCCAAGGACGCCGCTGGTGAGCCGCGTGCCCGCGTTAAGGTAGTTGACCGTGATGAGATGACCGCTATTTCACGCGGCGAGTAGCGTCAGGTTCTTTCAGAAAAGACCATCTACATCAGAAAAACCCACCTAGTTGGTGGGTTTTTCTGATGTAGATGGTACCTACCTGCGGGGCGTCACCGCATGAGCACCCAGTCTAGGTAGGGGTTGAGGAAGAGACCTGAGGGGTCTAGTTCTTCACGGAGTTCTACGAAGTTCTCGAAGCGGGGGTAGAGCTGGGAGAGGGCCTCTGCGTCCTGGGTGTGGTGCTGGCCCCAGTGGGGGCGGCCGCCGTGTTTTTTGAAGATTTCTTCGAGGGTGCCGAAGAGTTCTGTGTGGGGCTGACGCCAGTAGGCGCGGGCTGAGATATAGAAGGTTTCCCGGCCGTAGGCCTGGGAGAGCCAGATGTTATCGGCTGCTGCGGTGCGTATGACCAGGGGGTAGGCGCTCTGGCTGGGGTGTGAGGCTAGGTGGGTGCGTAGATCGCGCATGAGGTCAGCGAACTGGGGCATGCTGAAGGCGTATTCCATGTTGTTTTGTCGCACGGTGCGGTTAATGGTGAAGACGCGGGCTGAGTAGTCGGCGTAGCGGCGGTTGCCTTTGCCCCAGTTTGATACCTTGTTGAGCACTGGTTGCATGGCCGGTATTTTGGCGCCGGTGTAGCTGAGGGCTGAGAAGATTCCGTTGTTGAGTAGGTAGTCACCGCCGTAGCGGCGGGCCTGGCTGAGGGCGGCGCTGGCGGGCATGTAGCCGTCGGTCAGGAGGGCTAGGCGGGTGAGTCTGCGGGTGCGTACTTCGTTGGAGCCGGGGAACCAGCTGAATTCGTAGTGGTCGGCCCCGCGTGCCCGGTCTTCGAAGGAGTGGATGATGTCTTGGTAGGAGTGCCCGCGTTCGGCTGCGTGCAGGCGGAATTGTGGCACGAGGTTGAAGGTGATTTCTACGATGATGCCGAGGGCTCCTAGCCCGCAGAGGGCTGCTGAGAAGATTTCTGGGTTTTGCTGGGGTGAGCAGGTGAGTAGGGTGCCGGTGGCGTCTACGAGTTTGAGTTCGGCTACTTGGGTGGCGAAGGTGCCGTAGGTGAGGCCGGTGCCGTGAAAGCCGGTGGAGATAGCCCCGGCGAGGGTTTGGTCGTCTAGGTGCCCTAGGTTGGTGAAGGCTAGTTTGTAGTGGCCTAGTAGGCGGTTGGCTTCGCGCACGGTGGTGCCTGCTAGGAAGGTGGCGGTGAGGTTGTGGGGCTCTACTCGTATTAGGCCGGTGAGGTGTTCGAGTGTGAGTAGGGCGCCTGCGGGTTGCCCGATGGCGGAGGCGCTGCGTCCTCGTCCCATGACTTTGACTCTGGTGCCGTGTGTGGCGGCGTCCTGAATGCGTTGTTGTAGTTCGGGCGTTGAGCGGGGCGCGAGGACGCCGGTGGGCTGTGTGTTGTGTTGGTGTGCCCAGGTGCTCCACGAGGGGTTTGTCTGCGGGGTGGTGGCCATGATCTTCCTCGATTCTTGCTCTTTCATGCTTATTTTCGCATGGAGAGGTGGGTGCTGGCTGGGAGTTGGGTTTCCTTTCGAACTGTGTAGTTCAAAAATGAATAAATTTGGTAATGAAGCGAAATAAGTCATGTGGCTCACTCGGCCCGGACTAAGCTAGGGGTAGGCCCCGGCAGTAACGCCGACAATTCGGCTGGCAGAAGCGGGGTCATCATGAATCTTAAGGAGATGACCATGACCGAACGCGCCCTCACCTTTGGGGAAAAAGCAGTAGCTGCCCGCAACGACATTGCAGAAGTGGCCCAGGCCTCTGGCGAAATCATCGTTGGCCTTGACGGCTCAGATCAGAGCTATGGTGCCCTGCGCTGGGCTGTGCACGAGGCTGAAATTCGCAAGGTGCCTGTTCGTATGGTCACCGCCTACTCTCTGCCTGTTTTTACTGGTACCGGTTTTGATGCTGGTTACTCTATGGTCGATGAGCAGGCTTTGACAGATGGTGTCGCCCAGATTCTTGATGAGGCCCATTCTCGTGTTGGTGAAACCAGTGTGGAGCTTCGGGCAACGGTAGAGACTGGTGATGCGACCGCCGTGCTTCTGGAACTGTCTAAGCGTGCTGAGCTGATGGTTGTGGGTTCGCGCTCTCACGGGGGCTTCTTGGGTCGTCTGTTGGGTACGGTATCTACTTCTTTGCCTGCCCATTCTCACTGCCCCACGGTGGCTGTGCCTCATTCTTATGCTGAGAAGATTGAGGCTAATCCTGAGATTTTGGGTGGGGGTCAGTCTGTGGTGGTTGGTTCGGACGGCTCTGTTGAGGCTCGTCTGGCTATGATGCAGGCAGCGGACGAGGCGAGCCGCCGCGGTGTTAAGCTCACCTTGGTCAATGCTCTTGCCCCTTACACTGGTGCCCTGAACTGGGTTCCTGCGGCTGTTGATTTTGAGGCCTTGTACCGTGAGATTGCTGATTTGCAGCGTAAGGCTGCTGAGTGGATTCGTGGTTACTTCCCTCAGCTGGAAATCGAGTTCAAGCTCATTGATGGCTCCCCGGTGCAGGTGCTGCTTGAAGCTGGTAAGGCTGCCGATCTGATTGTGGTCGGTACTCGTGGCCGCGGTGGTCTTGCGGGCATGTTGTTGGGTTCTACTTCTCAGGGTATTTTGCACAATACTCAGGTGCCGGTCATGATTGTTCCTGAGATTGAAGACCCCCGTGTTGAGCAGGCTCCTGAGGCCGGCTTCACCTGGGGCTAAGACTTGTGCTAGCCAGCTCCCTGGCAGGGGAGTAGGCTGGGTGTAAGAGAAAGGCAGGATAGCTCCCGCCGAAGCTCCTTTTGAGGCTAAAAGGGGCTCCGACGGCGCTATCCTGCCGTCTTTTTTAAAAAAGTTGAAAAATTTTTTGGGCGGACGCCTGTAGCGGTTCTCTTGGCTTTGACTAGGAAATCTGTGTGTAGCCATGGTTACCATGCGGTGAATTTTGTGGCGCAAGGCACCCAATTTTTGCCCTTAAAGGGCTCCTGTTGGTGCTTTTCGGTTTGCGCCCCTGTTTGAAGTCGCGTAATGTATTACTTGTTCGAGCGACGGGCTGAGGAAACAAAGCCGGTCACGAAATAGCGAACTAGCCCCTATCGTCTAGCGGCCTAGGACGCCGCCCTTTCACGGCGGTAACACGGGTTCAAATCCCGTTGGGGGTA
>JAXFPK010000031.1:0-5605 GCA_034179845.1 Rothia sp. (in: high G+C Gram-positive bacteria) | reverse complement strand
GGTGCAGAAACAAGCCCCGCTGAGGACTCCCCCGCCCGACTAGGTTACTCGGATGTTCCCCCGTGGTTGTGGAACGGAATCTCTGACGCCATGACCTTCCTGTCCGACGTCATGGGTGTTGGCTCCGAGCCCTACAGCAATTGGCTGAAGAACCACCAGGACCCCGCCCCCATTGAGGAATGCGGCCTGGCTGACCTCACCCTCTATTTCTTCATGGCAGGACGCGGCGAGCGGTTCAGTGAAGGCACCATCGCTGGCTTCGTTAAAACAGGCAAACTGCTCGCCATGACTGAGCGTTTCTTCGAGTTAGTCCCCACCCTGCCAGAAAAGGACCTTCGGCAGAATTAGGGAACCGTCACTATCAGACCTTGTATAGACCCCACCATGCCCCAGAAGAAACTCACCCCCACCGACATCGTCAAGATCCTCGGTAACGCCAACTTTGACGACTACCAGGCATAAGCTGAGGAACGCTACACCGGCACAGATGACTGGGCCATCAGCCAGCAGCGCACCGCAAGCTGGGGACGGGCCAACCTGCTCCGAGAGAATATCGACGGAGAAACCAGCAACAAAAATGCACTTACAGTACTTCAGCTAGAGCACCCGCGAAATCAACCGATACCCAGCAACCAAGCCTCACCGCGACCTACCTGGAAATATCGAAGAAATACCCTAATAAACCAAACCCTAGGTAGGGCTACCATCAAGGGTCGAAAATAATCTGCTCACCTATAGCCCTCACCCTGTACGTAATGTACATTTAGTACATGACTACAACTACTGGAACAGCAGATTTTCGCCAGAACCTCGGCCACTACTTCGATGAAGTGCAGCGAGAGCCCGTTGCTATCGAAAGCAGAGGCCGCCGCCGAGCCGTCCTTGTCTCCCCCGTATTTTTCGATCAAGCTCTCGAAGCGCTCGAAGACAAACTTGATGCTGCTAAAGCCCGTCAAGCCCGCCAAGAAGTAGACGAAATCCCCTTTGACCAGCTCATGGATGAGCTCGGCATTAAGCTCTCATGACAGCTAACTATTCAGTTACCTTCAAACCTTCAGCAGCAAAAGAACTGCGCAAAATCAATAAAAACGATCAGACCCGCATTGCCAAGAAAATCCAAGAGCTTACTTCAAACCCATACCCGCCAGGGATCAAGAAAATAGTTGGAGGAGACGGCGAACTCAGACTTAGAGTTGGCAACTACAGGGTAATCTACGCTGTCGAAGAAGGACGACTCATCATCTTGGTTCTAACAATCGGTCACCGGCGAGACGTCTATAAAAAATAGAAAACAGACTTACCCCCCCACCGACATCGGCAAGATCCTCGGCAACGCCAACTTCGCCAATTACCAGGCAGAAGCTGAGGAACGCTACGGCGGAACGTGCCGGAGTAGACCTGGCCAACCCCAGCTGGGACTAACAAACGTCTCGCCCCTAACCGAGCGTGCGTCATATCGCTGAGCGTGCGCATGGCAGGTGCACGCTCAGCGATATGACGCACGCTGGGCTGCTGGCATAGAGAAAACTCCCCGTGGGCAGACGGTAGTGGTCTGCCCACGGGGAGTTTTTAGGGCTAAAGGTTTTAGCGGCTAAGGGTGGGGTTGAGTTGCCTACTTGGGGGTGTCAGCACCCAGCTCTATTCCTGGGCCGTTACCTAGCTCAGCATCCGCTTCGCCCTTGGGTCCAAGTTCCTGCTCACGTTCCTGGGCAGGGGCATGAGCTGGTTCGACCGGGGCAAGTGGCTGCTGAGCTTGCTGTGCCAGGGCCACGGGCGTTGAGGCTGAGAAGTTGCCAGCTGCGTCCGCAGAGCGCACAAAGTAGCGGGCCCCATCGGTGTGAGCTACCGAGTAGGTGGTGCTGTTCGTCGTTGCGATCACCCGGTTATTGCGTAGCACCTGGTAGGTGGCCTTACCACTGGCAGCAGACCAGGTCAGGACGTCGGTAGCCCCATCGGTGCGCACAGTTAGGGAGTGCGGGGCTGCTGGTGCGGTAACGTCGCGCTGGGTGAAGCGGGCAAAGCCCACGGTCTGCTGGGTACCGTAAGCGCCTTGGGAGCGGTTGATGTCGCCACCTACCCAGAGGGTGCCGGTGGAGTCCACAAACTGTTCCCAGACCCCGTCCCCGCGGGCGCCACTCAGGTTGGGGGCAAATTCGCCTAGCACATGGCCGGTTTCAGCGTCGAAGGCGGCAGAGAGACGGATGGAGTGCAGGTTGAAGAAGCCCTTGTTGGCCCAGGGGCGGCCCCAGGTGTCGGAGCCTTCATAGAGGTAGTTGCCGCAGTGGCAGGACCCGTAGATAACCTTGTTATCCTCATCTTCGTAGAGGTCCTGGTAGTCGCCGCCTCGGATACTGATGGCCGAGTAGGTGCGGGTCATATTGTGTTTGGCGTACTGGTGGATAATGTGCTCTGAGCCGACAGCCCACACGCTTGAGCCGGTGTCTTCAACATCGTATTGGAAGCCCTGGCGGCGGATAGTGGGGAAGGACGGGTCCCACACCCACATCTGGGCGACATTACTGTCAGTGGTGTTCAGCTGGGCCAGCTTCCAGGTCTTAGTGCCGTTGACTTCGCTGAAATAGCCTGCAAGGGCAACGGTGGCACCATCATCTGCTGCTGAGAGGCCATTGACCGAGCCGTTAATGTAGGGGCGCCAGCTAGCGTCGGGCTTATTGGCGCTGAAACTGAACCGGCCAGCGTTACGGGAGTAGCCGGTGGCACCGTTGCCGGTGTTGACGACGTGCGAGAATGAGCCACCAACGTAGAGGTAGTCCCCCTGCACATCCAGGGTGCGGGCGCTGGTGACGGACCCTGCGCGGCGGCTTGAGATGCCGAAGTTGTAGCTGCGGTCGATCTGGCCGGTGACAGGGTCAAGAATAACCAGGCCAGCGACCTTCTCGCCGTTGACTTCAGTAAATTCGCCGCCTACCGCTAGGGTGCCGTTGGGTAGGGCCTCTAGGGCCTTAATTTGGCCGTTGAAGGTGGGCGTGAAGGTGCGTACTAGTTCACCGGTATGCACATCGTACCCGGCGAGGAATTTTTGCTGCACCTTTTCGCCGGTTGCGGCGTTCTCTACCCAGGCGAAGTCGCCGCCGGTGAAGACGGTATCACCGACCTGGGTGATGGCCTGCACGTAGGTGTTCAGCTCGCTGCGCCTACCTGTTCCGGTGGCCTCGCTGGTGCGCCAAGTGACCTTAGCGGAGTATGAGTTGGGTAGGGCCCGGCGGGTCGAGCCGGTTACTCCGGTATCGGTGTAGTTGGTCAGGTTCAGGTCAGCCTGGGTCAGTTTGGGGCGCAGGTAGACCTGGGAGAAAGGTAGGGCGCCGGGGCCGGTTTTGCTCCAGAGGTGGGTGCTCTCATTGTTTGCCCCGCGGACGCCAGGGCCGTAGGCGAAACCTATACGCCAGTCTTGGGTGCGGTTACCCAGGAAGTTTACGTGGTACATGGGGTGCCCTGACCTCATCATCTGCCCGGTTACTGAGGGGATGTTTCTGAAGGAGGTTCTGGTGGTGGGTGAGTCGCCCCGGAATTTGATGTCCCGCCAGGTCTGGTTACCTGAGAGTGCCCAAGTCCAGTCAGCGGCGTTGACGCGGGTTGCGGTCATGTTCTGCCATTTGGTGCCTTCGGCGTTGGCAGCCCGGCGGATGCGGAAGCCTTCGGTAAGGTCTGAGACTTTCTGGTTGCCGATAAGTGCGTCAACGGTGGTAGAGGGTAGCTGGACGGGGGTGAAAGCGTCGGTGCCGTCGGGGTTGGTGTAAAGCTCGGAGGGCTTGCCCTTGCCGTTATAGTTCTCTTCCCAGCCGTCGCGGCCGCGGCCAATCATGACCCAGCCGCCGCCGTCCGTTTCTTGGTCACAGTAGAACTGCTGGGGGGCTGCCAACTCTGGGGTCCAGAGCCAGTAGGCGCCGCTGGTGGCGGCGGGGTTAGTCTGTTTAGCTTCCCAGCAGCTGGCGGCCGCTGTTTCGCTGGTCTTCCCATCAGGGGTGGAGGTATCTGCTGCGGTTGCCCCCGGTAGGAGGGTCACAGCGGTGGCCAGGGTCAGGGCACCTACCCCGGCTTGGGTGAGCAGGTTAGGTTTTTTGATGGAGAAGGGGGCTGTGAGCTGGGTTCGGGTTGCAGCCCAAAGATTGCGCGCGATAGTGCGCTTCGGCAGGCGCGCCGAAGTGTCTTGATGTTCCATGTGTTCCCTAGTAGGCAAAGATCCCGCAGGTGCGGGGCAGTTCAATGTGTGTACATCTAGCTTAGGGTTTAGGGCACCTGCTGCGCCTACCTCAGAGTGTGGTCATTGCTGGGGCGCCCATCCACTAACTAGCCCACAGAGGGAGCATTAAGAAGGACGCCACCCCCGCACTGCCCTGCCCTAGAGCAGGAAGGCGTGGGGGGGCGGCGTCCTGATGGGGTAACCGCAGGGGTTAGATGTTGAAGCCCAGGGCACGCATCTGGTCGCGGCCATCCTCGGTGATGCGCTCAGGGCCCCAAGGGGGCATCCAGACCCAGTTCACATGCCACTCATCGAGCATGGTTTCTAGATTCTGCTGAACCTGCTCCTCGATAACATCCTGCAGGGGGCAGGCGGCGGTAGTGAGGGTCATATCGAGCACAAGAGCGCCTTCATCGTTCCAGCGCATACCGTAGAGCAAACCTAGATCGACGATGTTGACGCCCAATTCGGGGTCAATTACGTTCATCAGGGCTTCTTCGATAGCTTCTTGGCTGGGGGCACCAGCGGGAGCTTCTGACATGTTCTGTACTGTCCTCTCGGTAGAGACAGGTAGCCTTACTTGGCTGCCAGGTAGCGTTCGTAGCCCTCTTCTTCAAGACGGTCTGCGAGCTCGGGGCCTCCCTGGTCTACCATCTTGCCGTCCACGAAGACGTGAACGAACTGGGGCTTGATGTAGCGCAGGATGCGGGTGTAGTGGGTGATGAGCATAACGCCCATGTCGTTAGCCTGGTGGGCGCGGTTCACACCTTCAGAAACGACCTTGAGGGCATCGACGTCCAGGCCGGAATCAGTCTCATCAAGGATACCGAACTTGGGCTTGAGCAGTTCAAGCTGAAGAATCTCGTGACGCTTCTTCTCACCACCGGAGAAGCCTTCATTGACGTTACGGGTGATGAAAGCCGGGTCGATGGAAAGTTCTTCCATGGCTGCCTTGACGTCCTTGGTCCAGGTACGCAGGGCAGGTGCCTGGCCGTCGACGGCGGTCTTTGCTGAGCGCAGGAAGTTGCTCATAGTGACGCCGGGAATTTCTACCGGGTACTGCATAGCCAAAAAGAGGCCAGCGCGGGCACGCTCATCAACGGACATTTCGGTGACGTCTTCACCGTCGAGCAGAATCTCACCGGAGTCAATCTGGTACTTGGGGTGACCGGCGATAGTGGAAGCCAGGGTTGACTTGCCGGAGCCGTTGGGGCCCATGATGGCGTGGATTTCACCGGAGTTGATGGTGATGTTAACGCCCTTGAGGATGGGCTTGGTGTTTTCGTCATCCAGGATGACCGAGACGTGGAGGTCCTTGATTTCAAGGGTTGCCATAATGTGTTTCTCCTGTACAGAGGTAAAGCTTTAGTTGTTAGAAATCGCGAGTTCAGCTTCGAGGGCATC
>JAXFPK010000020.1:0-28401 GCA_034179845.1 Rothia sp. (in: high G+C Gram-positive bacteria) | reverse complement strand
CTGAATGTTTGCGCACATTGGTCAGGGCTTCTTGGGCCATGCGGTAGATAGAGAGCTGGGTTCCCTGCTGCAAGCCGGTCAGCCGGGTCAGGTCCTGTTCGCTGACCTGCACTCGGGTTGTCACACCTACCGCCGTCATATGCTCCACCAGGTCAAAGATTTCGGTCACCTGGGGCTCTTTGGCAGCCCCGCTTCCCTGCTCCGCTTCCCCGGCAGCCCGCATCACGCGAATCAGGTTCTTCATCTCAGCAACCGAGGATCGGGCCAACTTTTCAATATTAGCCAGGGGCTCAGCCGCCAGTTCCGGCTTCTTTTCTAGAACCCGACGGGCAGCAGCCGCCTGAATCCCCATAGAAGAAACATGGTGCCCCACCGAGTCGTGAAGCTCTCTGGCAATACGCAGGCGGTCGCGGGTAACAGCGTCCTGAGCCATCTGTTGGGATTGCTGTTCCAGCTGCTGTGCCTGGGCAGCAAGCACGGTTCGCTGGTAGGCCTGGTTCCAGGAGGTACGCCCCATCACCGCAGCACACCCAAAGTAGAAGGTGTTAGTTACCGCGGCCATAATGTACCCGGCGGTTGCCTGGCTAAAGATACCGCCAGAGAAATCTTCGACCCCCGCTATGCTGTAGGCCGAGTCAGTCATCACCCAGGTAAGAATCACCCAGAGAAACGCTATAAGGCAGATCAGGGCATAGACGAACCAGGTGAGGGTGCGATTTTTGCCCCAGGCAATCCCCGCAAAAAGTGTCACAAAGTAGCACAGCTGAAAGCTGAGGGTAAATGACCCCACAGGGGAAAGATAGTACAGGGCGTAAAAGAGCGCAGTGGCTAGCAGCATCATGGTCAGGGGGTAGCGCCTGCGGCCAACTAGTGGCACCGTCATGCCCGCAACAGTGATGTAGGAGAGAAGAATCTGGTGCTGGTCCTCCCCCAGTAAGCCAGCCGAATGGTAGGCAGCGTTCAAGAGCAAGGTGACGGCAAGTACCACGAGCCAGATGAGCACGTCCTTACGCAAGGACGCTGCCGGTGGGGTGGATCGCTCCCAGTCAGGGTCTATGTGTGAGAAAGAGAAGGGAGTGGATGTGTTCACCCACCCACTGTATCAAGGCACAAGAAGGAGCAACTCCCCCGCCCGGCGGAGAAAACGGCGGAGAGAAGAGCGGAGAAAACGGCGGAGAGAACGAGACTAGCTACCAGTGCCGAAAAAACGCCCCAGCTGCTGACGGGCCAGCTTCCCAGCCTGTCGGCCCAGCCTTTGAGCGGTGGCCGCGGCCTGGAGTCCCAGCCTTTGGGCTGTGTTCTCTGCCCGGCGGCCCAGCCTTTGGGCGGTGTACATCAGTGCAGGTGCCTTAGCTTCAGAGTCCTTCTGGGCTTGCTCTTGCTGGGCTTGCTCTTGCTGAGCCTGGGCCCGCAGCTCCTCAGTCAGCGACAGCGGCCTCGTTTGGTGGTGCTCAGTTACCGGCAGCTTCTGGGAAGACAGCAGACGGTAATAAACCCGTGCAATGACCATTTCAGCGGTGCCAGTAGCCCCTAAAGTAGCTGCTGCAACAAGAGCGGCACGAGGCGAGCGCCCCTGCCTCATTCTGCGCGCAGCCCAGAGAGCTAGGGCCCCTGAGGCCCCGAGCTGGGCGGCGGCGTCCGCAGTCAACAGCCAGGGGTGTTCACGAATTTCTCGGTTGACGGTGCTGAGGGTATCGGTGCCGTTAGGGTAGGCGGTTACGCTCTCTTTGAGGCGCTCTAGCCCGCTCATATCGGGGGTGAAACGGCGGTAGCCTACGAAAGCATCGAGGCTGACAGAACCGGTGAGTACCTTATGCAGTTCTTCAGGTAGCTCTAGGGCGTGGATGGTGGACTCTAACCCATCTAAGCTGTGGAAATCTAATACGTAGTTGGTGAGTCGGTTAGCGGTCTGGTCATCGAGCCCGTAGAGCCAGATGAGCTGGTCGAGCTGGTCGCGGGCACCTTGTTCCCGGTAGGGGGCAGGCAGTAGCCCTGGCAGGCTCCAGACCAGGTTGCCTACCTCGCTTGAGGTGCGTTCTAGGGCAGTACCAATTTTGGTCAGGGGTGACCAGCTAAAGGTCAGTACGGTACCTACCAGCCCAGAATCAGGGGTGCCCATCACCTGGTTCACCCAATCAGTGACACTGCCAGTCTCGGGGCCTGTAGAGTCAGCCGGGAGCACGAAAGATAGGTTCTGCCCGAAGAGGGTCTGCTCAGCCACGATGGAGGGCACGTTCATCGCTTCTAGCAGGAGCGCCAGAGTCTGCGGGTCAGCGGTAATGAGCGACCAGCCTTTATCAGCTGGGGCTGCGTGCACCTCCCCCACCATCAGCTCAGGTTGCATGTAGCTTGCTATATCTGCCATGGGTAGTTCTACCAGGGCGGCGCTCACCCCGTAGGGGTCAAGGCTCAAAGAGTCGGTACCTTGTGAGAAAGAGGCCAGGTGGTAGTCCTCCCCCGGCTGCTGCGGTAGGAGGTCAGCGGCACCCGGTAGGCGGGTATCCAACTGGGTCAGAAACTCATCGAGGGATGCACCAGGTAGGAGCACCCCGGTGCTATCGGTTTCTACGGTACGCAAGGACGCCTGCCCCGGTATACGCTCGCAGAGCACGAAGAGCTGGGCGCGGGGCCCGTCTATTTCTAGGGCGGTTACTGTTGCAAGGGACTCTATATAGCCTGCCAAATCTGGGATGATTTCCCAGTTCAGCTCATCAATAGCTGCCTGAGCTTCAGGGGATAGTTCGCCTGCGAAAGTCTCTAGCTCTTCATCAGGTATCTCACCGGTCTCACGCGGTGATTCTTCTGCCTGGTTTCCACTCCCCTGCTCAGCTTGCATGATTTGTTGGATTAAATCATCAAATTTATTGGGGTCAGCAGCGAGTTCTTCAACGCTTTTGATGTCTTCGTCCGTGTATTCAGCGCCGTGGGGTGCCTCTTGGGTTTGCTCGCGAATCAGGCCGATGATGCTCTCTAGCTGGTTGCGTACCTCTTGTTCGAGACCAGCGGGCAGGGCAGGTTGCTCGCTGGCGTCCGCCTCTTGCTGCTTATCGCCCTGGGTAGGCCCGTCACCGTAGATGCCGGGTATCAGGTCAGGCCAGTTAGCCTGGGCCGGGTCACGGTCGATGCGCAGACGCACCCATATCACATCAGAACCTACAGCCTGCTGGGTCTCCTGGTGAGAGGGGCCCTGGGGGGCTGGGTCACGGTGTGATTCAGTCATATGTTTGTCATCCTTATCAACGCTTCATCGAAAGGGCAAAGATTTGCCCCGGTGCTACACGACGAATATAAAATCTAGCTGGCTGGCTTATCGCTAGAGAACTCATAGACAGCCCCGGTTTGCAGGGCACGGAAGGCCTGACGCAGACGGTGGGCGTGACGGGGCCCAAAATAATCATCTAAATCTTCAGGGGCGACCCACTCATAAGCGGTGAGTTCTTCTTCTTGAAGGGTGATTGTCGCATCGGCAGGTAGCACACCGGCATCGTAAATGTAGTAGGTGGAGTCGCCCCAGATGCCCATCTGCAGGCCGTGGAAAATCACCAGGAGCCGGCCCGGTTCTAGGTCAAGACCCACTTCTTCAGCCACTTCGCGGAAGCAACCGGGTTGGGGGGCTTCGCCTGCCTCAACGGTGCCGCCGGGGATAGTCCAGCCGTCCTTATAGTTAGGTTTGACCACTAGCATCTGCCCGGCCTCGTTCCGAATCAGAGCGCCAGCAGCTAGACGGCGGGTTGGCAGGCTTGCGATAAAAGCCTTGAGTTCTTCTTCGGGTAGGTAGGAATCAACCACAGTACTGCTTTCTTCTTAAGGGGCAGGCTACTACACCCAATGTACCGCGCCCAGCCAGCAGGTAAAAGGCAGGGCGGGTCTTGCACTCTCACAGCAGAACTACCGCCGGTGCAATACACCTTTAAATGAAGGAGAGGGCGGGTGCGAGTCTCTTGCTCGCTCCCGCCCTAGCTCACAAGGTTTTGCTAGCTCACCAGGTTTTATTTGAGGAACTTCTCAAAGCCCTTGGGCAGGTTCAGATCCTCAGGTTTCACGTCCTGGGTCTGCTGGCCAAAGGCTGAGCCTGCAGCAGCCTGCTGCTTAGCTGCTGCAGCCTGTTCCTGCTGAGCGCGCTTGGCCGGGTTACCGGAACGGGCCTTCTGCTTGCCCTTACCCTTGCCCTTGTTCTTGCGGGCAGAACCACCGGCTGCTGCCATACCGGGCATCTGCATGCCACCGGGCATACCAGCCATGTTGCCGCTAGCAAGCTTCTTCATCATCTTCTGGGCCTGAGCAAAACGCTCCATGAGCATATTGACCTCAGAAACAGTCACACCGGCACCCTTGGCGATACGGGCACGGCGGGAGCCATTGATAATCTTGGGGGCAACTCGCTCATGCGGGGTCATAGAGCGAACGATTGCCTCGACGCGGTCAATTTCCTTCTCGTCAAAGTTCTCCAACTGCTGACGGATCTGGGCGGCACCGGGCATCATCATGAGCAGCTTCTTCATGGAGCCCATCTTGCGAATCTGCTGCATCTGGGCCAGGAAGTCCTCAAAAGTGAAGTCTTCCTGATCCACAAACTTCTTGGCCATGCGGTCAGCTTCGGCCTTATCCCAGGTCTGCTCGGCCTGCTCGATCAGGGTGAGCACATCACCCATGTCGAGAATTCGGCTGGCCATACGGTCTGGGTGGAACTGCTCAAAGTCGGTGACGTTTTCACCGGTGGAGGCAAACATGATGGGCTTACCGGTGACGGATGCAACGGAGAGAGCGGCACCACCGCGGGCGTCACCGTCCAGCTTGGAGAGCACGACACCGGTGAAGTCTACGCCCTCGTTGAAGGCGTTAGCGGTGTTAACAGCGTCCTGACCGATCATGGCGTCGATAACGAAGAGGACTTCGTTGGGTTCAATGGCGTCGCGGATATTGCGGGCCTGCTGCATGAGCTCAGCGTCTACACCCAGGCGGCCTGCGGTATCGACAATGACCACATCGTGCAGCTTGGCGCGGGCCTCAGCCACACCATCACGGGCCACCTGTACGGGGTCACCGCTGGGTGCATCGAACTCACTGGTGACACCGGGGTGAGGGGCGTAAACGGGTACACCGGCGCGCTCACCAACCACCTTGAGCTGGTTAACAGCATTGGGGCGCTGCAGGTCAGAGGCCACCAGCAGGGGGGTGTGCCCCTGCTTCTTGAGCCAATGGGAGAGCTTACCGGCCAGGGTGGTCTTACCTGCACCTTGTAGACCTGCCAGCATGATGATGGTGGGGCCGGTCTTGGCCATGTTGATGCGGCGGGTCTGGCCACCCAGAATATTGACCAGCTCTTCATTAACGATCTTGACGATCTGCTGGGAGGGGTTGAGGGCTTCGGAGACCTCGGCACCCAGGGCGCGTTCTTTGATGTGGGCGGTAAATTCGCGCACGACGGGGACGGCGACGTCAGCATCCAGGAGGGCACGGCGGATTTCGCGTACTGTTGCGTCAATGTCTGCTTCAGTTAGCTTGCCTTTGCCGCGCAGGTTTTTAAAGGTTGCTGTCAACCGGTCTGAGAGTGAATTAAACACGGGCTGTGCACTACTTTCGTGGCTGGATGGGCGTCGCGGGCTGAAGGGGCCCGCCACCATAAATTTTTGAGTCAGCTATTAAGAATAACGTATGTGGGCAAGGGTGCACCGGGTTTGCAGGGTCAAGAGTGCAAGATTCCCCAGCACACCCTGTTCACAGGTTGATTCTTAAAAACCTTGCCCCACCACCTTGTGGAAGGTGATGGGGCAGGAGAGGGGTGAGCTTGAGAAAATCTCTCAGTTAGAGAAACTTAGTTCTTCATCCAGCCAACGCGAGCCCACTGCTGGGGGTTGTCTGAGGGGCTACCGAACATGGCTGCACCGTAGTTAGCCAGCTTGTTCTTGCAGTAGACGATATCGGGGCCGTTGAAGACGGTACCGAGAGTAGCGAACTCTGCCATGAACTTACTCTCGATTTCGTTGCACTTTGCGTTACGCTCAGCGTCATCCTCAATCTTTTCCATCTCAGAAATCATGGCATCGATTTCTGCTGAGCCGGCAGCACCGTCCAGGTTGGATGAGTGGTAGTACTGGCGGGTTACCGAGGTTGCATCAGAACCTACGGTGTAACCCGAGAAGGTCATGTCGTACTCCTTGTTACCCATGACTGAGGCGAAGTTAGCGTCGGGCTGCTGGTCGATGGAGCATTCGATGCCAATGGCCTTCATCTGCTCAATCATGGTCTGAGTCAGGGCTGCGCCGCTGGGGTCATCACCGAAGTTGGTGATACGGAAGCTGGCATTTGCGCCGTCCTTAGCGTAGTAATCACCGCTCTTGGTGTAACCGGCATCTTCTAGAATCTTCTGAGCAACCTCAACACCGCGCTCTTCGGGGTAGTTGTCCCGGTAGTACTCAGAAACCGGTAGCAGCATCATGGAGCCGGGGGTCTCTTCAGTCCAATTCAGGCCCTGGAAGCGGACGTCGGAGAGAGCCTTACGGTCGGTACCTGCGAAGATAGCACGGCGCAGGGCAACATCTTTAATACGAGCCGGGTTGAGGTTCAGGCCACCAGCGAAGAGGCGCAGGGAGCGGCGGGGTTCTGCATCAGCAGTTCCCTCAACGTCCTTGTAGGCTGCCAGGGTACGGGCACCTACAGCATCGATTTCGCCATTACGGAAGGCGGCACGAGCTGCGGCTGCCTCCATCTGACGGAAGGTAATCCGATCCAGCAGGGGCTTGGTGCCCCACCAGTTTTCGTTGGGAACAACAGACAAACGCTTCTCCGCTGAGTTCCATTCTTCTAGCTTGAAGGGGCCTACACCGTAGTCGGGGTTGGGGTTATCGGTCCAGCCATTGTTGAAGACCTCAGGGTCTACCATGGCAGGGTGCAACAAGGCGCCAAAGAGGTTATCTGCCGGGTAGTAGGGTTCCTTCATAGTCACAAGAGCTGAGAAGGCGTCGCCATCTTCTTCAATGGACTCAATGAACTCGTACATACCCGAGGTAACAATGTTGTACTCACCCTCAGATGACTTAAAGACATTCCATGAGGTGCGCAGAGACTCAATGTCAATGGGGGTACCGTCATTGAACTTGGCCTTGGGGTTCAGCTTCACGCGGATGGTCTGAACGCCATCGACGGTCTCAGCCTCATAGGATTCACAGAAGTCAGGGTTAACGCTAACGTTACCCTCAAAATCTGACTGCCAAAGACCGCTGGTCATTGAGGTGTGGAAGGTGGAGAGAACGAAGCTGTTATCTAATGAG
Source organism: Rothia sp. (in: high G+C Gram-positive bacteria) (assembly GCA_034179845.1). Classification (GTDB taxonomy): domain Bacteria; phylum Actinomycetota; class Actinomycetes; order Actinomycetales; family Micrococcaceae; genus Rothia. The sequence continues at coordinate 21,130 of JAXFPK010000020.1, read as the reverse complement.
TTACCGTTCTGCGAGGTACGGTTGAAATCGGGGCCCAGTGAGGCAACAGGCAGAGTCAGCACACCGCCGGTTTGCAGATTAGCGATGTCCTGCTCATTGATTTCTACCCTAATTTCATCACCTGCTGCTGCCATGCTGGCGCTTGCTGCGCTGGTGGTGTTGGAACCTGAACCGCCACATGCAGTCAGCAGGCCGGTGGTTCCTAGGATGCCGGTACCCCAAAGCAGGGTACGGCGGTTCAGAACAAGATTCTTATTCATTCTTTTCTCCTCATGTGATAAAGATGGACAAAAGCGGAAGTGAAGTGATTTCAATTACATACTATACCTGTAATTTAGCTTACAGCAACTTCATGTTCAGGATAATAGCAGGCATACTGATGATCTCCGTCTGCCTTGCTCAGTGCAGGCACATTCTCAGTACATTTCTTCTGCTTATCCTCAGGCAGCAACTTAAAGATGGGGCACCGCGTTGCAAAAGCACAGCCCTCCGGCGCATTCACAGGAGTAGGCAAATCGCCTTCCAACACAATACGCTGCCGACTAGCCTCAACATCAGGGTCAGGCACCGGAATAGCAGAAAGCAGAGCCCGCGTATAGGGGTGCACGGGGTTATCAAAGACCTGATCCACATCACCTATCTCAACGACGCGACCCAAATACATCACAGCTACCCGGTCAGAGGCATGGCGCACCACAGCCAAGTCATGAGCCACCATCAAATAGCTCAGCCCCAACTCAACACGCAACGTTTCCAGCAGATTAATAACACCTGCCTGAACCGACACATCCAGAGCAGAAACAGGCTCATCCAAAGCCACCAACTTAGGGTTAACAGCCAGCGCACGGGCAATACCGATACGCTGACGCTGACCGCCAGAGAACTGGTTAGAGAAACGATTAACGTGGTCAGGTTGCAGACCTACCGTCTTCATCAGTTCAAGCACGCGCTTCTTAATGTCCTTGACCGCCCAGCCCTGATTTTGCAAAGGCTCAGCCAAAATCTCATAGACAGTGAAGCGAGGGTCAAGGGCACCGGTTGGATCCTGGAAAACCATCTGCTGGTTTTTACGCAGCTCATTCAGCTCAGAACCATGCAAGCCCTGCTTGTTCGAGACACCCGCAATCACAATCTCGCCGTCAGTATCTGGTGAGAACTCCATAATTTCAAGCAGAGTAGTGGTTTTACCACAGCCTGACTCACCCACAATAGAGAAGCACTCCCCCTCACGGATATCAAAGCTCACCCCGTTAACTGCCTTAACGGTACCCACCCGACGCTTAATCAGGGCCCCCTTAGTGAGGGGGAAGAACTTTTTAACATCCCTCACCTCAAGCACGCTAGCGCGCTCTTCACGGGGCACACCCGTAAGCGGCGAGGTAGGGATCTGAGGTACAGGGAACATCTGCTCAGGGCGCTCATTAACGAACTGATCTGCATAAAGACAGGCTGCACGGTGATTCTCACTAGTACCAGCAACAAGCTTTAGCGGCGGCTCTTCCACCAGGCAGACGTCCGTAGCGACAGGGCAACGAGGGGCGAAGGAACAACCCACCACAGGCTTCAACAGATTAGGAGGAGTACCTTCAATAGGAACCAAAGACGCCTTCTCCTTGCGGTCTACACGAGGCACAGCACCCAGCAGGCCAATGGTATAAGGCATAGAGGGCTTCTTATAAAGGTCACTAGCCTGAGCATGTTCCACGGCCTTACCGGCGTACATCACCATGATCTCATCAGCCATGCCAGCGACGATACCCAAATCGTGGGTGATCATGATAGTTGCTGCCCCGGTCTCTTCCTGGGCCTTCTGCATCACTTCAAGCACCTGAGCCTGAATCGTCACGTCCAAGGCGGTAGTGGGCTCATCAGCAATCAGGACGCGTGGCTCATTTGCGATAGCCATAGCAATCATGACGCGCTGACGCATACCACCAGAGAACTCGTGGGGGAAAGACTTGAGTCGGCTCTCAGGTGAAGGGATACCCACCAGGCGTAGCAGCTCAACAGAGCGATCATGGATAGCTTTCTCGCTCATCCCCTTGTTGTGGGTCTTAAGCACCTCAGCTAGCTGGTTACCGATGGTAAAAACCGGTGTCAGTGATGAGAGCGGATCTTGGAAGACCATGGAAATTTCTTTACCACGGTAGTCACACATCTGCTTATCGCTCAGGCCCAAGAGCTCAGTGCCCTTGTATTTGATAGAGCCGGTGATATCAGCGGTCGTGGGGTGCAGACCCATAATCGCCATAGAGGCAACCGACTTACCTGACCCGGACTCACCCACGATGCCCAGTGTTTTACCCGTGTACAGGTCGAAGTCAATGCCGCGCACCGCGTGCACAATACCATTTTCAGTATTGAACTTTACGTTGAGGTCTCGGACGCTCAGTACTGGTGTAGTGCTCATTTACTTCTTCTTTTTCTTAACTTTGCCAACGGACAGGGAGGTAGGATCGAAGGCGTCACGCAAGCCGTCATTCATCAGGGCTAGAGGGCCAACCAGCAGGAAGAAGAACAGCAGCGGAATCCAGAACATCCAGGGCAGGGTGTTGATTTGGCTTGAAGCCTGGGCGATCAAAGAACCCAGTGAGAAGTTCGGGTATTTCACGCCGATACCAATAAAGGTAAAAGACACCTCAGCCAGAATCGCTGCGGTAATACCGCGAGTAAATTCAAGCACCATCAAGGAGCCAATATTGGGGACTAGGTGACGCCAGACAATTTTGAAAGGGTGCACGCCCATGTAGCGGGCCGCTTTGACATAGTCACGGGAAATAAGCGACATAGCCATAGCTCGAATCACGCGGGCAGTGTACATCCAGCTAAAAATTAGAAGCACAACGGTCAAAATCAGCCAGCCAGGAATATTATCGCGTATAGCCTGACCACCAGAACCGTTAATAACAATTGCTACCACCAGCAGGCTGGGTGCCATGATGAGGGTCTCCAGCACAAAAAGCATGGTCTTATCAACCTTGCCGCCAAAGTAGGCCATGACACAACCGTAGATAGCTGCAAAGATTACCGATACGCCACCCACAATCAGACCGATAAAGACCGAGGTGCGAACCGCCTCAACCATCTGAGCGTAGAGGTCAGTACCTGCACTGGTCGTACCAAACCAGTGTTCTGAGCTAGGGCCAGTGGAAATATGGAAAGGGTCAATGGTGGTGGTGCCCCACTTGGAGAGGAAGCCACCGAATAGACCGAAGGCAATAACCAGAAGAAGAACAACCAAACCGAAAACCGCAGTCTTATTACGCATAAAACGACGGAAGATAATCTTCTTCTTACTGATAATTTCAAAATCAGCTTTTTTATGGTCAACCCGGGTAATGATACCGGTAAGGTTGTCGTGGTTGATAGCTGGTGAGTTACTCATGAGATCCTCACTCGGGGATCGACGATAGTGGTTGCAATATCAGCAATAATTGCGCCAACTGCAAAGATAAAGGAGCCGTAGGCCAAGGTTGCTACCGCAGCGTTGACGTCCTGGGCCCCAATTGCCTGAATCGACCAGAGGCCAATACCAGGCCAGGCGAAGATTGCTTCAGCGAAGAAGCCGCCGGTAAAGATAGCGGGAACGGTGAAAGCAATAGATTGAGCTACCGGGATGAAGGAAACTCGCAGAGCATGGCGGCGAATAGCCTGGTTGCGGGTCAGGCCCTTAGCACGAGCGGTACGGACGAAGTCAGCATTGACACTATCGAGAAGGTACTGGCGCTGGGAAATCTGGTAGCCACCCCAACTCATAATGGTGATACAGAAAGTAGGCACAATATAGTGGGCCGCCAAATCTACCCAGTATTCCACACTGCCCGGTGTGAGACCTGGCGAGGAAATACCGGTGACGAAGAAGATGCGCTCCCCTGCGGCATTGTTAATAGCAACAGCTCCAAGCTGCACCAGGAAGTAGGCGATAGGAGCGGGCAAAATGTAGACCAGGTAGGAGTAGCAGGTAATCACACGGTCTGAGAACTTATACTGGCGGGCTGCAGAATAGACACCCAGAGCGACACCAATGATGAGGGAGAGAATCACAGCCACCATGTAAAGACGGGTAGAGACCCACACACGCTGACCGAATTCAGCGTTAATGTAAGCGCCATTGGGGCTACGGCCCCAATCCCAGTGCAGTACAACGTTGGTGAGCCACTGAACGTAGCGGTCCCAGGCACTCATGGTGGGGTCAAGGTTCAAGGAGGAGAAGTTACGCTGAATCTGCTCGGGGGTGGGGCGAGGAACGCGTTCCTGTTCAATCAGGGCGGGATTCAGCGAGGTGACAGCGAGGAAGTAGCCACCGGTCGTCGTTAAGAAAATCATGACGGCGTAGGTAGCTACTCGCCTCAAAAGATACTTGATCATGAGGCGAACTCTTTCTGGAGGACGAACATTGTGCGTGAGCCTTTACAGATACTACGGGGTTTGTGATGCCCAACATATGCTGACGTATTGAGTTGAGTATATTGAGTCACACCCGGCACATCAAGTTAGACAACCCATCCTTGAAACCCCGCCTCACAGCAATGAAATACACCAGAAATAATTTCCGCCTTGAAAAGCCCGATAATACCTGGGAAAACTCCCCGCACCCCACCCACACACGGCTCATTCGCCTCTCAGAAAGGCCCCAAACGTTAAAAAAGATTAAACAATTACCCCATATTAATCTCCAAAAGAATCGGGGTGTGATCCTGGCGGGGGCCAGAGTCAATCATTTCTGAAGCCTGCACCTTCTCAGCAAGACGATCAGAAACCAGCCAGTAATCAATACGCCAGCCGGTGTTGTTAATCTTCGAGGTCCGCGAGCGCTGAGCCCACCAGGTATAGGCCCCTAGAACATCACCGTGCAGGTGGCGGAATGTATCGGTAAAGCCGCGAGAAAGGATGTGGGTGAAGCCCTCGCGTTCTTCGTCTGTGAAGCCCGGTGAGCGGCGGTTGGCTTTAGGGGTGGCTAGATCAATTTCGGTGTGGGCTACGTTGAAGTCACCGGTGGCAAGTACCGGTTTGGTGGCGTCTAGGCTAGCGAGGTAGTCAGCGTAGAGGCGGTCCCAGATTTGGCGGTCAGGTAGGCGGCGCAGACCATCGGAGGCGTTGGGGGTGTAGACCTGAGTGACGTAGAAATCCTCAAATTCTAGGGTGATGATGCGCCCTTCGGCGTCCATGGTGGTGGGGGCGGCCAGCTGGGGGTAGGTGACGGTGGGTTCTAGTTCCTGTTTGTAGAGGAACATGGTTCCGGCATAGCCTTTGCGGGCAGGCTCGTCAGATGATACCCAGGCGATTTTGTAGTCGGGGAAGTAAGCGTGCAGCGCTTCAAGGTGCTTCTTGGTGGGCCCCTTGGCAGATAGCTTGGTTTCTTGCAGGGCAAGGACGTCGGGCTTTAGCAGGGCGATAGAGGCAAAGACATCGCGTGAGAGCAGGGCACGAGCCGACTCACTGGTGAGTGCGGCGTTGAGTGAATCAACGTTCCAGGAGACAAGTTTCATGCCCTCCAGTCTACCCGGCAGGGCCCTGCCACCTCCTCGGTACTGCCTCGCTCCCCTCTGCCGTGGGACTCCCCTGTATCTCAAGCAGAAGGGCAGGCCTGAACGATGGTGGGCCTGCCCTAGTGTCTTGATGTTTTTAGATGGCTGAGATGCCGCGTTCGCCGGTGCGCACTCGCACCACCTCATCGACGGTGCTCACCCAAATTTTGCCGTCCCCGGCGCTGCCAGTGTTGGCGGTAGAGATGATGAGGTCGATGATGTCCTCAGCCCGGCCGGTATCGGCCAAGATTTCCAGTCGAACCTTAGGGATCAGGCGAATGTCGTATTCCTTGCCGCGGTAAACCTCTACGTGCCCGTGCTGGCGTCCGTACCCTTGGGCCTCTGAGACTGTCATACCATCGACCCCAAAGTTTTCCAGGGCCTGGCGTATTTCATCAAATTTTTCAGGTTGGATCAAAGCGGTAATGAGTTTCATAACTGTTTCTTCCTCTAGTTCTTTGCAAAGGCCCCGGAAGTACCGGAAGACATGGCGTAGGCAGTTTCAGCGTGCTGGGCCAGGTCAATACCCTGAACTTCCTGCTTCTCACTCACACGGAAACCCATGGTGCGGTGAATCGGAATGACAATCAGCAAGGTCACCACCGCGCAGTAAACAATGGAGATAATGGTTGCCACCGACTGGGTCACCAGTAGCCCCAGTCCGCCCCCGTAGAAGAGGCCCGCTGTACCGGTCGACGGGGTTGCAATAAAGCCCAGAGCCAAAGTGCCGATGAGACCAGAGACCAGGTGTACGCCTACCACGTCCAGGGAGTCGTCATAGCCCAAGCGGAACTTAAGGCCAACAGCCCAACCTGAGGCGATACCAGACACAAAGCCCAAGGCCAGAGCGCCGATAGGGTCGACGTTAGCGCAGGCCGGGGTGATAGCAACAAGACCAGCTACCAGGCCAGAGGCTGCACCCAGAGAGGTGACGTGACCATCACGGACGCGCTCTAGCAGGCACCAGCCCAGCATGGCCGCTGCCGGGGCAGCAAGAGTATTGACCCAAATCAGACCAGCCTGGGTGCCATTTGAGGCTGCACCTACGTTGAAACCAAACCAGCCGAACCACAAGATAGCTGCACCGAGCATGACCAGAGGCAGGGAGTGGGGGCGCTGGTTGGGGTCCTGGCCAAAGCCCTTACGGGCACCCAGCACCAGGGCCAGAATCAGGCCAGCAACACCGGCGTTGATGTGAATTACCAGGCCACCAGCAAAGTCAATGGCTTCACCGAACATGGAGCCAATGAAACCTTCTTCACCGAAGAGGCCCCCACCCCAGACCATGAAAGCTAGAGGGCAGTAGACCAGGGTAAGCCAGAGGGGGACGAAGAGGCACCATGCACCAAAGCGGGTGCGGTCGGCAATAGAGCCGGAGATAATAGCTACCGCGATGATAGCGAAGGTGGAGCTAAAAGCGACCGCTAACATGTTAGTGCCGCCATCAGCCAAAGTGGCAGAAAGACCAAAGTCCTTGAAGGGTGAGCCGACGATATCGTGGATGAGGGCGTTTCCTCCGCTCATGCTATAGCCCCAGAGCACCCAGCAGACGCCAACGATGCCCATAGAAATCACGGACATCATCATCATATTAAGTGCTGACTTAGCCCGCGTCATACCGCTGTAGAAGAGAGCGAGACCCGGTGTCATGAACAGAACAAGTGCCGCGGCCACCACGGTCCAAACATCACTGGCGGTGAGTTCCATGCCTGTTACCCCTTTCAAAATCTGTACAGAAAACCTGTGTGCCGGTCTGAGCCGGCCCTGGTGTGTTTGACAGTTTCCATTGTTCTTTTGGCATGTTTCGGCCTCAGGCGAGCAGAGTTTCACCAGAGTTACAGGTGGCCTAGACCTGTTGCCAGCAAGAAAACGCCGGTTACAGGCGTGTTACTAGCAGTAACAGGGAAGTTACTCCCCCTCAGCAAAGGGAAAGCACAGCAAAAAACCGGGGGTAACTAGCCCTTAGGCAGTTACCCCCGGTTCATAACCAAGGTCAGCAGGTGGTTTTATGTATCAAGCAGAGCATCAACAAAAGCAGCAGGCTCGAAAGGAGCCAAATCGTCAGGGCCCTCACCTAAACCGATCAGCTTAACGGGCACGCCCAGTTCTTCCTGGATAGCAACCACAATGCCGCCCTTAGCTGATCCATCCAGCTTAGTCAGCACAATACCGGTAATCTGGACGACCTCAGAAAAGACCTTAGCCTGAATCATGCCATTCTGGCCGGTGGTAGCATCAATCACCAGAAGCACCTCGGTAACAGGTGCCTCCTTCTCAACAACACGCTTGATCTTACCTAGCTGGTCCATAAGACCCGCCTTATTCTGCAGGCGCCCGGCAGTATCAATCATGACGGTATCTACCCCGCGCCCCTTACCCTGACGGATAGCTTCAAAAGCAACGGAGGCCGGGTCGGCCCCGTCCTTATCTGAGCGGACGGTCTGAACACCCACCCGGTCACCCCAGGTCTGCAACTGGTCAGCTGCCGCCGCACGGAAGGTATCTGCTGCCCCCAACAGGAGGGTCTTGTTCTCAGCGACCATCACACGGGCCAGCTTACCCACGGTCGTGGTCTTACCGACACCATTGACACCAACAACCAGCACCACACCCGGGTTACCATCGGCACCATCTAGCGCCAGCGAACGGTCAGTATCTTCACCAACAATAGACAAAAGCTCCTCGCGGAGCATCTGCTTCACCTGGGCCGGATTCTCCGTGCCCTCCACACGCACACGCTGCTGCAAAGCAGCTACCAGGCGCGCTGAGGGCTCAGCGCCCAGATCAGCTAGAAGCAGGGTTTCTTCTACCTGATCCCAGACATCCTGGTCAATTTTGTCGCGAGAGAGCAGGGCCAACAGCCCCTTACCCAGCAGGTTATTTGAACGAGAGAGACGGGCGCGCAACCGCACCAGGCGGCCCTGGGCAGAAGCAGGGCGCTCAATAGTGGTCACCGGCCCATCAGCAGCACCATCTGCTGGGAGGTCATCGGCATCACGAGTGCCCTGATAGCCTTCCTTAGGGGCTTTGGGGCCGCGCAGCAAAACAGCGAGCACGCCACCTAGAATCAGCACACCAAGAAGTATGTACACAATGAGAGTTAGAGAATCATTCACCCCTCTAGCTTGCCATATTCTCCCGGCACCAAACAGCCTGGGCATGAGAGTAAGACGCACATCTACCCAGCACCCCCTACCACAAACTAGTATTGTGAGCTAAGATACCTAAACCGTTAGTAGAGCCTGACAACACCAGACCCCCACAGCATGAGCAAGCACATACCCACCCCCTCCATGGACACCGGGGCAATCCCCATCATCCCCGAAACCGTACGCCAAGAAAACCGCACCCAGCACCCCCACACCGCAGAAACCATCAAAGTACCCACCCAAATCAAAGTACTCATCTGCGCCTCCTTCCTCATTGCCCTCGGCTACGGCCTAGTAGCGCCCGTGCTCCCAGGTTTCGCACGCAGCTTCGACGTAGGGGCTATGGCGGCAACCTTCGTTGTCTCAGCCTTCGCCCTTTCCCGCCTAGCCTTCGCACCAGCGTCCGGACGCCTCATCTCCCGCTTCGGCGAACGCCGCATCTACTCAGCAGGGCTCATCATCGTAGGTATAGGCTCCATCGGGGCAGGGCTCTCCATCAACTACCCCATGCTAATTATCTCCCGCATCATCAGCGGCACCGGGTCAGTCATGTTCACAGTAGCGGCCATGGGAATCCTCGTGCGCAACGCACCACCAGCCATTCGAGGTAAAGTCTCAGGCTACTTCGCCACCTCCTTCCTACTGGGCAACATCTTAGGCCCCGTCTTAGGAGCTGCAACATCATCACTGGGCATGCGAGTACCCTTCTTCGTCTACTGCGCCATGCTCCTATGCGCGGCCCTAGTAGTTCTCACCCGGCTCAAAGAGCGACCCCAGGAGGTCCACCTCAATACCCAGGGCATCGCCGTCCCCAAGCCCCAGCTCAAACTAGCTGACGCCCTCAAATTCACCAACTACAAGGCAGCCCTCATGGCCAACCTGGCAGTAGGGTGGAGCATCTTCGGCCTACAAACCACCGTCGTACCCCTTGCCGCCGTGGCCCTCCTCGCTAGCCTTCACACCGATCAAGCAGGCTACGATGCGGCAGCAGCCGGAGCTAAACTAGCAGGGTTCACCCTAGCCACCTATGCAGCCGGCAACGCCCTGGTACAGATTTACTCAGGCAAGATGGGCGATAAAATAGGCCGCCGGCCCATGGTTTTCTCTGGGCTTCTTCTAGCAGGTTCGGTCACCATCATCTTTGGTCTAATTACCAGCCCCATAGTTTTTGTGGCCGCCGCCGTGCTTCTGGGGGTTGGCTCCGCCCTTCTGGGCCCCTCCTTGCAAGCCGCAATCTCCGATATTGTCGGCAGCAAACGCTCAGGTGGCCAACCCCTGGCCTACTACCAGATGGTCTCAGACATGGGCCTAATTATCGGCCCCCTGGTTGCCGGTTTCATCATCGACACCTGGGGCTTCTTCCCGGCCTTTATCGTAGCCGGTGCCCTGCTCTTTCTGGCCGCTATCGGCTGGTTCCCCGGCTACCGCCCCGAGTTCCCACCAGAGATAGCCGATCAAGGCTACACCGGCAGGTAACCCCGCCCTCTTAGTCTCCCCCGGCTAGTCTTCCAGAAGGTCTTATCGTGGGTCTTCTAGGCGGTGGGACAGAACACTAGAGACACCCTGGCGCATAGTAATACCGTACAGAGTATCTGCCTGGGCCATGGTGCGCTGATGGTGGGTAATCATCAGCAACTGCGACTTCTCTCGAAGCTGGCCCAAGACCTCAAGCAGGCGCCCCAGATTACGGTCATCTAAGGCCGCCTCTACCTCATCAAGCACATAGAAAGGTGCAGGGCGGGCCATGAAAACTGCCAGCAGCAGGGCCAGCGAAGCTAGGGTGCGCTCGCCACCAGAAAGTAGGGAGAGGCGAGTGACCTTCTTCCCAGCCGGTGTCACCCGAATATCCAGCCCACTATGCTCCAGGTCCTTGGGGTCTGCAAGGATGAGCTCTGCCTGGCCGCCGGGAAAGAGCAGGGCAAAGATACGGCTAAATTCCACCTGTACATCGGCAAGAGCCTGGGTGAAGGATGTTTCAATAGTCTGGGTCAGGTCTTTCATGACCGTACGCAGGTCAGCCCGTGAGGCCTTGATGTCCTTAATTTGCTGACGCAGGTAGTGATGGCGCTGTTCTAGGGCCTCATATTCTTCTAGCGCCAGAGGGTTAATGACGCCCAGGCGGGCAAGCTCCGCTTGGGCTGCCGCCAGGTTCTTCTGAAGACTCTGACGGGGCACATCGGGGGTTTCTCGCTCAAGGAGGGTTTCAAGGCTCAGCCCCAGTTCGCTCTTCACCCGCTCAGTCAGGGCCTCCCAGCGGGCATCGACACGGGCCCCTTGGGCCGCTGATTCAGCCTGTAAGGTCAGGGCAGCAGCGAGGGAGGCTTGGGCCCCTGCTAGTTCTTCGCCGGTGATGGTTAGGGCCTTCTGCGCTTCTTGGGCTTTGAGCTGGGCCTGAGAGTAGGCCGCTTCTTCCTGGTGGCTCACCTGCTCTAGGGCGTAGCTGAGGGCGCGGGCACGGGCTGCTATTTTTTGTACTCGATGGCGGTTTGCCTCCGCCTGGTCTTGGCGTTGCTGGCGGGTTTTATCAGCCTCTTCCAGGGCTGTGAGGGCTTCTTGGGCTTGGGTCAGACGAGCCTGGGCTGTTTCTTCTATCTGGTGGGCGTATGTGCGGGCTGCTTCTGCGCGGGTCTTTGCTTCAGTTGCTTGAGCAAGAGTATCTTCTGCGGTGAGTAGCTTCTGGCGCAGGGTATCAAGATCAGTGTGGGTGCGCTTCTTCCGCGCGTGAGACAGGACTTCTTGGGCTGCACTGACGGTTTCTTGTGCCTTGTGCTGTGCCTCTTCGGCGCGCTGGGCGGCTTCGCGCAGGCGGGCAAGGGTGAGTTGGGAGCTTTCTGCCCGGCCGGTGAGGGTGGCTAGTTCAGCGCGGGCGGTGGCTAGTTGGGCGGTGAGTGTGCCGGTGGTGCGGGCCTGGTCTTTTTCAGCTTTTTGGGCTTGGGCCAGAGCTTCTTCTGCCTGCTGGTAGGCCTGCTCTGTTTGTTCTTGCAGGTTAGTTAGGTGCTGGTAGGCCTCTTTAGCCTGGGTTAGTTCTGTGTAGCTTTCGGTCAGGGGCCGCTGTTCTGAGGGGTAGAGGGTTGAGCCTGCGGTGAGTACAGTACCGTTTGGGGTCACAGCGCGGACGCCCGGGTGGGCTGTTACCAGGGCGCGGGCGGTTTTTTTATCAGGTACCAGGTAGGTGCTGGCGGTCAGTAGGGCCAGGGTTGGGGTGAGCGGCTCTGGTGCTGTGAGGGCCTGAATCAGTGGCCGAGATTGGCAACCTTCAGCTTGATATGCAGAGAGTTGGTAGAGGTCAGATAGGTCAAGAGAGCTCTTGGGGGAATGAAGGTGAGAGACTTCCTCAGATAGGTAGGCGCCATCGGTACGGGCTAAAGCCCGCAGGTAGGGCGTCAGTACAAGCGCCACGGCCTTCTGCCATTCATCTTCAATCTCAAGTAAAGAAATAAGCTCCTGGGCGCCCTCTTCTAGAGCCTGCCGACGATGCTCTGGGTTATCGCCTACTTCTGAAGAATCATGATTCCAGGCAGCTTCAAGGGCCTCATACCGTGCCTGAGCAGCATGAAGTTTCACTTGAGCTTGATGAGACTCTAGGCGGCTAGCATCTACCAGCTCCCCTGCCCTCTGACGCAGCTGCCGACATTTCTTCTCCTCTTCTTCAGCAACCCGCACCTGCTCCTGGAAGGTAGCGACCGCAGCCTGAGCCCGCTCAGTATCAGCCGCAGAAGAAGCCCCCTGAGCCTGCGCCTCAGCGTATTCATCGGCCCGGCGCTTAGCCTCTTCGCAACTACGCTCAAAAGCCACCCGGGCTGTAGCAAGCTGACCAATTGCCTCAGAGATACCCTCCTTAGCGGCCTTAGCCTGCTCCTGGGCAGTTGCAAGAGCCTGCCGGGCTAGGTGCTGCTCTTTCTGAGCAGTGTCCAACCCTGCCTGAGCAGCCGCTAGCTCCTGCTCCGCTCTATTTCGTGCCTGCCGGGCCTGCTGGAAGGCTTTCTCCTCCCCATCGCGAACCTGCCGGGCCTGCGATAGGCGGGCGGTGGCGTCCTGCTCTTCTTGCTCACGGTCAGAACCTTTCAAACGCTCAGCAGCCACCAGCTGAACCGTCTCCACCAGGTGCCCAACCTCTTTCAGGGCAGCACGGCCTTGAAGAGCCTCATCAAGAGCCTGCTGGGCAACCTGCCGAGCAAGTGTCACAACCCCTAGCTGCTCCTGCAAGGTTCCCGCCCGCTCCTCAGCCCTTACACGGGCAGCCTCAGCCTGCTCACCGGCCACCCGCTCAGACTCCCGCTCCTGCACCATGGCCCGGGCATCACAGGCCAACAAATCAGCGCTCAGACTCCGCACCCGGCCAGCCACCTCGCTAGCTGCCCGGGCAGTCTCAGCCTGCTCCCGGCGTCCTTCTAACTGCTCCGCCAACTCGGCAACCACATCTTCTAACCGGTCAAGATTGGTCTTTAAATCCTCAAGCTTGGTGGCAGTCTTAGCCTGACGCTTACGATGCTTAAGCAAACCAGCAGCCTGCTCAACCAGCTCACGGCGGTCATCTGCGGTGCCGTGCAAAATCCTATCGACCTGCCCCTGCCCCACCAGGGTATACAGTTCCCGGCCCACACCAGCCTGCGCCAACAAATCCTGCACATCAGCCAAACGGGCAGGCTCACCATTAATCTCATACTCAGAACCACCAGCAGAAAACATGGTGCGCGACAGACGAATCTCAGAGTGCGGAAGCGACAAGGCACCACTCTGGTTATCAATAACCAGCTCAACCTTGGCACGGCCCAACGCGCCCCGGGAGCCACCACCAGCGAAAATGACGTCCTTCATAGCCCCACCGCGTAGCTGCTTAGCGCCCTGGGCACCCATCACCCAGGCAAGAGCATCCACCACGTTAGACTTACCCGACCCATTAGGCCCCACTAGCACATTCAGCCCCGGCTCAAACTCAAAAACTGTAGCCGATGCAAAAGACTTAAAGCCACGCACGGTCAAAGATTTCAGATACATAGTGGTAAGCCCCATCGGTTGGGTAAAAACGGGTTTAGGTCGGCATACCACTTTACCGCAGGCCCCTACACCTGTTCGGTGTGAGATGAACCCGCGTCATCAATCACCGCCCCAGCCCCCAGGGAGCCTATTATTGAAAAGTGCCCTTTTCTTCATCGAAGGGTTTGCCCAAGTCCGAAACTAAGGCTAGAAGAGTAGATTGACCGCTAATTCAGATATTCGCCACAAGAACGCCTCCCTACTATCGGTAACCAGAGTGCTACCACCGGAGGTCGTCACCAGCTCCTACTTTGATGAGCAACTAGCGGCTACCTACCAGCGGCTCAGCATGCCCAAGGGCCTCCTAGAACGACTGGCCGGCATTAGAGAACGCCGCGCATGGGGCCCCACTATGCACTTTGAAGACGGCGCCGTACAAGCAGCCGAAGAAGCCATCGCCCAGGCCGGTATCAGCAAGGAACAGATCGGGCTCATCATTAACACCTCTGTTACCCGCGATAACTTTGAACCGGCTGTAGCAGTAGGCATCCACGACCGTTTGGGCCTTCCCCGCCACGCCCTCAACTTTGACATCACCAACGCCTGCCTTGGCTTCGTTAACGGTGTGACGGTGGCCGCCAGCATGATCGATGCCGGTGCCATCGACTACGCCCTGATTGTCGATAGCGAAGACCCCTCCCCCTGGCACGCCACTGCCCTACGCCAGCTGGGCCGCCCCGATTCCACACGCGATGACGTCCTCACCCAATTCGCCACCCTCACCCTGGGCTCAGGGGCTGCCGCTGCCATCATCGGCCGCTCTGATGTGCACCCCGAGGGGCACATCATTGTCGGTTCAGTCTCCCGCGCAGGCACAGAACACCGCAAGCTCTGCATCGGCGGTGACGCCGATCAGGGCATGAGCACGGATGCTGAAGGGCTGCTCAAGCACGGCCTGCAACTAGTAGCTGAGGCCTGGGAAGAAGCCCACCAGCAGGGCTGGGACTGGAAGGAGATGGACTCCTACGTCACCCACCAAATTTCTAACGCCCACACCAACGCCATCATTGAGGCTGTAGGTATTGACCGTCAGCGCATCCCCCTCACCTTCCCGGTCTGGGGTAACGTGGCAGCGGCCGCCTTGCCCATGACCTTGGCTGAAGAAAGCCCCCGTTTCACCCCCGGCGACCGGATTCTCTGCATGGGTGTGGGCTCTGGCCTGAACACTGCCCTGATGGAAATCACCTGGTAGGAGCCGCCATGACTATTTCTCAGCTGACCGCAGACCCCTCTCTCTGGCCCGGTGTTGACCCTGCCTGGTCCCACCAGATGCAGGTGCCAGCCTCCGCCCCGGTAGAAGAACCCGGCACCAGCCGCCGCTGGCACTACCTCGATAACGGCCCCGCTCTCCAAGCAGCCGGACGCACCCCGGTAGGTACGGTACTAGCCGTGCACGGTAACCCCACCTGGTCTTACCTCTGGCGGTCAGTCATCGCTGCCGCAACCAAGGCCCAGCAGCCCTGGCGGGTTATCGCCGTCGATCAGCTCGATATGGGCTATTCAGAACGCACTGGCAAGACCCGTTCCCTCGCTGACCGTATTGCTGACCTGGGTGACTTCACCGCAGCTTTAGGGCTTGATGATACTGACCTACCCCTAGTGACCCTAGCTCACGACTGGGGCGGGCTGATTTCTCTGGGCTGGGCTCTACGACACCGCGAGATTGTCTCAGGGCTCATGCTGACCAACACCGCTGTTTTTCATGATGCCGGGCAGAAACTTCCTGTTGCCCTACAGGCTGCCCTGAACCCGGCTTTGCATGGGTGGGCTACTGAAAAATCAACCGCCTTCATAGACGTAACCCTGGGCCTAGCCCAGGGCAGCGGTCTTGATGCCGCAGTCAAAAAGGCCTATAAACTGCCCTACAGAACCGCTGAACACCGGGCAGGTGTGCGTAATTTCGTTGCCGATATTCCCGCCACCGAAGCGGCCTCTAGTTACCGCCCCATGGTCTCTGTGGCTGAAGGTATCACCGATTTAGAGGTCCCTGCCCTCATGCTCTGGGGCACTAAAGACCCGGTTTTCCAGCGCCGCTACTTAGCTGACCTAGCTACCCGCCTACCGCAGGCTGACATTCACCGTTTTGAGAACGCCAGCCACCTGGTGGCCGAAGATGAAGACATCGCCAGCCCTATTCTAGAGTGGCTAACCGAGCACTTCGTCACCGGTAGCACCCAGCGGGAACGCCACCAAGAAGCACGCGCCACACAGGTGCAAGAAGACTACCGCCCCATAGGCGCCGAACTAGCAGACCGGGCATCAGACACCACCCTAGCTGTGGTCGATATGAGCAAGAAGGGGGACGGCACCCAGGTCGCTGCCCAACTTTCCTGGGCCGAACTGGCCGCTGAAGTGGACCGGGTAGCTTCTGGGTTGCACAAGCTCGGAATCAAACCCGGTGACAGGGTTAACCTGCTAGTCCCTCCCGGTATCAAGCTCACCACCCTCATCTATGCCTGCCTCAAAATTGGGGCTGTGATTGTTGTAGCCGACACCGGCCTGGGTGCTGCGGGGCTGACGCGCGCACTCAAGGGGGCCCGCCCCTCCTGGCTCATTGGTGTTCCAGCAGCGCTCACCCTCGCTCAAGCCCTGGGCTGGCCGGGCAAGCGCATTGTGGCCGGTTCCCTGCCCTCGCTTGCTGCCCGTGCCCTGGGTGTAGTAGGTGCGGTCGATGATTTTGTGGCCCCTGAAATTTTTGCGGTAGCTGACCCTGACCCCGACATCGACGCCGCTATTCTCTACACCTCTGGCTCCACCGGCCCGGCCAAGGGCGTGGTTTACACCCACCGCCAGCTAGCAGCCATGCGAGATACTATCGCAAGAACCTACCAGCTAGCTGCAGGCAGTGGCCTGGTGGCAGGCTTTGCCCCCTTCGCATTACTGGGCCCGGCCCTGGGCGCTACTTCGGTGACTCCAGCTATGGACGTCACCAAACCTAAGACCCTGACCGCTGCCGCTTTGGCCTCTGCTGCCCAGGCCATCGGGGCAAGCACCATCTTTGCCTCCCCTGCCGCGCTCATGAACGTGCTCGATACGGCAGCTGATCTGACCGACCAGCAGCGCACTGCCCTGGGGCAGGTCACTACCTTGCTCTCAGCCGGTGCACCTATCACCTCTCCCCTGCTGGCGCGTTTGCAGAACCTGCTACCGGCAGCCTCCTTGCACACCCCTTACGGTATGACCGAGTCCTTGCCCGCCACCGATGTTTCTTACGCTGACATCAAGCAGGCTGAGAAGGACGCTACCGCAGGCCTGCCCGGTGCTGGTGGCGGCGTCTGTGTGGGCACCCCGGTGGACGGGGCCACCCTCCAGCTTGCGCCTCTGCTGCCCGATGGTACCTCTTCACACGAGGTCACCACCGAGCCCGGTATCACCGGTGAGATCCTGATTTCTGCCCCGCATATCAAGGACCGCTATGACGGGTTGTGGGTCACCGAACAAACCTCTACGTCCAACCCTGGCTGGCACCGCACCGGCGATGTGGGCCACTTCGATGCTAGCGGACGCCTCTGGGTCGAAGGGCGCCTAGCCCATGTCTTAGTCACCGCCCAGGGTGTGCTAACCCCCGTGGCCTTAGAACAGGCCGCCGAACTTGATTCTGAGGTGCGCCGGGCTGCTGCCGTTGCTACTGGCCCCGCCGGAGCGGCGTCCGTACTAGTGGTGGCTGAAGTTGGCCCCCGTTTCCGGGGGAAGAAGACCCGCAACGGTCTAGCCCCAGCAGATTTGGCTCAGCGGGTACGCCAGCGGGTTCTGGATGAAACCGGGGTAGAAGTTTCTGCTGTGCTGGTGGTAGCTGAGCACCCCACCGATGTGCGGCATAACTCTAAGATTGACCGCCCGGTTCTTGCTACCTGGGCCCAGCAGCTCTTGGAGGGGAAGAAGACCCGCCTGGGCAAGGGGGTTATTGCATGGTAGTCTCGCTGCGTTCACTTGCCCCAGATGCCTGCCAGCCTGCCCGGGCTGAGCGGGTGCTGGTCACCGGCGCATCAGGGCTGTTGGGCCGGGAGATTGTCTTTGCCCTGCTGCGGGCTGGCTATGCTGTGCGAGCCTTTCAACGCGGGGACTGCCAGATAAGCCAGATGCTCCCGCCCCACCTGGTAGATCGCTTTGACCAGGTGCAAGGTTCCCTCACTGACCCGGCTGCGGTTCGTGAGGCTGTGACCGGTGTGCAGGGGGTCATCCATCTTGCCGCTAAAGTTTCTGTGGTCGGTGACTGGGAAGACTACCGGCAGGTTAACGTCGAGGGCACTCGCACCCTCTTAGAGGCTGCCCGCGCAGCCGGTATCGGCAAGTTCCTGCATGCTTCTTCCCCCTCGGTAGCCCATTCCGGGGCCTCTATTGTGGGTGAGGGTAACCCGCCGGCCAGCCCTGAGCAGGCCCGCGGTAACTATGCCCGCTCTAAGGCTGAGTCGGAGCTGCTGGCGCTGAGTTTTGATGCAGATAATTTTTGGGTTGGGGTGCTCCGCCCCCATATTGTCTGGGGCCCCGGTGACACTCAGCTGGTGGAGCGCGTCTTAGAACGTGCTGCTGCGGGCCGCCTGCCCCTGCTCAATCAGGGTACGGCCATGATTGATACCCTCTATATTGATAACGGGGCGGACGCCTTCGTGCGCGGCTACCAGCGTCTTGAGACGATTCGTGGGGTGCCTTTGGTGGTCACTAATGGTCAGCCCCGCCCGGTCGGTGAGATTATTGCCGGCATGTGTACCGCCTGCGGCGTTCAGCCCCCCACCTATTCGCTCCCGGCCTCCGTGGCTTACGGGCTGGGTGTGGTCATGGAAAAGGCCTGGGCCCGTTTTGCCCCCGGGCAGATCCCTCCGTTGACGTCTTTCTTAGCTGAGCAGCTTTCTACAGCCCACTGGTTCGATCAGCGCACCACCCGGAAACTACTAGATTGGACTCCGGCTGTTGCCCTTGAGGAAGGCTATGAGCGGTTGGGTGACTTCTACGGGGACAGGTTCACTGGCTCTTAGTCTCTGGCGCACCTATAGGCCCTGCACCTATAGGGCCCTTTGGCTATAAGGGCTATACGCCTCGTGGTTTTCTCTGGCAGTGGGGACAACGGTAGGAGCTTCTTCCCGCAAAAGGCTCACGCACTATGAGGGAGGTTCGCCCGCCCGCTAGGCAGCGGGGGCAGGGCTGCCCGGCTTGCCCATAAGCCCTAAGGGACCGGTCAAAATAGCCTGATTGCCCGTTGACGTTTACATAGAGGGCATCAAAACTGGTGCCACCTTGGGCCAGGGCCTCACGCATGACCGTGCGTGCAGCCTCCACCAGTTCCCGGGCCGTTGCAGCCGGGATGCTTTTCGCTGGTTTAGCGTAGTGGAGTCTCGCCCGCCACAGGGCCTCATCGGCGTAGATGTTCCCCACCCCAGAGATAGCGCTCTGGTCTAGGAGGAGCTTCTTAATGCCGGTAGAGGTAGCCAGCATGGTGCGCCGGAACTGCCCAAAATCAAAGTGAGGGTCAAGCGGGTCGCGGGCAATATGAGCTACAGCCTGAGGGATTAGGGCCAAGCCCAGGGCGGACGCTGACGCCGCAGGTAGCGGCTGCCCGTCCGCGCTCTGGGTGGGTAGTAGGGGGCTGGTGAACATGCCGCCAAAGATGCGCTGATCCACAAAACGCAGGGTCAGCGGGGCTGGGTACCCGCTCTCATCGGTGGCACCTGCCAGGTTTATGAGCACTTTGAGGTGTTTTTCTGCCGGCATTCCAGGGTCTTTGAGGAGTACTTGGCCGCTCATGCCCAGGTGAATGACCAGGGCGAACTCTTCATTGTTCTCAAAGAGTAGCCAGAGGTATTTGCCGCGCCGGGCCACGTCAATCACGCGTAGGCCCGTCAGTAGTTGCTCAAAGTTCTCTGGCCCGGCCTGGTGGCGGCGCACGGAGCGTCCGTCCACTACCTGCACGCGCTCAAGCACGGCACCGAGCAGGTGCCGTGCTAGGCCGCGGCGAACCACTTCAACTTCGGGTAACTCCGGCATAGTCCTTGGGCCTTTCCACCGTAGGGGGGCGCGCCCCTCTGTGCGTAGCAGGTGCTAGTTAGTTGAGCTATGGACCTTATGGTAGGCCTGTTCGGCAGCCATACGCTCAGCTTCTTTCTTGCTGGTGCCCTTGCCCTGGCCCATCACCTTTCCAGCCAGAAGAACCTTGGCTGTGTAGCGGCGGGCATGGTCAGGGCCAGTACCTTCCACCTCGTAGATAGGTTCGCCCTTGCCCTGGGCGGCAGCATATTCCTGGATTTCAGTTTTCCAGTCGCGGCCAACATCTAGGGTCTTATTGTCATCGAGCATGGGTGAGGTGTGGGTCAGTACGAGCTGGTGGGCTGCTTCAGGCCCGTAGGCCATATAGACGGCACCAAAGACAGCTTCCATGGTGTCAGCCAGGATTGAGTCCTTATCGTCGCCACCGCTTTTCTTCTCCCCCTTACCTAGTCGGATGCAGGGCCCCAGTTTGAGGCTGCGGGCCAGGTTGGCTAAGGTTCGGGTGGAAACAATCACGTGGTGGCGTTTAACCAGTTCGCCTTCAGGCAGGTCGGGAAACTTTTTGTAGAGCTCTGAAGCAACGGCCAGGGACAGTACGGAGTCGCCGAGAAATTCTAGGCGTTCGTTGTGGGGCAGGCCGCCGTTTTCAAAGGAGTAGGAGCGGTGAGTCATTGCAAGCTGAAACGTCTCGGTATCGAGGTCGATACCGAGACGTTTCAGAAACTCTTGTGATGCAGAGTTAGTCATAAGGTGTGATTAAGCGTCAGCTACCTTGCGGCCCTTGTACTCGTAGAAGAGTTCGTTGCCAGCTGAGTCAGTCACGAGCTTTGCCTGGTGGGGCAGGGAGTAGGTGACGCGACCGTTTTCTACGGTCTTGACCAGCTGAGGAACGGAAGCCTTCCACTGGGAACGGCGGGCGCGGGTGTTAGCACGGGACATTTTCCGCTTGGGAACAGCCACAGCTATCTCTTTTCTCTTGTTGCTTTATAAGTTTTATTTGTCGTTCGCATCGAGCAACGCTGATAGCGCGTTCCACCGGGGGTCGATGACCTCATGGTGGTGCTCAGGGTCGTCCTCAAGGCGTGCACCACATTCGGAGCACAGGCCCTGGCAGGAGTCACTGCAAACAGGTTGGAACGGCAGTTGAAGAATCACTGCGTCCCGCAGCGCCGGTTCGAGATCAATTTCATCGTTCTCTACGGCGTACTGCTCATCTACTTCATCTTCGGGGCCGCCTTCGGGGGCCTTCTCGAAAACAAAAAGCTCT
Source organism: Rothia sp. (in: high G+C Gram-positive bacteria) (assembly GCA_034179845.1). Taxonomy (GTDB): domain Bacteria; phylum Actinomycetota; class Actinomycetes; order Actinomycetales; family Micrococcaceae; genus Rothia. The sequence goes on along the minus strand of JAXFPK010000020.1, from coordinate 170 downwards.
TGAACATCGGCTGTAACATCAAAGTCAACCGGGTCTAGGCAGAGGCTGCATTCACCGGAAACGGTGACAGTTGCAGTACCAGTTACCAAGATACCATCTGAAACGGATTCCAGGCGAACATTGAGGTCAATGTCGCTGCCTTCTTCCGCCTCAATCAGAGCGTTGCCAAA
>JAXFPK010000164.1:0-9534 GCA_034179845.1 Rothia sp. (in: high G+C Gram-positive bacteria) | reverse complement strand
TCACCTGCTTCTGCGCCACCCTCGTGGTAATGAGCAGCCGTGACCTCATAGCACTACCTGCCTCAGAGCAATGGTCTGACTTCGCCCGTAGCCGGAACCTGCTCGATGAGTCCTAGCCTCCGCCCACTCCGCACCGTCACGACGTCCCCGGTGAAGGGGTGGGGGAAGGTCAGTGACCTGGCCAGCAGCTGGAGGGGTAGGGCGGGCTCGTCCTCGGCGATGGGCAGGACGACCGGGTAGATCACGTCCCCCACAATCGGCGCCCCTGCCGCCGCTAGGTGCACCCGCAGCTGGTGGGTCTTGCCGGTATGCGGCTCCAAAAGATTGTGGGCCAGGGGTGTTCCCGCAGGCGGCAGGGGCAGGGCCGGGTTGGCTTCAGATACAGCGGGCAGGACGCCGCCTGCCACCTCAAATACCTTCAGGCAGGTAATACGCGACTGGGCATTCAGCCCCTCAAAGGACGCCCCGGAGCGGCGGCGCTCGCGCCGCTCAGCTTTGGTCTCCACCGGCAGGGGGCCGGTGTCACCGGGCAGGAGCTCAACACCGGTATGGGCTACCTGCATAGCCCCGTGCTGGTTATCAATGCGCGAGCGCACCGTCAGGCTCTCACCCACCCCCAGCCCGGCGATAGGGGCCGCGACGGCCTCATAGGTCTTGGTGGGTTCGCGCCGCTGGAACATGGTTTGAAAGGGAGCGCGGGCCTCGGGTGTCTTGGCAAAGAGAACGACCCCGGCGGTTGCCCTGTCCAGGCGGTGAATGGGAATCAGATCGGGGTTGTTCTCCCGCACCCGCAGCTGGGTCAGGGCAGTATGCGCGACAAAGGAGCCGTTGGGGGTGGTGGGCAGGAAATGGGGCTTATCAATGGCCAAAACCCAATCGTCCTCGTAGAGCACCGGCATGTCAAAGGGCACGGGCTTTTCAACCCCCAGTTCCCGGTAGTACCAGATCTTTTGCCCCGTCAAAGGCGCATCGGGGGCAACCGCCTGACCATCAGCATCCTTCACCTCATCGCGCTCAAAGCGGGAGGTAAAGAGGGAACGCTCATGGGGGTAGAAGCGGGCCACCAGGTAGTCCAGTACTGTGCTTGCCCCTAGGGTGTCGTCTTGGGGGTTGGTTGCGTCGGGTAGCACGAATGAGACGGCGTCAATTCCCTGACGTTGGGGTAGGGGTTTGGGGGTGAGGTGGCGGTTGATTCGGCGCATGGGCTCTATTATCTCAGAGCCCTAGCAGCCCAGAGCCCTAGCAGCCCAGAAGCCTAGTGTCTTAGAGCCCCAGTAGCTCCTGGCAGCCGGGGCAGCGGAAGCTGATACGGTCGGTGTCTTCCTCACGGGCATAGAGGTGGCCTGCTGCGTAGCGGTTGGCCCCGGTGCCGGTGTCTGAAAGGTCCTCTTTGATGATGCTCTGCCCGCAACGGTAGCAGGGTTGGCCTGCGCGCCCGTAGCACCACAGCGGCTGGGCGCTGGTGCGGGTCACCCGGTGCGGACGCCCGCGATTAGCATCCAGTAGCAGGCGGGCGATAGAGACCACGGCGGCCACATCGGGTACTGCCCCTACGGGGGTGCGCGGGTCTATGCCGGCCAGGAAGCAGGTTTCTGCCCGGTAGATGGTGCCGATACCGGCTAGGTTTTTTTGATCGAGCAGGGCTATACCTAGGGGCCGTTGCGGTTGGGCGGTTAGGTTGGCTACCGCCTGTTCGAGTGACCAGTCGGGGCCCAGCAGGTCAGGGCCTAGGTAGGCTAGCCGGTCAGTTTCTTGGCTGGTGGGGAAGACTTCTAGCAGCCCCAGGGTAAAGCCCACAGCTTCTACCGGGTGGCTGCCTGGGATTACCTGGCCCTTGTTGTCGAGTCGGGCGTTGGCCTGGATGAGGGCTCGCACCTGGTCGGCAGGGCGCCGCCATTTCTCTGGTGCGCCGGTTTCGGTCAGCCCGTAGAGGTGCCAGATGCCGTCCATTTTCAGGTGGGAGTGTACGGTCATCTCACCGATTCTGAGCAGGATATGTTTGCCCCGGGCTAGGGCCCCGTGGATGGGCTGGCCTGCTAGGTTGATGTCGGCGACCTGGGGGTAGCGTAGGTCGGTGCTGTGGGCAGTTCTACCGGCTAGGGCGCGGTGGAGAGAGCGGGCTTGCCGCCATACGGTATCGCCTTCAGGCATGGTGAGCGCCCCTCCTTAGGTAGCAAGAAATGACCCGTCTGCTAAAGAATGTAGGGGGGCGCTTGGGTGTGCCCCCGTTGCTCACAGTGTAGACCAAAGTCGGGGTTAAAGGTGTTTGCCCTCTCTGGGAGAAGCCCTGGGGTTTTAAGCGTAATCCTTCCTCATGCGCAGGCCACGCGGGGTAGCGTAGAAGCCTGCGGCCAGTAGGGCCCGGCGCAGGGTGAGCACCGGGTGCTCACCAGTGTCTGCTGGTGCCTGCGGCTTGTCAGGTTCAGGGGGCAGGGGGGCAGGAGAGCTGAGCACATCTACTCCGCCTGCGGTTTCAATGACGATTTTGTCGGCTACCCCGGCGCGTACTAGCTGGCCGATCAGGGGCGCGGACGCCTCCACCTGCTCCGGCTGGTCAGTGAAAGGTAGCAGGGTTTTACCGCCGCGTTCTAGGTAGAGGGTTAGTTGCCCATCGACCAGGATGACGACGGCCCCTGCCTTACGCCCGGGCTTGTGTTTGATGGGGGTGCGGTGCTCATCCCAGGAGACAGGGGCAGGCCAGGGCAGGGCGGCCCCGTAGGGGTTGGCTGGGTCGGTGGCTGCTAGCAGGAGCACGCTGTGGTGGGTAGAGCGGACCGGGGTGTAACTGGCGGGGACAGAAGAGCTGAGAGAAGTAGCCGAGTCGGGGGCAGCGTCCTGCCCTTCACCCTCAGCGGTGCTCTCTGCCGCGCGGAGCCTATCGACGGTGGCAGAAGTGGAGAACTGGGCAGCACCTAGACCCTCAATGAAGTAGCCGCGGCGGGCCAGCCCCTTCTCCTCAGCAGCAGAGAGCACCCGGTAGATGCCGGCAAAACCCCCAGGGGTATCTTCTACGGCTACAGCCCCACGGGTGAGCACCCCGTAGCGGTCCATGAGCAATTCGGCGCGGGCAGCTGCTGCCACAGTGCTATCGAGTGGTTCAGCGTCAATACGCGCCCACCGGCCACTATCGATAGGGGCCACCTGGGCGGATACTACCGGGGCCCGGCCCACACCCACACCCAGGCGGGAGGCTGAAAGGCGGGAGGCTCCGCGGCGCATACCCACTGACCGGGCCCGCGGGGTGGGGGCGGCAACCTTGTGGGCAGAAGCCCCACCTGAGATAAGGGCCCGGACCGGGGCGAAAGTATCACCGGTGACAAGCCCGGCCCACACCAGGTTCCACAGGGCGAGGGAAATCTCCTGGGCAGTCGGTGGCCTATTGCCGTGCGAGGTGGCAAGAGCTGAGAGCTGGGTTTGAATCTGGGCGAAAAAGAGACCACCGGTGAGCAAGTCATAGAGGGTGTTTTCTAGGGCGCCCAGAGCGGCCAGCGCCTCAGCCCGCTCCACTTCATCAGGCAGGGTGAGGGCGGCGGTTTCACCCAGATGCAGGGCCACCCAGCCGTCGTCCCCGGCTAGCTGCCCGGCACCCGTCCAGATAATGTCACCGGCGCTCATGGCCGAATCAAGAAGGGCAGGGGTGTAGTCGCTGATGCGGGCCTTGAGAATAAGAGGTTCCAGGGCAGAAGCTGGCACCCTCACCCCGGCCAGCTGGTCAACAACGGTCAGCAGGCCATCGTAGCCGGTGAGCATAGTGCTCTCATCCCGGCGGACGGTCACCGGCTGGGCTGGTGCCCCAAAAGTGCCGGGTGCTGCGGTGGTTTCGGTTACCTGCCAGGAGCCTACATGCTGCCAGGGCGGTAAGAAGCGGGCATAAGTGTGCGGGGCGACCGGCTCAACGTCCGCGCGGAGGGCCGCCAAGGAGCGGGAGCGCAGGGTACGCAGGACCGAGGCGTCCACCCATTCAGTCCCAGCCAGGTAGGCGGGGTCAGTGGACCCGGTGCGGGCGGCAGCTAGCTCGGCCCGTAGCTCTTCGGGCAGGAATTCGCCGGAGATAACGCGCCGGTCGGTTGCTAGAGTGCGCAGGGCCGTATCAACCACCGAAACTCCCAGCCCGAGGGTCTCAGCGGCTTGGGCTGCAGTGAAGGGGGCATGGGTGCGAGCATAGCGGGCCACCAAGTCAACCAGGGGAGCCTCAACCGGTTCAAGGAAGGCCAGGGGAACCCCCATGGGCAGGGGCACGCCTAGAGCATCGCGCAGGCGGGCGGCGTCCTCAATGGCGGCGTAGAGTTCCCGCCCGTGCAGGCGGAAGCGCAGGGCACGCCCAGCCTGAACCAGGGCTTCGAGGTGTTCGGCGGCTTCGGTTTCTGTCAGGACGCGCTCGCCCGGCTTTTCTGCTGCTGCATCGGGGCCGGGGGCGCTGGTGTTTGCCTCTGTACCCTGATTTAGAACTACCCGCAGGCGCTGGGCGGCCTCGGCAGCGGTCAGGGGGCCCAGCAGGCGCAGTAGGTCTGCTGCCCCTTCGACCCCGCGTAGGCGGTAGCCCTCTGCGGTGCGCTGTAGGCGGGCCTCAGCGGTGCGAATGACATCTACATCTAGCAGTTCGCGTAGCTCGTCCTTCCCCAGAAGTTCAGCCAGGAGGGCCGGGTCTAGGGCCAGGGCTGCGGCGCGGCGCTCAGCGAGGGGGGAGTCCCCGTCGTAGAGGAATTGGGCTACATAGCCAAAGAGTAGGGTGCGGGCAAAGGGGGAGGGGTTTTCGGTTTCTACCTCGCTGATGCGCACCTTTTTGGTGTCAAGGTCTTTATGTAAGGCTGTGAGAGCTGGCAGGTCGTAGACGTCCTGCAAACATTCGCGGGCAGTTTCTAGCAGCAGGGGGAAGGTGGGGTACTTGCGGGCCACATCGAGAAGCTGGGCTGAGCGCTGACGCTGCTGCCACAGGGGAGTGCGGCGGCCAGGGTCTTTGCGGGGCAGGAGCAGGGCTCGGGCGGCGTTCTCCCGGAAGCGGGAGGCAAAGAGGGCAGAATTACCGACCCGTTCGGTCACGATGTCCTCAAGTTCGGTCGGGTCAAAGATGAAGAGGTCCGCCCCGGGTGGTTCAGCTTCCATGGCGGGAATACGCAGCACAATGCCGTCATCGGCGGCCATGGCAGAGGCATTGACCCCGTAGCGTTCTTCTGCCCGAGCGCCGACGGCCAGGGCCCAGGGGGAGTGCACAGGCATACCCAGGGGGGAGTGCAGAATCAGCCGCCAGTCGCCCAGTTCGTCACGGAAACGCTCCACCAGCAGGTGCTTCTCACTGGGCACCTGGCCGGTAGCGGCCACCTGCTCACCCACATAGGCTAAGAGGTTATCGGCAGCCCACTCATCTAACCCAATTGCGCGTAGACGGGTATGGGCTGCACCGGCGTCCTTACTGTTCTCCAGGGCTAGCTCTCGGGTAAAGGCACCCAGGGCCCGCCCCAGATCTACTGGGCGGCCTGGTGAGTCCCCATGCCAGAAGGGCAGCCGCCCGGGTATTCCGGGGGCGGGGGTGACTGTGACCCGGTCGTGGGAGATATCTTCAATGCGCCAGGATGAGGCCCCCAGGGCGATGACGTCCCCGGCCCGGGATTCATAGACCATCTCTTCATCTAGCTCACCGACCCGCTTAGGGGCCTTGGAATCTTCAGCTCCTGCGATAAAGACGGGGAAGAGTCCCCGGTCAGGAATCGTGCCGCCGGAGGTCACCGCTAGACGCTGGGCACCAGGGCGTCCTTCAATGGTTCCGGCGTCCCGGTCCCAGATAATGCGGGGGCGCAGCTCAGCGAACTCATCGGAGGGGTACTTGCCGGCCAGTAGGTCGAGGGTCGCTTCGAAAGCTGCCCGGGGCAGGGTAGCAAAAGGGGCTGTTGCCCTCAGAGCCTCAAACCAGGCTTCTACACTAATTGGCCCCAGGGCGCAGGCTGCTACAGTTTGCTGGGCCAAAATATCTAGGGGGTTAGCGGGGATAGCCAGGGGCTCAATCTTCCCGGCTAGCATACGCTGGACGGTCACTGTAGCGTTGAGCAAATCGCCCCGGTGCTTGGGGTAGAGGTAGCCGCGGGAGACTTCCCCTACCTGGTGCCCGGCTCGGCCTACTCGCTGTAGACCAGAGGCAACCGAGTGGGGGGCCTCGACCTGAATGACCAGGTCAACATGGCCCATGTCGATACCTAGTTCTAGGGAGCTGGTGGCCACTACGCACCGCAGCTGGCCCGATTTGAGGGCTTCTTCAATGAGGGTGCGCTGATCTTTGGAGACTGACCCGTGGTGGGCGCGTGCCAGTACCGGTGGCGCCCCTGGCGACACTGTACCGTCTATCGGCTGTGCAGGTGGCTGTTGTGAAGGCAGGCGGCTATCATCGGCTTCTAGCCGGGCGGGGGCGTCCTTGGCCAGGGCTTGAGCGAGCACATCAGCGAGAGCTTGGGGCTGGGTGCCGCCGGTGCTGGTGTAGCTGCGCGCCCCTGTGGCGGTGCTTGCGGTTACTTCCCCTAGCTGCCCGCGGGCCTCAAGACGGCTCAGGTAAATTTCGTTGAGCCGGGCAGTGAGTTTCTCAGCTAATCCGCGCGAGTTGGCAAAGACAATGGTCGATCGGTTGGCCTCCACCAGATCAACAATGCGCTCTTCCACATGCGGCCAGATGGAGGCCTGGTAGCCGTTGAGACTTGCTGTCTTCTCCTTAGCCTGCTCTGGGGCCTGATTTTCTGGGGCAGGCGCAGTTACCTGTATTTCTTCAATGGTCAGCCTGTTCTGGACAGGCTCCGGGGGGCTAGCTGCCGTCTCTTCACCAGGGAAGATACCCACAGCATCCCACAGGGGCTGGTCTTTGTTGCCCCGCGCAGGGCCAGCTACCGGCCGGATACCCAGGGCATCTGCCAGGGTCACCCCCTGCGGGAGGGATTCTGCTAGTTGCACGGACGCCTCCGGCCGGGTGCCGGCGTCCGCTAGGGTATCGGTGGGCACCGCCCCATCATCGAAGGAACGGTACTCGAAGTCGGCGGCATCCAGGGAGCGAATCTGGGTGCGGGTGCGCTCGGTGAGCTTATCGAGGTAGGCACTTGAGATGCTGCTCTTGCCCACCGGTGCTGGTGGGGTCTTGCCCCCAAAATTATTATCGCCCTCACCGTAGGCGTTGGGGCCGCCCAGGGCCGTCATATCGGGCACCGGCACTGAGAGGGTTAGTTCCCATTCCTTAGCCGATGGTGGCCGCACAATCTGCACTGGCACACTACCGCCCAAAAAGCGGGCTACGGTTTCGACCGGCTCTACGGTTGCTGAGAGCCCCACCCGCTGGGCTGGGGTCTCAAGAATCTGGTCTAGGCGCTCAAGCGTCACTGCCAGATGGGCGCCACGTTTAGTACCGGCAACTGCGTGCACCTCATCAATAATGACCGTGTGCACCTTAGTGAGGGTGGAGCGGGCCTTTGAGGTTAGCATCAGAAAGAGAGATTCGGGGGTGGTGATGAGAATATCTGGCGGGTTAGAAATGAGTTGGCGGCGTTCCTTAGCTGGGGTGTCACCGCTGCGCACACCCACTCGCACCTGCGGGGGTTCTACTCCCAGCTGCCGGGCCGTCTGAGCGATACCGATCAGGGGCGCACGCAGGTTGCGTTCAACGTCCACACCTAGGGCTTTGAGGGGAGAAATATAGAGCACCCGGGTGCCGCTATTTCCTGCCTGCTGCCCTTGGTTCCCCTGGGTATCCTCGTCTGCTCCTGCGCCGAGCCCTTCTGTCTCGTGGTTTTCAAAATGTAGGCGGTCAAGAGCCCAAAGAAAAGCTGAGAGGGTTTTACCCGACCCGGTAGGTGCCACAATCAGGGCGTGATGGCCTGCCGAGATGGCCTCCCAGGCCCCTGCCTGAGCTGCGGTGGGCGCAGAAAAAGCCCCCTCAAACCAGCGGCGGGTGGGGGCTGAGAAGAAGCTCAGGGCACGGGAGGTATCGGGTTTTACCATAGCCCCATTATCTCTTTAAAACGAGCAGGCCGGGCGCACCGGGCAACCCTTGGGAGATTACCTGGTACACCCGGCCTGATACAGGGCGGAAGCCCGCCACTTACGCTAGGGGGTGGCGCCCACAGCGCCTACCGAGAGCTGGCCTACTGAGGGGTTGGAGCAGGCTTCTGCGGCGAAGTTCAAGACGAGAGCCTGGGAGGCGCCGGGGGCCTGTATGGAGTAGCCGGCTGCTGAGACGCTCTGGCAGGTTTCCCCGTAGAGCTGGGCGCGGGTTTCACGCAGGGTAGCGGTGAGTGATTCGCCGGGGGCAATCACCCCTCCGGAGGCTGACCATTCGGTGGCGTTGGCGGCTGCTGCCCCTACCTGGTGGCCAGCGGCGTCAACATAGTGCACAGCGGGGTAGCCGCTCATGGTGCAGTTAGCATCACCGGTGTTCGTAAAGGTCAGGGTGATGTAGCGCGATCCAGCAGCTCCTGCCCCTTCAGCGGCAGCAGCTTGAATGTAAAGCTGGTCGTAGTCGCAGACGGCAACGCCAGCAGCGGAGCTGGCAAAGTGGCTACCGGTGACGGTGGGAGCCTGGGCGCTTGCCGTAGGTTCTACCGTGATGACGGTACCGGTGGGTACCGGTTCAGGGGCGGCAGAGACGCTGGGTTCTGGAGCGACTTCTTGCACGGTGGGTTGCCGCGTGGGTGCAACCGGTAAGGGGGTCTTGCTGGAGGCCGAGCTTGTGCTGGTGGGTGCAGGGGAGGTTGAGGGCGCAGAGGAGGCTGTTATAGCTGGTGCGCTGACGGTGCTTTCTGGGGCGGTGGTGTTGCTTGCTGCACTTCCGCAGGCTGTGAGTGCGGTGAGTAAGCCTAGGGCTAGGAGGGGGAGGAAGGGGGTACGTGCTTTCATGCAGCCTACATTCCTGGCTGTAGAGTGATGCTTGCTCCGTCCATTCCTTCGCTGTATTCGGTCTGGCAGCTCAGGCGGGAGCACTCGTTGGCGACGTCGTCGATCATATCGAGTAGGTCTTCTTCTGCTTCTTCGCGGGGCAGGGTGGCCTCGATGTGGTCGGGGTCGATGAAAGCGTGGCAGGTGGCGCAGGAGGCGTTGCCACCGCAGGTTGCCAGCACGGGGAAGCCCGCGGCAATGACGGCCTCAAGTAGGGTCTGGTGGGATTCCCAGGTGACGTCCTTGGTGGTGCCGTTTTCGTCGGTGACCTTGATGTTTACGCTCATGTGTTCTCCTGTGCTGGGGCAGCCTTTAGGTTGCCGTTCTTGGTCTTGTCCCTATTTTATGGGGGCAGGTGCGCCTATCCCTGCTTTTTGTGGTGAAAACTACGGTTGGCTGATGCTCTTGGCATGGTTTCGCGAGGGGGTAGGTGCGCTGTGCTGGAGCTTAGGCAAACAAAAAACCGACCTCCCGAAGGAGGCCGGTTTTGTTTGGTGCGCCCGAAGGGATTCGAACCCCCAACCTTCTGATCCGTAGTCAGATGCTCTATCCGTTGAGCTACAGGCGCATTATGCTTTGACCGGCTCTGTCAGCCCGTCGCGGCAACAGGTAATACATTACGCAGGTTTTGGC
>JAXFPK010000134.1:0-3906 GCA_034179845.1 Rothia sp. (in: high G+C Gram-positive bacteria) | reverse complement strand
GCTCGCAGCTCTCGTGTTGCTTGCCCTTGCCCTCCTCCTATCTGGTGGCCTCTACGCAGTTGCCACGGCTACTAACGAGGCTCAAGCCGCTACAAGCACCACCTACACTGCAGAAGACATCTCAGAAGGCCAGAAACTCTTCCTCGCTAACTGCGCCACCTGCCACGGCACCAAGGCAGAAGGCTCCGCCGACGGCCCCTCCCTCATCGGTGTAGGTGCCGCTGCTGTTGACTTCCAGGTAGGTACCGGCCGCATGCCCATGCAGATGCAAGGCATTCAGGCCCAGATTAAGCCCGGCCAGTTCAATGATGAACAGACTCAGCAACTCGCAGCCTATGTTGCATCACTTGGCGCCGGCCCCACCATCCCCGAGGAAGAATACCTGGATGTTGCCCAGGGCGATGCTGCCAACGGCGCAAAGGTATTCCTGGCAAACTGCGCCATGTGCCACAACGCTGCTGGTGTCGGTGGTGCTCTAACCCGCGGTAAGTTTGCCCCCACCCTCATGGGCGTTTCAGAGAAGCACATCTACGAGGCCATGGAAACCGGCCCGCAGAACATGCCCGTCTTCAACGACGCAAACATCACCCCCGAAGAAAAGCGCGATGTCATTACCTACCTGAAGTCCCAGGAAGTTAACACATCAGTTGGTGGTTTCAAACTGGGATCACTCGGCCCCGTATCTGAAGGTCTGCTCATCTGGACCCTCGGCCTAGTCATCGTCATAGCATTCACCCTCTGGCTCACTTCACGAGCTGCATAAGCTCACCCACACACATAAATTTCGTACCAAGGAAGATTTGAGGCAACACATGGGAAACCATAGTGACGGCGCACATGAAGAAGTCGCCGTAGTTACCTCTGCGGAGGCACACCAGGAGAAGTTCGCTAACCCCGGACTCCCCCCGCATGCCCCCCGACTCACCGACGTCGATACCAAAAAAGCTAAGGGTGCCGAACGACAGGTAGTTCTGCTCTTCGTCATCTCCATGCTGGGCTCCCTGCTTTTCTGGATTGGCTACTTCGGTGTAGAGGTCAGCGGCAACTTCTACGATGTCATGAACCCCGAAGCAAACAATATGCTTCGCCTGCAGAACCTTCTGCTGGGTCTGGGCATCGCTTTTGCCATGTTCGGTATCGGTATCGGTATCGTCCACTGGGCACGCTCACTCATGCCCGACCACGAGATGGTCGAAGAGCGTCACGCGGTTACCTCTGAAGAGGACCGCGCAGAGGCCCAGGAAATCGTTGAAACCATTATCGAAGAATCAGGCATCAAACGACGCCCACTCCTTCGAAACACCCTCATCGGTTCCCTTATCCTCGCTCCCCTCACCTTCGTCACCCTCTTCCGTGACCTAGGCCCGGCAGACCCCTCAGTACTCAAGTACACCCTGTGGGACGAAGGCGTCCGCCTAGTGCGCGACCCCTCCGGCACCCCCATCAGGGCAGCAGATGTCACCCTAGGCTCTGCCTACCACGTCCTACCCGAAACCCTCTCCAGCCTGACCCACGAGAACGGCTACCTAGAGGAAAAGGCAAAGGCCGTTGTGCTCCTCATGCGCCTGGACCCCGCTGACATCAAGAAAGTCACCCCCGGCCGTGAAAACTGGAACGTGGACGGCATCTACGCCTACTCCAAGGTCTGCACTCACGTAGGCTGCCCCATCGCCCTGTACGAGCAGCGCACCCACCACCTGCTCTGCCCCTGCCACCAGTCAACCTTCGACGCGGCAGAAGAATGCAAGGTCATCTTTGGGCCCGCAGGGCACGCCCTACCCCAGTTGCCCATCGCAGTTGATGCAGAAGGCTACCTGGTTGCACAAAGTGACTTCCACGAACCCGTTGGCCCCGGCTACTGGGAGCGTGCACAGCACATGAAGGAAATGGCAGGTGAAGCATAATGTCAACGTCAATGCAATCTGATTACACGGCAAAAACCTCAACCGGTCGTATTGCCCACTACCTTGACCAACGTGTTGGTGCTTCAGGTATCGTCAAAGAATTTGGTCGCAAAATCTTCCCCGACCACTGGTCCTTCATGTTCGGTGAAGTCGCCCTCTACAGCCTGGTCATCCTGATCATCTCAGGCACCTTCCTGACCTTCTTCTTCAACCCCACCATGGTGTCAGTAACCTACGACGGTTCCTACGTCCCCATGAAGGGCACCCACATGTCTGCCGCCTACGCCTCCACCCTGGACATCTCCTTTGACGTCCGCGGTGGCCTGCTCATGCGCCAGATTCACCACTGGGCCGCCCTCATGTTTATGATGGCAATGACCGTGCACATGCTCCGCGTCTTCTTCACCGGCGCCTTCCGCCGACCCCGTGAACTGAACTGGGTCGTCGGTTGCACCCTGCTTATCATCGGTATCCTGGCAGGCTTCACCGGCTACTCCCTGCCCGATGACGTCCTCTCCGGTAACGGTCTGCGCATCATCGATGGCATCCTCAAATCAATCCCGCTCGTCGGTACCTACATTTCGCTCTTCTTCTTTGGCGGCGAGTTCCCCGGCACCGCAGTGATTGGTCGCCTCTACACCCTGCACATCATGATTATCCCAGCCATACTTCTACTGCTGGTGGCTATCCACATGTTCATGGTTGTACTGCACAAGCACACCCAGTACCCCGGCCCCGGCCGCACCGAAACCAACGTCGTTGGCTTCCCCGTCGGACCGGTCTACGCAGCTAAGGCTGGCGGCTTCTTCTTCATCGTCTTCGGTATCATCGCCTTCCTCGGGGCGACCTTTACCATCAACGCGATCTGGAACTACGGCCCCTACGACCCCTCACCGGTACAAGCTGGCACCCAGCCTGACTGGTACGTAGGTTTCGGTGATGGCGCCCTCCGCCTATGGCCCGGCGTCTGGCCCTGGCCCTGGGAATTTGAATTCCTCGGTGGCACCTGGGTGCTCAGCGTCCTGCTGCCCTTCGCTCTCATGGCTGGCTCAGTCATGATGTCTATGGTCTTCTGGCCCTGGATTGAGCAGTGGGTGACCAAGGACAACCGTGTTCACAACATCCTGGACCGCCCCCGCAACGCCCCCTTCCGCACCGGTGTAGGTGTAGCAGGCATCATCGGCTACGCCTCCTTGATGATTGCGGCAAGCTCCGACCTGATCGCAACTCACTTCCACGTCTCACTGAATGACGTCGCCTACTGGCTCCGCTTTACCTTCGTATTCGGTCCCCTCATCGGCTTCTTCATCACCCAACGCATCTGCCTGGCTCTGCAGCGCAAGGACCGTGAGCTCGTACTGCACGGTATCGAAACCGGTAAGGTCGTCCAGCTCCCCCACGGCGAATTCATCGAGGTTCACAAGCCCCTGGACGAGTACCGCCGCTACGAGCTAGTCTCCTTCGAATCCCCCAAACCCATCCCGGCACAGCCCAATAAGAAGGGTAAGGTAGGTCTAATCGAGAAGACCCGCGCAGGTCTCTCAAAGATCTGGTTCGAAGATCGCGTGGTTGCTGTAACTCCCGCCGAACTCGAAGCCGCTCACCAAGAGTCGCACGGTTCACCTGCGGTTGGCTCTCACAAAGCTGAACCCATCGAACAATAAAATACGGTTGTAGTAAATATGTGGGGCACCCCTGATGGGGTGCCCCACATGCCTTTAAGCAGGACAATCGGGCAAGATGAGAGAGACTAGCTCACGGAGGTGTGCTGAACCCTTGAAAAGCCAAGGGCCTTTTGTTTACGGTTCGGCGTGTCGCCTCAGTAGCGCTGAAGGTAGGGAGGACCGCTGGTTCTGTGCCGTCCTGTGCCGTCCTGACCCCACCACTATCTCGTAGCAGCTGCTAGCTATACAGCAAAGGGGTGGGGCCCCGCAGCCCAGGGCGAGGGGGCCCCCCCCCCAGGAACCCAAAAAGCCGGGTTTTTGGGGGGGGTCGCGGCCGC
>JAXFPK010000133.1:0-28287 GCA_034179845.1 Rothia sp. (in: high G+C Gram-positive bacteria) | reverse complement strand
GCTTAATGGTAAAGCCTCAGTCTTCCAAACTGATTACGCGGGTTCGATTCCCGTCATCCCCTCTCTTGCGGCTGTAGCTCAATGGTAGAGCGCACGCTTCCCAAGCCTGATACGCGGGTTCGATTCCCGTCAGCCGCTCGCCTACAACGGCCACTGTTACCAGTGGCCGTTACTGCTTTAACTCCATCCTGTGATTTAACCAGCCCTATAGAACCAAAAGACCGGATTCAGGCCATAAACCTAGGCCGCTACCGGAAACGAATCGGCACCTCAGGTTCCCCCAAAGACAGCATCAGACGATTAGCCCAGTTAAAGAAGGCCGAAGAATTAATCACATCAATAATGTCTGCGCAGTCCAAACCAACAGCACGAAGATTCTGAACATGCTGCTGACCAAAAGCAAGAGGCGTTTGAGTCAGCGCACGCGCAGCCTCCCCTATCGCATTCCACAAGGCGCTACCCAAATCAGCTTCAGCCCCTTGGTCAAGTAGACGCTCAACATCACCCAGCCTGCCTGTGGACTCTTCCAGAGTGCGACCGGCATGAACAGAAGCACAAAAAATGCAACCATTCATGCGAGAAACAACAGTGGCAGCAAGCTCACGCTCAGCCCGCCCAAGACCCCCAGAAACATTGTAAAAAATGTCTAAATCAGTCAAAGTACGGGCCTCTAAGGCAGCCGGGTTCAAGGACAGTAAACGAAAATAGGCAGACCCCACCCGCTCCGGGCGAATCATAGCTTGAACCTGCTCAGGGCTCAGCTGATCCTTACTAGGGGCAGGCACCCAGGGCTTCCAGCCCAAAGAATGGTGCACAAAACGTGTGGGAGGCACAATATCGGGGTAAGTCATCAGGTCGAACACTCCCCCAGTTAAACCAGAAGCCTGCCGCTTAGCAGAAGAAGCTACAGCTTTATTGGCCGCAGCATCGCTAGCCCCAGAAGGAACTGGCTCATACCGCTGTGCTTGGCTCCCGGCGTCCTGAGAATAGTGAGCCCCTACAACTGAGAGCCCCTGCACAACCCTCAACTGAAAAGTAAGAAAAGCCACCAATTGAGCTAGAGTAACCACCTCAGAGGCAGAAAAAACCTGAGCCAAAGGAGCAAGCCCCTCAGCGGTCGCATCCACCGGGTGAAACACCATATCGTGGGCATAATCAAAAGCAGCAACCAGCCGGGCAGACAAACCAGCAAGACCCTGAGTTGAAACCCAAGCCGATACCCCCGCAGGAGCAGGGCCCTGACCCATCACCGCTAAGGCAACCTCAACAGCATGGGCAACAACTGGTACCAGCTCTGGGTTCTCATCAGCTAAAAGATCGCTATAAAACTCAAAGGCGCTTGAGCGATGCAAACCAGCAACAAAAGCTGCCACCGCATACCGCTCAGGTAAATCGCCCTCCAGCAAAGCCTCAAACGACTTCTGTGCATTTTCTACAGCCTGAGGGCGCAAACTGCGTTCAGGTAGATCAGTAGCAGAAAGAAAATTAATAATATCGATTGTCATCAGACGTCCTTACCATCGATAACCAGCTAGAGGCCAAGGTTGAGGTGACCCTGACGGTAGCTCGCGCCAGGAATAGCATCAATTAGTGTCCGAGTAAATTCATGGGAAGGGTTATTAAAGACCTCAACAGTAGGCCCATACTCCACCTGGCGGCCGCGACTGAGCACCGATACCGTATCAGCAATCTGACGGACAACCGCCAAATCGTGGGAAATGAAAATATAGGTCAAACCCAGCTCCTTTTGGACCTCATCCAAAAGCCGCAGAATCTGGGCCTGAACAGTAACATCTAGAGCCGAAACCGCCTCATCAAAAACTACCAGCTCAGGTTCCACAATCATGGCACGGGCAATAGCCACCCGCTGACGCTGCCCACCAGAAAGCTCCCGAGGGCGGCGGTCAAGAAGAGTAGGGCTCAGAGCCACCAAATCTAAATAATGGGCCACCTTCTTACGAATCTCTCCCCTACTGAGCTGTGTAAGGTTGCGTAAACCTTCCCCGATCGCATCCCCAATAGTTTGACGGGGGTTAAGCGAAAAATAAGGGTTCTGGTAGACCATTTGCACTTTTTGCCGAAGCTCTTTACCCGGCCCAAGGGGCAGGCCATCAAGCAGCAAGGTCCCCTCAGTGGGGGTGCATAACCCGGCTATAGCTCGGCCAGCAGTGGTTTTACCTGAGCCAGATTCACCCACAATGGCGTGAGTAGCCCCCCGGCGGACGTCAAAAGTGAGGTCTTGTAGGGCTGTAAAGTCACCAAAGTGTTGAGTGAGATGCTCCACAGTTAAGAGGGGCTGTGAGTCCTCACCCCAGGGAATATGTGCTGTGTGCTCTTGGCGTTCTGTGCCTAAGTCTATATCGGTCACCAGCGAGGGGGCGTCTTGAAGTAACCGTTGGGTATAGCCTTCTTGGGGCTGAATCAACACGCTCGCCGCAGGGCCCTGTTCAACAATTTTGCCCTGGTTCATCACCACAATATGGTCGGCCCTATCACCGGCTACAGCAAGGTCATGGGTAATAAAGAGCACCCCAATACCCAGTTCTTCTTGCATGGTGTCAAGCAAGTCGAGAATCACCTTTTGGACGGTCACATCAAGGGCGCTAGTGGGCTCATCAGCTAGCAGCAAATCTGGTTCTAGAGCCAGAGCCGCTGCAATAAGTACACGCTGGTTCATACCGCCTGAAAGCTCATGAGGGTACTGGTGGTAGCGGCGCTGGGGGTCATCAATTCCAACCTTCGCCAAAAGGTCTAAAACCTTTTCTTTGACCTGATCTTGACGGTGAATTCTGAGCCCCTCCCCCACAGAAGCACCAATAGTTTTGGTGGGGTTGAGGGAATTGGTGGGATCTTGAGGAATGAGCCCGATGCGGGTACCCCGCATCTTTGAGGTGACGGGCTGGCCTGCTAGTTCCAGGCTGCTGAAAGTAACGCTGGCATTGCTGGCTAAAAGCCCCATGATAGCTAGAGCTGTGGTGGATTTACCGGACCCTGATTCACCCACAATTGCGGTGGTTTTTCCGGCCTCAACGGTAAGGTTCACGCCCTGGACGGCTTGGACGGGGCCCTGCTTGGTCTGGTAGCTAACATTGAGGTCTTTGATAGTGAGTAGGCTCATCGTGCAGCCTCCTTGGTGATGATGTGGCTCAGGTGGTTAGCAGCTAGGACCACTGCGACAATAATGGCACCCGGTAGCAGGGTCAGCCACCAGCTTGTTGCCAAATAGGCCCGTGAATCAGCGATCAGTAGCCCCCACTCTGGGGTGGGCGGGGGTGTGCCGTAGCCAAGGAAGCCCAAGGTTGCCAGTTGCAGGAGGGCTGAGCCGAATTGAAGGGCAGCTAGGGCTAGGACGGGTGTGAGGGAGTTAGGCAGAATATGGTTGGTAAGCACCCGGAAAGTGCTGCTACCTAGCCCGTAGGCTGCCTCTACATAGCCGCTGTTGGCAACGGAAAGTACCTGGGAGCGGACCAGGCGGGCAAAGAGCGCGATGGAGGTGACACCTACGGCGATGGCAGCGTTAGTGGTGCCAAAGCCCATGATGATGAGGATTGAGAGACTTAGCAGTAGGGAGGGAATGGAAAGGAGCACATCTACCAGTCGCATCAGGACGGTGTCAGTGGCCCCCTTCAGGGTTCCAGCTAGAACTCCAAGGATAGTTCCGACCACCAACCCCACAGCAACAGCGATTAAAGCACCCAGTAGAGAGTGCCTTGCACCATAGACGACGCGGGTGTAGAGATCTCGGCCCACCGAGTCTGTGCCAAACCAGTGCTGTGAGCTGGGGGCAAGTAAGGCTGCATCGGTGCCCAGGGTGGGGTCTGCTGAGGTAAAGAGTGATGGGAAGAGAGCCCAAAAGGTAGCAATGATGAGCACAGCGTAGGCTAAGAAAGCTGTGGGTTTTGTGAAATAGTTGGTCATGATTGTTATGCCTTGTGTCGCAGCCGCGGGTCGAGCAGGGGGTAGAGAAGATCAACGATGAGGTTGATGAGCACGTAGGCGGCGGCAGCAACCACCACAATAGCCAGTAGCACCGGGGTGTCTCGGTTGGCTACGGCCTGAACCGTTAGGTTGCCTAGACCGGCTCGCCCGAAGACAGCTTCGGTCACAACGGCCCCACCCACAAGCTCACCGAAGAGCACACCGGCAAGCGTGATAGCTGGTAGTAAGGCATTGCGCAGAACATTGCGCCAAAAAATCCAGTTTTCTGTGGCTCCGCGGGCGGTTACTACCGTGATGAAAGGCTGGGTGTACACCTCATCGATACTGCGTATCAGCACCTGAGCCAGAGGGGCAGAAATCGGGACGGCTAGGGTCAACACAGGCAAGATGAGGTCTTGTAAATCTGTTGCCCCGTAGACCGGCACCCACCCTAACTGGAATGAAATGAATTGAATGAGAAGAATACCGATGAGGAAGCTAGGTATGGAGCTCATCGCTGGAGGAAGGGCACGGACGGCGCGGTTGAGCCAGGCCATCTGGGGCTGAGTGGCTAGGTAGGTGATAGCAAAAGCTAGGAGCAAAGCTGCCCCAAAGGCCAGCGTTGCCAGGGTGAGGGTGCTCGGTAGTGCTGCCTTCATAAGGTCAGTAATGGCTGTACCTGAGTTGACGGAGTAGCCAAAGTTACCCGTCAGGAAGTTCCCCAGAGTTGTGAAATATTGGAGGATAATCGGCCGGTCTGCCCCGTAGGAGGCTCTGATTTCGCTGATTTCAGCTTCAGATAAACCTAGTTCGGGGTTGGCGTAACGGGTGGTGATGGCGTCCCCCGGCAGGGCGGTTAAAAGGACGAAAGCTAAGGTGAAGGCTGCAAGCAGGACGAGGGCAGCCTGGCCTGTGCGCTGGATTAGGTAACGAGTTCTCATGGAGGGCCTTAGGCGGTGAAGGTTACGGCGTAGAAGCTGGGGCGGCCAATAGGGTCGGTGGTAAACCCCTGTACGAAGGGTTGTAGCCCAAAGACCTGAGGCTCTTCAAAGATGGGGATGGAGTAGGCTTTTTCAATCAGGATTTCCTGAATGCGGGCAGAAGCAGCCGCACGTTCTTCGGTTGTGGGTGCTTGGGCGACCTGGAAGGTGAGCTCTTCAAGCTCTGGGTCCCCTAGCTGGCCGGTCTTGGGGTCAAGGTTGAGCAAGGAGTTGCGGTTTTCACTGCAGTACTGGCTTTTGATGACGTCGTAGTCGGCTCGTCCAACCATGGAGGAATTGATGTGGATCAGGTTGGGGTCTTTCGTTGCTGCCCCTTGTGCTGAACGGTCACCAGGGAAAATGCTGATGTGGATTCCGATGCGTTTGAGTTGGGCCTGTATGACGGTAGATTGCTCACGGTTACGCGGCTGAACGGCGCTCCAGTTAACTGTGAGTTCTAGTCTTTGGCCGTCCTTACTTCTGATACCGTCTGCCCCTGGGCCCCAGCCTGCCTCATCAAGTAAGGCGGCTGCCTGGGTAGGGTCGTAGGGGTAGGCTCCCTCATGGTTGACGTACCCGAAGGCTCCGCGGGCTAGGGGCCCGGTGGCCAGGGTGTAGCGCGGGGAGAAAAGGGTGGTAAGAATTTGCTGCCGGTCAATACCCAGGGCGATAGCTTTACGTACCCGGATGTCGGTCAGTAGGGGGTGCTGGAAGCGTAGGTCCCAGCAGTTGTTGACTCCGTTGGTGGCAGCGGCGACTATTTTTAGGCCTTTGTTAATGATGTGATCTTCAACAGGGGCCTCAATCTGGCGGGCTATCTGTGCCTGTTGAGCGATGAGGGCCCCTACCCGCACGCTGTCTTCACTTGCTAGTGCGATGGTGATGGTGTTGAGCCAGGGTCGGCCCTGGTGGGTGAGGTGGGGTGGGGCCCAGTTGTAGTCTTCTCGGGCGGTGAGGGTGAGTTCTGTTCCAAGTTTTTCGGAGGTGATGGTGAAGGGACCAGAGGCGATGATGTTAGGGGCGTTGCCGGGCCCAAACCCTGTGTTATCCAGCTCTAGGGTTGCGTTAGAGAGGATTGCTGCGTTCATGGAGCTGGTTGCTTGGGGGAAGCCTAGGGCTGGTTTTTCAAAGGAGAACCGTACCGTGTAGTCGTCGAGAACTTCACTGCCCAGGTAGCCGGTGATTTGTTCGGAGGCGGTGAGTTTGCGGGAGGTGTCCCCTTGCCCGTAGAGGTCAAAGTTTTTTGCTACGTTGTGGGCATCGACGGGGGTTCCGTCTGAGTGTGTGACGCCTTGACGCAGGGTGAAGGTGAATTGGGTTGCGTCTTGGCTGATGTCAGGTAGGGAGGTTGCCAGCCAGGGGTGTAGTTCTCTGGTGGTGGGGTCTTGGTAGAGCAGGCGGTCTGCAATGTTGTTCATAATGCCGCTGTTGGGGTAGAAGCCCACCGATGGCGGGTAGAGGGTGGTCCAGGTGGATGAATCCAGGTAGGTGAGGTGTCGGCTCTGGGTAAGGTTTGAGGTGCTTGGGGTGGTGCAGGCGGTCAGTAGCCCCACGCTCCCGGTGCTTAAAAGTGTTAGGTATTGACGCCTTGTCAGTGCCACAGGCTTATTCCTTTGGGTGTGAGTGATGATTGGGGTATGTGCTGGTGCGGGTTGCGAATTATTACACCAGGTGATTCTTGCTGCGTGTGCTGGTGATAGGTTTGAAAAAAGTAAAAGTCAGATTTTGTGTGCACAACACTATTTCAGTTCAATCAGAAAGTTTCAAAGTGGCCGTAGCAAACGTAACAATTGTAGGGGTTGGCCCTCGCGGCATTTCCGTTCTGGAGCGTTTAGGGGCAGCTAGCCCTGAGCAACCTATAGTTCTGCATCTTGTCGATTCTTCTGAGCTTGGTTCCGGTGCTATTTGGGAGACCCAGCAGACACGTACCTTGTGCATGAACACCTTAGCTGGTGCGGTGACTTTGTTTACTGAGCCTGGTTCTTCGGTGGGCCTACCGGTTTTCCCTGGCCCTACCATGTTTGAGTGGATTCAGGCCATTCGGGGTGATGATGATGCTCCTGAGTACCAGATGTATCAGACCTACCCGGCTAATGCCCAGGCTGAGGTTTTCTCAGAGGGTTTAGCGGAGCTGATTTCTTCATTTGCTGATGAGATTGCGGTAACTCGCACGGAGTCTAACCCTTCTCGTGCCCTCTATGGGGCTTACCTGCGGTGGTGCTTTGACGTTGCTTTACACCGCCTACCCCAGAATGTGACTGTTGAGAAGCATCAGGCTCGGGCTGTGTCTCTGACGGAGATTGAGGCTGATGGTCTCAAGCTAGATAAAATCACCCTTTCTGATGGTTCAACCATTTTCTCTCACGCAACGGTTTTGGCTCTTGGCTGGGTGACTCCTTCTGATACGTCCCACGAGGCGCTGTTGGCCCAGTCGTCCTTGCCTTGGGTGCGTCCGGCTAACCCTGTTGAGCAGGATCTTTCGGCTATTCCTAGCGCTCAGAGCCAGAAGCTTACCTTGGTGCGCGGTTTAGGTATGGGCTTTTTTGATGTGATGGCCCTGGTGACCATAGGACGCGGCGGCTCCTTTATCGAGGACGCTTCAGCTCGCTCTGGCTTGCGATATGAGCCTAGCGGCCAGGAGCCCTTGATGGTGATTGGCTCAGGCCGAGGCTACCCCTTTTTGCCCAAGAGTGAGTACGGTGATTTGCCGCCGGTTGCCCCGACTCCTGCCTTTGACCGTGTCTTTGATGAGCTGTCACAGCACTCTGAGCCGATTTCTTTCCAGGATCAGGTCTACCCGGCTATCCTTGCTGATGCTCAGGCTGAGGACCCAACCTTTGATGTTGACTACTGGTTTAACCCGCTCGCCAATTTCTCTGGCGACATCAGCGAATTGACGGATTATCTGGGCCAGCGGCTCACTGAGGATATCCAGCAGGCCAAGCTTGCTCAGGCTAGCCCTTTGAAGAATGCCCTGTGGGTCATTTCCTCAGTTCGTAAGCGCGTATCGATTCTAGGTGCTGGTGGGCGTTACACCGACACCGCTGACGTCTCACAGTTTATGAGAATGGGGCAGATGGTCGGATCAGGCCCTCCCCTCTTTAGGTCCCGCCAGCTCCTAGCTCTCCTTGATGCGGGTCTGATCCGTTTCATTGGTGCAGCCCCGAGCGTAGAGGCAACCGATGCGGGCTGGAAGATGGTCAGCCCCACTACCGGTGAGCCTGTTGTAGGTGAGGTTCTGGTGGATGCCTGGATGCATAACCCCAATACCTTTAGCACCCTGGACCCCTTGTTAGTTTCTCTGCGTGAGCGTATGCGCCCCTTTGCTGGTACTGGTTCCCCTGAAACTGATCCTGTGAGCCGGGCCCTGGTACACCCTGATGGTAGCCAGGATCCACGCCTGCTCTTGATTGGTATCCCCACTGCTGGGCAGCACCCTGACACCACCATTTCTCCCATGCCGGGCACCGACCCGCTCTTTTTGCAGGAGACCGATAAGGCCGCTCAGAGCCTGCTCAAGATGGTCGCTAGCGTCTAGAATGGAAAAAGTACCCACACTTTTGACCACAAGGTTGACCTTTTCATGGCTATAGCACCCTCTCGTTTCGCCCCGGCTTGCGCTCTACTTGCTACCAGCGTCCTGATACTTACAGGTTGCGGTAAGGAGAGTTCCAGCACCTCTGCGAGCGCTGAAGCTAGCATCTCTACACCTAGTGCCGCTGCCACCCCATCGCCTAGCGATAGCCCTACCATCGAAGCGACGGCTGAGACGAGCAGTGCTGAGCCTGCCCCGGTTGAAAGAGCTGAGGAACCGGCACCGGCTACTAGTGTGCTCACGCCCCCGGTCAATGATGGTTTCACTATTGACCCAGCTTCTTTGGCTACCGCTGATTTAGTGACCGGGGCCCCGGTCGCTGATGTGAACGCCTATAGTTTTGCTGCGGCCGATCAGCCCTCTGTGGTCTTTCAGACCCCAGATTCTCAGGTTGCCTGTCTCATGCAGCCTTACGGTGTGTTTTGTATGACCGATGACTCTAAGAACTGGGTGTTGCAGTCGGTGTCTATGGGCCCTGATGATACGGAGCCTCGTACGGTACAGGCTCGTGGGCGGGCTGCTACGCATGATTGGTTTAAGACCAATACGGTGCTGCCTGAAGGGCAGTCTATTAGCTGGATGGGTATGACCTGTACGGCTACCGGGCCGGCGAGTGTGCAGTGTCATGATGGTGCCCACGGTTTTAATCTTTCTGATCTTCCTGACCGTTAAAGCCTGAGAAGAGTAAGGGCCCCCGTCATTATGTCGGGGGCCCTTTTCTTGTGTGCCTGGTTGTCTAGCCCTAAGGTGCTGGGGGTAGAGAATCTTCTAGTGTTGGCAGCCTGGGCACCAGTAGAGTTTTCTGCCGGAGAGCTCTTCCATGGCGATGGTAGAGCCGCAGCGGGTGCAGGTTTGGCCCTGGCGGTGGTAGACGTAGTTGGCGTGCTCAGGCCAGGCCTCAGTTTCTGGGATGCCTGGGCGGTCTTCTGGCTCGGTCGTGATAATTCGGCCTAGGCGCACACCGATTTCAAGCAGGTGCTTGTTATCGGCCCAGAGAGCTTCAAGCTGTTGGGCGCTACATTCTTTGCCCGGTGTGAAGGGGTCAATCTGGGTGCGGTAGAGGGATTCTGCGCGGAAGATGTTCCCGACTCCCGAGATGGCCTTTTGGTCCATGAGGACTACACCGATGGGGCGGCTTGTTTTTGCTGCTGCGGTGTAGAAGGCTTTCGGGTCTGCGTCTGGGTTTAGTGGGTCAGGGCCCAGTTTAGCTCGTGTGGCTGCTAGGTCTTCAGGAGTAAGTGTGCGGCAAATGGTAGGGCCTACCAGGTCGGCCCAGCCGTGGTCTGAGACCAGGCGGACGCGGGTGGTCGGCCGAGGCTCAGGAGGGGTAGCTGAGTGCTCGGTCTGGTGGTCTTCTTTCTTGCCAATCTTACGGGGTGCCCCGATGGATGAGGCCCCGGTAAAGTGCTTGTCCCCGCCGAAGGTGAAGGCCCCGTAGATTCCTAGGTGTACGTTGAGGTACAGGTCGTTGGAGAACCTGGCAAAGAGGTGTTTGCCGTGGGCAAAGGCAGAGTCGAAGACTTGGCCATCGAGTAGGGCGGCGCCGTCAGAGAATCTTCCTTGGGGGCTGGTGACCGTCAGTTGCTCACCGGCAAAAACGTCGGTGAGCTGACGGGCCAGGCGGTGGATGGAGTGCCCTTCTGGCATTAGCTCTCGTAGCTGTCGATCTGTTTGCCGGCGATTTTTCCGGTCTGCTCGTATTCAGCCATCTGGCCGATGCGGCGGGTGTGGCGTTCTTCGCCGGTCCATTCGGTGGTGAGGAAGGTTTTGATAATCTCTAGGGCTTCTTCCTTGGTGTGTTGGCGTCCGCCGACTGCAACGACCTGGGCGTTGTTGTGTTCGCGGGCTAGGGCGGCGGTGTCGTGGTTCCAGGCTAGGGCGGCGCGGATTCCTTCAACCTTGTTAGCAGCCATCTGTTCGCCGTTACCTGAGCCGCCTAGGACGATGCCTAGAGAATCTAGGCCAGCTGCTCGGTCTGCGCGCACGGCCAGGGCGGCGTTGATGCAGAAGCTGGGGTAGTCATCGAGGGCGTCGTATTCTGCCGGGCCGTGGTCGACCATTTCGTAGCCGGCTTCGGTGAGGGCTTCGATGAGGTAGTGGCTAAGTTCTAGGCCTGCGTGGTCGGTTGCGATGTGTACGCGCACGGTGTCTCCTTTGGTTGTGGTGGGTGGGGCTGGTAGACCGCACTGTAATTTAGTTATGTGAATCACTGGTGTGCACTTAGAATGGGGAATATATGTGCTGTGTATTGCCCTATATACGATTGTAGGTCACCTACAGTTGCCCTGCGGCTTGTTGACTGTGTTATTTGCACGGTACAGGCCTCTATTCAGATGTGATTGATGAAGGATTCCTGATGCCTGGAATGAATTTGACCCGTGCCGAAGCTGAGAAGAGAGCGTCTGTGATTCAGCGTGTGCATTCCTACACTGTTGAGCTTGACCTAACACGCGCTGAGCGGGTCTTTGGCTCTCGGACGGTAGTACGGTTTGATGCGATCCCCGGCAGTGAAACCTTTATCGATGCTATTACTGATACGGTGCACAGTATTGTGCTCAATGGTGAGCCTGTGCCGACGTCCGCCGCTGACGGGGCGCGTATAGCTTTGCCTTCCCTCGCTGAGCACAATGAGCTGGTCATTGAGGCAGATATGCTCTACACCAATACGGGTGAGGGGCTGCACCGCTTTGTGGACCCGGTAGATGGTGAGGTGTATCTTTACTCGCAGTTTGAGGTACCTGATTCTCGCCGGGTCTACCCTGTCTTTGAGCAGCCTGATCTGAAGGCTGAGTTCCAGTTCCTGGTGACGGCCCCGGCCCACTGGGTGGTGGTGTCTAATCAGCCAGAGACCTCGGTTGAGGAGGTTCCCGGTGGTAAAAAGTGGACCTTTGCCCCTACCCCACGGATGTCCTCCTACATTACTGCTATCATTGCCGGGCCCTATGCTAGTGTGCACTCGTCTTTGACCAATAGTGAGGGGCGTGAGGTGAAGCTGGGTTGCTACGCCCGCCAGTCTTTGATGGGGCACCTGGATGCTGATGAAATCTTCCACATTACCCGCCAGGGTTTTGAGTTCTTTGAAGAGCAGTTTTCAACCCCCTACCCCTTTGAGAAGTATGACCAGCTCTTTGTGCCCGAGTTTAACGCCGGAGCTATGGAGAACGCTGGTGCAGTGACCTTTTTGGAGAACTATATTTTCCGTTCTAAGGTAACTGAGGCCATGGTGGAGCGTCGTGCTATTACCATCTTGCACGAGCTTGCCCACATGTGGTTTGGTGACCTGGTCACCATGAAATGGTGGAACGATCTATGGTTGAATGAGTCTTTTGCTGAGTTCATGTCAACCTTGGCTGCTGCTGAGAACACCCGCTTTGCCCCTGAAGCCTGGGCTACCTTTTCGGCCTCAGAAAAGACCTGGGCCTACAATCAGGATCAGCTCTCTTCCACCCACCCCATTGTTGCCCCGATTAGTGACTTGCAGGATGTTCAGGTCAATTTCGATGGCATTACCTATGCCAAGGGCGCCTCTGTGCTACGCCAGCTAGTGGCCTGGGTGGGGCAGGATAACTTCATGGCCGCCCTCACAGTCTATTTTGAGAAGCACGCCTACGGTAACACTGTGCTCGATGACCTCTTAGATGAGCTGGAGGCAACCAGCGGACGCGATGTGCGCACCTGGTCCCAGCTCTGGCTAGAGACTGCCGGGGTCAATACCCTCACCACCGAGGTGGAAGAAGCAGAAGATGGCACCATTTCCCGCCTGGCCCTGCGCCAAAGCTACGCTGAGGGCTTTGAAACCCTGCGCCCCCACCGCCTGGTCATTGGTTTCTATAACCTGGACGGTGAAGTGCTCACCCGCACTGAGCGCCTAGAAATAGATGTGGAAGGCCAGGTAACTGAGGTGCCCATGGCCGTAGGAGCCCAGCGCCCCGATTTGATTCTGGTCAATGATGAGGATCTAGCCTACGCCAAGATTCGCCTGGATGAGCGCTCCCGCGCCACCGCCATAGCCCATCTAGGTGCCATTGACTCGTCTCTTGCCCGCGGTGTGGTCTGGGGTTCTCTCTGGGATACTGTCCGAGACGCCCAGATGCCCGCCCATCAGTTTGTTGAACTGGTACTGGGTAATATCGGGGCAGAAACGAATTCTACGGCCGTCCGTACCCAACTGCTGAATCTTGAGACCACCCTGCGCGCTTACTTGAACCCCGCCCACGCTGATGCTCTTCGGGCTGAGGCAGCTGACCGTATCTGGCAGCTAGCCCAGGGGGCAGAAGCTGGCTCAGACAACCAGTTCCAGCTGGTGGGCACCTTCGCCCGACTAGCTCACACTTCCAGCCAACTTGATAGGGTGGCGGCCCTGCTCGATGGCACCACCACTCTCGATGGCCTGGATATTGACACAGACCTACGCTGGAACCTGCTGGTATCCCTGGCAGCAGGCGGGCGCGTGACCGCCACCGAGATTGATGCCGCCTTAGCAGAAGATAACACCTCGAACGGCCAGCAGGCAGCAGCCACCGCTAAGGCTGCTATCCCCACAGCCGAGGCCAAAGCAGAAACCTGGCGCGCAGTAGTTGAAACAGGCGAACTGTCTAACATTGTGCAGCGCTCAGCTATTCTCGGCTTCTACCGGGGCGCCCCTGAAGTCTCAGAACCCTACATTGACCGCTACTTTGAGGCTATTGAAGGAGTCTGGCGCGAACGCTCCCACGAGATTTCAAGCCAGATTATCGGCGGGCTCTTCCCCCGCTTCTACACCCAAGAAGTTCTCGACAAAGTCGAAACCTACCTCGCCTCCCTACCTGAGGACGCAGCCGCTCTCAAGCGTCAGGTAGCAGAAGGACGCGACGCCCTAGCTCGTGCGCTGAAAGTACAGGCTGCAGACCGAACGGTCGATGAACGTTCTTTCTACTACCAGGTCGGTGGCCGGCCGGTTTTTGAAAAGCTCTGCCGAGAGTTCTACGCCCGTGTAGAAGCTGACCCAGAGTTTCGGGCCATGTACCCCGATGAGGATTTAGGCCCAGCAGAGCGCCGCCTTCTCATGTTTCTTGAGCAGTACTGGGGCGGGCCCAAGATCTACCAGATAGAGCGTGGCCACCCGCGCCTGCGTATGCGCCACAACCCTTTCTATGTGGGCCCCAAGGAGCGTGATATGTGGTTGAGATACATGCGTGAGGCCATGGACACCCTGAAGCTTTCTCCCCTGCACGATGCTGAAATGTGGGCCTACTTTGACCGGGCGGCTCACGCCATGCAAAACCGCGCCCAGTAAAGGTTATGAGGCTACTAAGGTTATGAGGCTACTGTGGGAGCTGCCGAATACACCAGCACATGCCCGGCCCGCGCTGAGATGCGCGCCCAGCGTCCGCTAGAAAAAACAGGCATCGGCTCAGTAGCCCTTGGCGGCAAGAAACCCAGCACCTCCAAGGCAAAAGCTGCCCCAGTCGGTAGATTCACAGGAGTATCAGCTGCTTCTAAAGGGGAAGACCAGATACGTGAGCGGACGGTTGCCACCACCGCATGCCCCGGATTGGCGGGAAGCGCCCCGTCTACAGCGGATATTCCCTCCTGGGCAGCAGCGCGGGCATGGTCGGAGAGGTAAAACCCTTTCTTCTCCCACCCACTACGCGGAACGGTTCGCCCAACCCAAGGAGCGGTGACGGTCACCGGGGGCAGGGCCAGGGCAAGCCCTGCCTCTTCGATACGGGCTAGCCGGTCGAGAAGAGCTGCCGCCTCAACCGTAAGATCAACCTCGGCAGGCTGGGTCAACTTAATAGCCCGCAAACCGATAACCGTAGGGGTCACATCAAGCAACGTCTCTGGTGCAAGCAGGCACGCCGAGACCCCCAGTACTTGGCCGCTGGCCTCTAGCCGAACAGCAGCCTGCGGGTCCACAGAACGGGCCCGGGTAAGAAAGGTCGCCAGATCACGGGCCGTTGCGGCATCGGGCAGGTAAAGGTAGTCGGTGTAATCAGAGAGCTTCTGCTCGGTCATATCACGGGCTTTCAGACAAGAGAGGGCGGTCTATTCACACACCACCCTATCGCAGAAACTAGGCTGCACTTCCCATGGCATAAGAAAAATGGGGCTGCCTGTGAGAGAGTTTAACTATGAGTCATCAAACCCTAGAAAGTCTCTCCCCTACCCAAAAATTATTGGCCATGCTCGATCTCACTCCCGGCGGGGCGTCCGCCCACGAGCAGGTCTTTAGTGCCCTCACGCTCACCAAAGAATCTCCCCGCATCTTCGGCGGGCAGGTACTAGCCCAGGCCATTATGGCCGCAGCCCAGACCGTTGAAGATAAAAGGCTTCACTCCTTGCACGGCTATTTTCTGCGGCCCGGTGATGTGGAGACTGACCTCTCCTACGGGGCTGAGACCCTGAACGATGCCAGGTCATTTTCTACCCGCAGGGTACAGGCCTACCAGGGCGGGCAACCTATTTTCTCCTGCATTGCTTCCTTCCAGACCCCTGCCCAGGGGCCCGACCACAGCAGCCCCATGCCGCAGAATCTACCAGCCCCAGAAAGCCTACCCACCACAGCCAATCTGCTGGGGCACCTGCAGGTACCCATCGCCCAGAAGGTCTCCTACACTCGCCCCTTCGATGTTCGGCACGTCACCACCCCGCTGTATCTAAGCCCCGATGAAAACCCTCAACCGGTCAACATGGTCTGGTTTAAAACCTTTGAGGCTCTACCAGATAACCCTGCTCTGCATCAGGCTGCTCTCGCCTACGCCTCGGACTACACCCAGCTTGAACCGGTCCTACGCCAGCACGGCAAGGTGTGGTTAGAGCCCGGTATGAAGGTGGCCTCTCTTGATCACGCCC
Organism: Rothia sp. (in: high G+C Gram-positive bacteria); assembly: GCA_034179845.1. GTDB lineage: Bacteria > Actinomycetota > Actinomycetes > Actinomycetales > Micrococcaceae > Rothia. The sequence continues at coordinate 12,960 of JAXFPK010000133.1, read as the reverse complement.
TATGGTTTCACCGCCCTGCCCGGGCCGATGAGTGGCTGCTTCTCGTGCAAGAATCGCCCAGCTCCCAGGAGGCCCGCGGGCTATCTGTGGGTAAGATTTTCAGCCAGGACGGTGTACATGTAGCCACCGTAGCCCAAGAAGCGATGATTCGTCTCCCCGAGTACCGCGACCAGTAACGAAAGAAAAGAAAAATCCCTCCTGCCTTTATCGGCAGGAGGGATTTTTCGTGGGCGCAGAGTTTGCTTGCGTTAGCTAACGACTTCACTCGGCTCAGAGCCTCACAGTCGGTTGGCTCTTATGCGATCGCGTACTCGCACCCGGTGAACTCACCTTATCGGGTGAGCTTACGGTGAACTACGCGGTGGGGCTTTGCAGCCTCAGGGCCCAAACGCTCAACCTTGTTCTTCTCGTAGGACTCGAAGTTACCCTCGAACCAGTACCACTTATCGGGCTGCTCGTCGGTGCCTTCCCAGGCCAGAATGTGGGTGGCTACTCTGTCGAGGAACCAACGGTCGTGAGAGACCACAACAGCACAGCCGGGGAATTCCAGCAGGGCGTTCTCCAAGGAAGTGAGGGTTTCAACATCCAGGTCGTTGGTCGGTTCGTCCAGCAGCAAGAGGTTACCGCCCTGTTTGAGGGTCAGCGCTAGGTTCAGACGGTTACGCTCACCACCGGAAAGCACACCTGCCTTCTTCTGCTGATCCGGGCCCTTAAAACCAAAAGCTGAGACGTAGGCGCGTGAGGGCATTTCTACCTGCCCTACCTGGATGTAGTCCAAGCCGTCTGAAACAACTTCCCACAGTGACTTTTCAGGGTCGATGTTGGCACGGTTCTGATCAACGTAGGAAATCTTGACGGTTTCACCGATTTTGAGGCTACCGCCATCAAGAGGCTCAAGGCCAACAATGGTCTTGAACAGGGTTGACTTACCTACACCGTTGGGGCCGATAACACCAACGATGCCGTTACGGGGCAGGGAGAAGGAGAGGCCGTTGATGAGGGAACGCCCATCAAAACCCTTCTGCAGGTTCTCTGCTTCAATAACGACGTTACCCAGGCGGGGCCCTGGGGGAATCTGGATTTCTTCAAAGTCCAGCTTACGGGTCTTCTCAGCCTCAGCTGCCATCTCCTCATAACGGGCCAGACGGGCCTTTGACTTAGCCTGACGCCCCTTAGTGTTAGAGCGGACCCACTCCAGCTCTTCTTCCAAGCGCTTAGCGAGCTTAGCGTCCTTCTTGCCCTGAACTTCAAGGCGAGCGCGCTTCTTATCCAAGTAAGTAGAGTAGTTACCCTCGTAGGGGTAGAGGTTACCGCGATCTACTTCAGCAATCCATTCTGCAACGTGGTCAAGGAAGTAGCGGTCGTGGGTAATGGCAATGACGGCACCCTCATAGGACTGTAGGTGCTGTTCTAGCCAAAGGACGGATTCTGCGTCCAGGTGGTTGGTAGGCTCATCGAGCAGCAGCAGGTCGGGCTTCTGCAGTAGGAGCTTACATAGTGCTACGCGGCGGCGTTCACCACCGGAGAGGTGGGTGACGGGTGAGTCCCCGGGAGGGCAGCGCAAAGCGTCCATAGCCTGCTCTAGCTGGGAGTCGATGTCCCAGGCGTTAGCGGCGTCAATGGCTTCTTGCAGTTTGCCCATTTCTTCCATGAGCGCATCGAAGTCAGCGTCCGGGTTGGCCATCTCTTCTGAGATTTCGTTGTAGCGAACAATCTTTTCGTAGATTTCGCCGACGCCTTCTTGGACGTTGCCCAGCACGGTCTTCTCTTCATTTAGAGGGGGCTCCTGCATGAGGATGCCTACGGTGTAACCCTCTGATAGTCGTGCTTCACCGTTGGAGGGGGTATCAAGACCCGCCATGATTTTTAGGATGGTTGATTTACCGGCACCGTTGGGGCCGACCATACCGATTTTTGCACCGGGGAAGAACGACATGGATACGTCGTTAAGGATGACTTTGTCGCCCACAGTTTTGCGGGCTTTAGTCATGGTGTAGATAAATTCTGCCATGCGTTTAAGCCTACCGGTTGATGTCAAGCTCTTGGGGGGTTAGGGCAGGGCATCTCTAAGAATCTTAGTGTGAGTTTGCCCTGCCCCCAGTTTTTCTTATGCCCTTCAGTGGGTAAGGGCTACAGCAGCTTCATCTAATTCAGCATCGGCGGTCAGACCTGAATCAGTCTCTTGTGCCCCCGCTCCTGATGAGTGGTTCTCTAGGGGTGTTTTATCGGCCGGTGGTAGAGAATCATAGCCCTGGTGTACCGCCGGCTCCCCTGATACTTGTTCGTTGAGCGTGCGGTCAGTCTCATCAACATCTGGTTTGCGATCTGTCACGCGGGCAAAATTTGCTAGCCCATAGGTGAGGTCGTGGCCGATACTGGTGGCATCTACTTCGATGCTGGTGCCCGGTGAACCATCTGACCTTTCAAACTGTTTGACGCGGAGCCGGCCGGTAACTAGCACAGGCTGGCCTACTTTCAGGCTTCTGGCGCTGTTGTAAGCCAGGGCTCTGAAAGAGTTGACGGTGTACCAGTTGGTTGAGCCTTCTTTCCAGGTGCCGCTGGCAGCATCAAACCAGCGGGGCGTGGAGGCGATGCGGAAGTTGGTGACCGGGGTATTGCCCTTGGGTAAGAATTTTTGGGTGGGTGCGGTTGCGATGAAGCCTCGGATGGTGACGGTATCGGTCATGGCTCCTCCTTGAGGTATGGGTCAATCAGGTATCTCAAGGGTTACACCGGTAAGTGTGGTGGAGCCAGAAGAATCCTTGCTGTGGATAACTTTTTCCGTGAGATGGTGCGCTAGCGCACCCAAAATTGGTGAAGTTATGACGCGCCCCACCGCTTATATAACGGTTTTTGTTCACACCTCTAGCAGGCAACATCTCTTAGTCGCCCATGCGGCAAGCTACAGCAGATCAGGTGCCAGGGGTTTCTAGCCCGCATGGTCAAAATAGGCTTGCACAGCCTGACTGGCCACCTCATAACCTACCTGCTGGTCAGCAAAGCCTTTACCCAACAGAGCAATTGAATAGGTTGAGCTTTCAGTTCTGACCACACCCACTGAGTTAATATGCCAGGCCCCGGTATCTTCTTGTATCCAACCGTTTTTGACGGACACATCAGTAACAGGCTCCCCCGCTACAAGCTGACCGTGTTGGGAGCCCACACCCCAGGCTTGTGACCAGTCCAGGGGCACCATCTTTTCGAGCAGGAATTGCGCGTCAGCGGCGTTAACCCACTCAACAGTATCCACAATGGCCCGCATGATACACACCTGGTCTTCAGCCCAGGTTTGGTTATCGCCCCAGTTCCCTGCTGTTCGGGTTTCTGTTAGGCCCAGAAGTTCATAGGTTTTATTGAGGGATTCTGCGCTCGCGGTAGATTCTCCTTTATTCGACCCGAATCTGCTGTAAATCTCGATGGTTGCATTGTTATCGGAGTAGGTGATGGAGGCCTCGATGAGAGCTTTCTCTTCGTCGGTCAGTAGGCGCTTTTCAAAGGCTGCGAGTCTGAGCAAGGTGAGGGAGATAGGAACCTTAACGATAGAGGCCTCATAGGTCCATTGGTCGCCTCGGTGCAGAAAGAGGTTATCTGCGCTGTGGTTATAGACCGCCAAGCTGAGGGTGATACCGTGTTCTGCTTCTAGCTGGCTCAGTACTTGGTTGATGTCTACATCCTGGGCTTCATTGGTATGTTTCCCGCCGTTTGCTGTGGGTTGGATGCGCTCTTGGGCAGGGCCGCAGGCTACGAGTAGGGAGCTGAGGGCTAGGGTGAGCCCGGTTCCTGCAAGCATTGTTCGGCGAGATAGGGAGGGCGCGGACGCTGGTGCGCCGCTGAGCGTTTCAGGCAGGTGAGCTGTAGACATGCACTCTAGTTTATTCCCAATGTGTCCAGTTTTCCTCTGTCTATGCTGAGCTGTGCGACTACTCCGTGGAGCTCACTTCGAGAGGAAGGGTTCATCAGCCGGGGGTGATTGTTAGATAACTTACCTCATTCTTTACTTGAGCATAAAAATATCCCTCACTTGTTGTACCAAGTGAGGGATATATTGTGCGCCCCAGGAGGGAGTCGAACCCCCGACCAAGAGATTAGAAGGCTCCTGCTCTATCCACTGAGCTACTGAGGCTAGCGCTGTTCAATATTAGCCTGTAGCCGGGCAAAAGTCACTTTTACCGGTATTGGCCGAGGCCAACGTCCGCCCGGGGGCGTTTTAGATGGTGACCTCGTAGAGGGCTGAACGCTGGCCGCGGCGAAGGACACGGCGGGTTGCTGGGTCGAAGAAGACTAGCCAGAAGGCGTAGGCTACGCTGAGCACTGCTGCGATGAGGCGGCCGATATTCTGGTCGAAGTTTTCGAGGTAGGGCGAGACGGCGAGCTGGTCTGATACCCCGTACATGACGAAGAAGAGGGTGGTGAGGAAGTAGAAATCTAGCTGCCAGTCGGTGCGCACACCGGCTACTACCAGGAGGGGGATGAACCAGAGTAAGTACCAGGACTGGAGCATAGGTGAGAAGATGACGACCATGGCTAGGGCTAGGCCGGTGCGGCGGATGAGGTTTTCGTCTTTTCCGATGAACATCACCACCACAGCTAGCACCATACCGATGAGTTTCCCTAGGGAGAAGAAGGTGTCGCGTACCGAGTTCGCTAGGGCGTTATCGCCGGTAATGGATACTAGGATTTGGTTGATTTGTAGCCCGAGGAAGCCGATGGGGGTGAACCAGATGTATTGGCCCCCGGTGGTGGCTAGGGCGCCGATCCACCCGAAGCCTAGGTCGGTGATACTCCCGAGTACCCATAGCTCTGCCGTGGAGATAGCTAGAGTCATGGCCCAGAAGGTAAAGCGGCGGGGCCAGCTTGCTCCCCTACCGGCCCAGAAGAGCCCAATGAAGGGGAGGGTTACCAGGGCGATAGGCTTAATTGCCACAGCAGCGGTAACTAGGGTGATTCCCAAAAGCCCGCCTACTGTATCTCGGCGAGCTGCCGCATGGTAGACCCCGGCTAGCACTAGCCCTGTCATGAGGGCGTCATTGTGAGAGGAGGTGATGAAGGCGGCGATAAAGAGGGGGTTAGCTAGGACCAGCCAGTTAGCGCGGACGCCGTTGATGCCGTGGAGTTTTGCCAGCTTGGGCACGTAGATGGCGATGAGGCCCACGCCGATGAGGGCAACGATTCTAAAGAGGTAGAGGGCAGTGTCTACAGAGTCACCGGCGAGTTGGGCGACCCATTGTTCAATCAGCAAGAAGATGGGCCCATAGGGTGGGGCAGATTCTGCCCACATCTGATCAGCACCGTATTGGAAGAAGTTGTTGACTGAAGATACCCCGTATTCGTAGGGGTTGAGCCCTGATGCCATGACGCGCCCCTGTGCGAAGTAGGAGAAGACGTCACGGCTGTAGAGGGGTAGGGCAAAGAGTTGTGGGAGCATCCAGCAGATGGTTGCTGCGGTTGCCCAGCGGCGTGCCCGCCGATCCCAGACGAGTAGTTTTTGTACCATGCGCAGCCATTCGCGGCAGAGCATCATGGACCCTACCACGAGCAGGGCGATGCAGGTGATGAGCCCGGGAGTGGTGTAGCGTAGCGGGATAATCCAGTCCACTCGGCGGAATGGGGAAGTATCTGCTAGCCATCCCACGCCAAAGGATGCGAACATCACCAGCAGGGAGCCGATGGTTCCGAAGATGAGGGTACGCAGGGGGCTACCCGAGACATAGTAGGCTGTTTTGGGGTTATATCGATGCACTGGGATGCTATCGGTGTGGATGTGCGCTGTTCTGGGGCTCATGGTCCTCCTGGCCGGGCGGAAGAGTACACCTGATTTTACCCGGCCGTTTCCCCCTGTTAGACACCGGCAGGGCTCTGCTGACTAAAAATCTGCTGTGGGTTAGAGCTAAGAGGGGGTAGATTGGTGCTGTGTCTATTTCTAATGAACGTATCGTATGGATTGATTGTGAGATGACGGGCCTTTCCCTTGAGCGGGATGCCCTGATTGAGGTTGCTGCCCTGGTTACTGACGGGGATCTCAATATTTTGGGTGATGGTGTGGATGTCGTCATTAAGCCTGAGCCTGAGGCTCTTGAGCAGATGGATGATTTTGTGCGTAATATGCACACGGTCTCTGGCCTGTTAGATGATTTGGATCAGGGTATCACTATGGCTGAGGCTCAGCAGCTTGTGCTTGATTATGTGAAGCAGTGGGTCCCTGAGCCGCGTAAGGCTGTGCTGGGTGGTAACTCGGTGGGCACTGATAAGACTTTTTTGGTGCGTGATATGCCGGAGTTGGTTGATTATCTGCACTACCGGGTGATTGATGTTTCTACAATCAAGGAGCTTTCCCGCCGCTGGTTTGAGAAGGCTACCTATAATGCCCCGGCTAAGACTGGTAATCACCGGGCTTTGGGTGATATTCAGGATTCTATTGACGAGTTGCGTTATTACCGTGGCACGGTTTTTGTTCCTTCTCCTGGCCCTGATAGTGCCACTGCGCAGAAGGTTGCCCAGGAGGTTGCGGCGACCCGTCAGCAGATTAGCCCAGCTTAGTGGGTGTAGGTGGGCGGACGGTGTCAGCAGCTTGCCAGCGTCCGCCTGATTCTCTTACCTGCGGGGCTCGTGAGCGTACTCACCCTCGTATCTGCCTTTTTGATTTGCGGGGAATAAAAACTGGGTGTAAGCTAGTATCCGTTGCCAAAACAAGCCGGTCGCTGAGTCGGTAGTTTTTGTGAACATGGTGGTCGTAGCTCAGTTGGCAGAGCGCCTGGTTGTGGTCCAGGAGGTCGCGGGTTCAACCCCCGTCGATCACCCCATGTAAAAGGGCTGCTACGATTTTTATCGTAGCAGCCCTTTTTGTTTTTCTTGAAAGGTTTTCTCATGACTGTTTTGCCTATCGTTATCCACGGTAACCCGGTGTTGCACCGCCCGGCCGCTCCGGTGACCTCTTTCGATGATGAGTTGCGCAAGCTTATTGACGATATGTATGAGACTCAGGATGTCTCTAACGGTGTGGGCTTGGCTGCCCCCCAGGTGGGTGTGGGCCTGCGCCTTTTTACCTATACATTTGAAAATGAGGACGGCGTTCCCCCGGTTGGTGTGGTGGTGAACCCGGTTTTGACCTTGGGCAAAATTTCAACGGCTGACCCTGACCCTTACGATGAGGTTGAGGGTTGCCTGTCTTTCCCTGGTTATTCTTTCCCCCTCAAGCGTGCCGAGTGGGTGACCGTTAACGGGTTCGATGGTGAGGGTAACCCTTTGAAGTTTGAGGCAACTGGCTGGTTTGCCCGTGTGATGCAGCATGAGACTGACCACCTTGATGGCAAGCTCTATGTGAACCGTTTGAACGCTAAGTACAGCAAGAAGTACAAGAAGGTTGTGAAGGCTGAGGGCTGGACTACTGAGGGTAATACCTGGACTCCGGGTGTGGACCCTGACCCTTTCGGCCACTAGAGCATAAAGAACGGGACGCCCGATAAGCCGGGTTCTGTACCTGCCCTGAGGCAGGTGGCAATCATCCATCTAGACCCGTCGTTGCCAGCGGGTTCAAGCAGCCTACCCGGGCGCTTCACCGCACTGGTTACTGGCGCGCCCTGTTTGGCCTTGCTCCGGGTGGGGTTTACCGAGCTACCGCAGTCACCTGCGGTACTGGTGAGCTTTTACCTCACCTTTTCACCCTTACCCCCTTGGTGGGGCGGTTTATTTTCTGTGGCACTGGCCTGCAGGTTACCCTGAGTCGACGTTATCGACCACCCTGTGCTGTGGAGCCCGGACTTTCCTCGAAGCTGTTTCTGCCTCGCGATTGCCTGGGCGTCCCGTTCTGGGGTTCTACTTTACTACACTGGTGGGTATGTTGATTTTGTTTCCGCCGTCTGAGGGTAAGACTCCTGCCACATCTGGTCCGGGGGTTGAGTTGGGTGAGCTGGTGGCTCCTGCGCTAACGGAGGCTCGTGAGGCTGTGGCAGATGAGTTGGTGCGGGTCAGTGGTTTACCTGATGCGGCTAAGCTTTTGAAGGTGGGCCCGTCTTTGGTGGTTGAGGTTGAGCGAAATACCCGCTTGTGGGAGGAGCCTGCGGCGGCAGCGTCTGAGATATATTCAGGGGTTTTGTTTGAGGCTTTTGGGTACAGTTCTTTGGGGGCGCAGGCGTGTGAGCGGGCGGATAGGGCGGTGCTGGTTTTCTCTGCTGTGTGGGGTCTTGTGAGGCTGACCGATCGTATTCCGGCTTATCGTTTGTCGATGGGTACTCGTTTGGGTGAGATTGGTGATCTAGCGAAGTTTTGGCGGGGTGAGCTGGGCAGGCCGCTGGCTGAGTTGACCGGGGATCAGCTGGTGGTTGATGGGCGTTCTGCTGCCTATGCGAAGGCGTGGGCTCCTGCCCCGCAACGTCATGTTTTGGTGAGGGTTGAGAGGGTTGCTGCTGATGGTAGCCGCAAGGTTGTCTCTCATATGGCTAAGCATTATCGGGGCTTGCTGGGCCGCTACTTGGTGGAGCAGGGTTTGACTGATATTGAGGACGCCGGTGAGCTGGCTGAAGTCTTGCAGGAGGGGTTTGAGGTGGAGCTGCTCTCCCCCACCGAGAAGAAGCCAGGTGTTATGACTCTTCTGGTGAGGGACTAGTTCTTTAGCGGGTTGAGGCGGAGCCTGATACGTCCCCGGTGGAAACGGTGAAATCCCAGGGGTCGGTGTTGAGGGTTGAGACGTAGGTGTCGATAGTGAAGCCTCGCTCCTCCAGTTTTTCGGTGAGGTGGCGGGCTACCCCGTCCATCCAGAGCCATTCACTGGCGAAGTGGGAGCAGTCGATAAGGGCTGGGGTGCCGCCACTGATGAGGGCTTGTTCGCGAGCTTCTGAGGCTGGGTGGTGGCGTAGATCAGCGGTGATGTAAACATCTGCTTTTGCGGTGCGCACCTGGTCAAAGAGGGAGTCCCCAGCACCGGTGCAGAGGGCTATTTTTTGCACCTTTTGATTAGGACGCCCTGCAATGCGTAGCCCTCCTGCTGTTGCTGGAATAAAGTCTGCTATTTTTTCGGCTAGTTCCTTGAGGCTGATAGGGGCAGGTAAGCTACCGATACGGCCGATGCCCACGCGGGCGTCCGCCCCTTCTATTTCTCGTGTCTCTTCACCGGATAGGATCTCGGTATCTGTGATTCCCAGCTTGTCCATGAAGGCATCATTAGTGCCGTGCGGGGCAGAGTCTACGTTGGTGTGGGCCCCTAACAAACCGCAACTGGCCTCGATGAGGGTGTGCACGATTTCGCCCTTGTAGTCGGTATCGGGCAAGAAGGAGGCCCCACGCAGGAGTAGGGGGTGGTGGGTGATGAGTAGCCCGGCACCTTTCTGGGCTGCTTCTTGGGCTGTTGCTACGGTGGCGTCCACCGCGAATCCCACAGTGGTAACAGGAGCGTCGGAGCGGCCCAGAACTAGGCCAACAGCGTCCCATTTTTCGGCGATAGCGGGTGGGAAGAGGTCGTGGAAGGCCTGGGTTACATGGTTGAGTGTGGGGGTTGAGAGTTCAGTCATGCCCCCTATTCTGTCATGAGTGAGCAGCCGGGAATAAGACCGTCAAGCCCCTGGTTACTCCTAGCATGCAAAGTTTTGTTTTAGGCGGCGGCTGCTTTTGGTGCATAGATGCTGTCTACCGCCAGTTTGATGGAATTACCGCCAGCATCGCTGGTTACACCGGCGGGCACACCGCTAACCCTACCTACCAGGAGGTCTGTTCGGGAACGACAGGCCACGTTGAGGTGGTCAAGGTGGAGTTCGATGAGACTATCATCCCGGCTGAAACCGTGCTCGATATTTTCTTCACTTCTCATGACCCTACGAGTTGGGATAGGCAGGGGGCGGACGCCGGCACCCAGTACCGTTCAGCCCTCTACTACCAGGGGGAGGAGCAAAAAGCCCTCTTTCAGGCAGCACTTGAGAGGGCCTCACAGTGGTGGGAGCAGCCCATCGTGACAGTGCTAGAACCTCTAGGTACTTTCTATGAGGCTGAGGACTACCACCAGAACTACTATACCCGTAACCCCTACCAGGGCTACTGTATGGCTGTCATTAACCCCAAGCTGGCTAAGACTAGGGAACATTACGCCAGGTTTCTTAGAAGTTAAGCCCTCCCCCTTTGTTTCGTAGACTAGAGGGCGAACCATCTATCGTTTCCACCTGAAAGGTGTAACCATGTCAAAGATGTACAAGAACATCACCGAAGTTGTCGGCAGCACTCCCCTCATCCGCCTCAACCGCCTGGATGCAGACCTGCCCGGTAACATCGCGGTGAAGCTGGAATTTTACAACCCCGCTAACTCTGTTAAAGACCGCATCGGTGTCGCTATTATCAACGCCGCCGAGAAGTCAGGTGCTCTCAAGCCTGGCGGAACTATCGTTGAAGGAACCTCAGGCAACACCGGTATCGCCCTAGCAATGGTAGGTGCCGCTCGTGGCTACAAGGTCATCCTGACCATGCCCGAAACCATGAGCAACGAGCGTCGCGTCATGCTACGCGCCTACGGCGCTGAAATCGTGCTGACCCCCGGTTCTGAGGGTATGCGCGGTGCCGTTGAGAAGGCCAAGGAAATCGTAGCCTCCACCGAGAACGCTATTTTGGCCTCACAGTTCTCCAACGACGCTAACCCCGAGATCCACTACAAGACCACTGGCCCCGAGATTTGGGAAGCTACCGAGGGTAAGGTTGATATCTTCGTTGCTGGTGTGGGCACCGGTGGCACCGTCTCAGGTGCCGGTAAGTACCTCAAGGAGCAGAACCCCGAGGTAAAAATCGTTGCTGTTGAGCCCAAGGATTCTCCCCTACTCACCGAGGGTAAGGCTGGCCCCCACAAGATTCAGGGTCTGGGCGCTAACTTCGTGCCTGACACTCTCAACCGCGACATCTACGACGCTGTCGCAGACGTAGCTATTGACGATGCTGTAGCCACCGCCCGCAAGCTAGGCATAGAAGAAGGCATCCTCGGCGGTATCTCTTCCGGTGCTGCTGTCTGGGCAGCTCTTGAAGAGGCTAAGAAGAGCGAGAACGCCGAGAAGCTGATTGTCGCTATCGTCCCTGACTTTGGCGAACGCTACATCTCCACTCTGCTCTACGAAGACATCCGCGGCTAAAAACACCACCGCAGACGTCGGGCACCTCGCTGATTAGCAGCGGGGTGCCCGCTCCTATGAAGGGCGTATAATTCCATTCGGGCCCTGCCCGGGTGTGACCTACATATTTCGGGTGAGACGGAATTTCGTTCTGCCGGTGACTGTTGTAGAGTTCAGCAGGAGCGCTATCAGGGCTCCCCTGCCCATAATGTTGAGGAGAAGCATGAGTTTCCGAGCGCGCCTGCGTGAAGACTTAGACACCGTCAAAGCACATGACCCCGCAGCCCGCGGTGATATGGAAATCATCATCAACTATTCGGGTATGCACGCGATTTGGGCCCACCGGGTAGCCCATAAACTCTGGCAGACAGAATCTACCCGAACCTTAGCCCGCACCCTGAGCCAGTTTGCCCGGTTCATGACGGGCATTGAAATTCACCCCGGTGCAACCATCGGCCGGCGCTTCTTCATTGACCACGGCATGGGGGTAGTTATCGGTGAGACCGCTGAAATCGGCAATGACGTCATGCTGTATCACGGGGTGACCTTGGGTGGGCGTTCACTTGAGAAGGGTAAACGCCACCCCACCATTGGCGACCGGGTAACTATCGGTGCTGGCGCCAAGATTTTGGGCCCTGTTCTTATCGGTGCTGGCTCCGCAATTGGTGGTAATTCTGTGGTCGTGCATGACCACCCGGAGGACTCCATTATTACCGGCATCCCGGCTCGCTCGCGTCCGCGCACCCCAGAGAATAAGAAGCCGCTGGTGGATGCTGTGGAGTATGTGGACCCCACCATGTGGATCTAGCCCTACCCCTAAGTGCAACAATGCCCTATCACATGCAGGTGTGATAGGGCATTGTTTCATACTGTTTTGTGCCCCGCCTGCACTAGTACGGCGGGGCGCAGATTGATGAGCCTCAGGGGTGGCTAGTGGGTGTGGGAGTCCTCAGCGTTAATTTCGCTGCGGTCGCCGCTCCATTCGGTGTGCCACATGCCCTCAGAGTCGATACGACCGTAGGTGTGAGCGCCAAAGAAGTCACGCTGGCCCTGGATGAGGGCAGCAGGCAGACGCTTGCGGCGCAAGCCGTCGTAGTAGCTCAAGGATGAGGCAAAGACAGGAACGGGCACGCCCTCAGCAGTTGCCTTGGCAACCACACGGCGCCAGGAGGGAACGAGTTCTTCCATGAGCTTCTTGAAGCCAGGAGCCAGGAGCATGTTGGCGGGGGCATCGTCCTTATAGGCGTTCATGATTTCACCTAGCAGTTCTGCGCGAATGATGCAGCCGGCACGCCAGAGGCCAGCAATAACATCGAGTTTGAGGTCCCAGCCGTACTCGTTACCTGCCTTAGCCAGCATATCTAGACCCTGAGCGTAGGAAACCAGCTTAGAAGCGAAAAGAGCCTTGCGGACGTCCTCAATGAACTCTTCATCACCGTTAGCAACAGCGGTAGTTGCGATTAGACCAGCAGGCAGTTCTTCATGGGCCTGTTTACGGGCTTCAGCGTTACCTGATGAGAGGGCACGAGCGAAAACAGATTCTGCGATAGCAGAGACGGGGGCACCGAGGTCAAGGGCGGCCTGTACGGTCCAGCGGCCGGTACCCTTCTGGCCTGCTTGGTCAACGATGACATCGACCAGGGGCTTGCCGGTTTTAGCATCCACCTGGGCTAGGACCTCAGCAGTAATTTCGATGAGGTAAGAGTTGAGCTCAGTGGCGTTCCACTGGGTGAAGATTTCTGCCTGGGTAGCAGGTTCGAGCCCTGCAACGGTGCGGAGCAAGTCGTAGGCTTCGCCGATGACCTGCATGTCAGCGTATTCGATACCGTTGTGCACCATCTTGACGAAGTGGCCGGCACCGCCGGTTGAGATCCAGGCGCAGCAG
>JAXFPK010000104.1:0-23831 GCA_034179845.1 Rothia sp. (in: high G+C Gram-positive bacteria) | reverse complement strand
ATCGACCATCTGTGCCCCGTTATCCTGACGGGCACTCCACCTTGATCAAGGAGGCTCTCATGAGCAAGCGCGGTCGCAAGCGTAAGGATCGCCGTAAGGGTAGCGCTAACCACGGTAAGCGCCCCAACTCATAAGGCAATCAACAAGGGCCCCTACTCGCAGAAGCGAGCAGGGGCCCTTTGCTATGAGCTCATCGCAGTGCCTATCTACCTGCCGGGTGCCCCTCTGCGTGGATATCGTCGATGCAGGCCCTAATACGGCTCTTGAGATCAAGGGGGGCGGTTTCCTTGCAGGTGCGGCGCACTGCTTGGCGGATAATGCACTCAATGTCATACTCCTGAGCGCAGGTATCACATTCAGCTAGGTGGGCTTGCAGTTCTTCTAGGTCTTGGCAGCTGAGCGGGTCGTCAATGTAGGTGTAGATTCTGGCCAGGCGTTCTTCGCAGGGCGTGGAGGGGCTGTGATGCTGTATGGGGGTCATAGGTGGCTCCTTTCTGAGGCCCTAGCGGTGCTGGCCTTGGCCGTGCCGGTGGTGGTGATGCCGCGTTCAGTAGCGTAGTCGGTCAGTTTGTCTCTGAGCAGTTTGCGCCCCCGGTGCAGGCGAGACATGACGGTGCCGATGGGGGTATCCATGATCTCGGAGATTTCTTTGTAGGAGAACCCTTCAACATCGGAGTAGTAGACGGCCATACGGAAGTCTTCAGGGATGGATTGCAGGGCTTCTTTAACGTCGTTATCGGGTAGGTGGGCTAGGGCCTCATTTTCTGCTGAGGGTAGCCCTTTTGAGTCGTGGGCTCCGGCTTGGGCAAGCTGCCAGTCTTGGACAGTGTCGGTGTGAGCCTGGTAGGGCTCACGTTGTCGTTTGCGGTAGACATTGATGTAGGTGTTGGTCAGGATGCGGTAGAGCCAGGCTTTGAGGTTGGTTCCTGGTGTGTATTGGTGAAAGGCTGAGAAGGCTTTCATGTAGGCCTCTTGCACTAGGTCTTCAGCGTCTTGTGGGTTGCGAGCCATGCGTAGGGCTGCGGCGTAAAGCTGGTCAACGTAGCCCAGGGCTTCTCGTTCGAAACGGGCTTTGCGGTCTGCGTCTGTTTCTTGGGCGCGCAGGTCAGGTTCAGTGGTGGGGTCCGGGGGCGTGGGTGTCATGTCCCTCCAGGTTTGCGGTGGTCTTTTGTCTTACTGTACCTGCCTGGTAGGTGGGCTGGTCTAGTAAGTGCCTTAGGTTCAACCGGTGAGATGGTTTCTTATTCCTTGTTTTGAGGTGTTTTTTGTGTTTGTGGTGGTGTGAAGTAGGTGAACCCACCGGTCTATATGTATGCTTAGTAGTGATAGGTATCTGTGATACACCGCAAATGGGGCCACACACCCCGTAAAGGAGGAACTCATGTCATTAGTTCGCCGTTTTGCTCGCCCCCTGCTAGCTTCAAGCTTCATTATCTCGGGTGTTGACCGTCTGCGTGACCCCGAATCTTCCAAACACCTCACCAAGGTCATCGACCTAGCTGCAACCACCGCCCCTCAGCTCTCCATCCTGCGCGGCCAGGAAAAGCTGGTCGGTCAGGCACTAGCTGGCTCCCAAGTAGCTGCCGGTACCCTCTTCGCACTCGGTAAGCTACCGCGCCTCTCAGCCAGCGTCCTGCTCGCTACCGGTGCTATCAACTCCTACCTTGAATACCGCTCTCAGGAAGCTGACACCAAGGAACAGAAGACCGCCCGCCGTAACACCGCCGTGATCAACGGCTCCCTGCTCGGTGCTATCGCAATTTCTGCGGTCGACACCGATGGTAGCCCCTCCTTGGCTTGGCGTGCCTCAAAGCTCGGTGACCAGGTAGCTAAGAAGTCTCACCAGCTGGCTTCCGATGTTCAGGACGTTGCTTCTGAGACCCAGAAAAAGGTTGAGGACATCTTCGCCTAAACCATAAAACGCAGCACCCTAAGGTGCCGTAAACTTTTACAAACCCCGCTCCCTAAAACGGTGCGGGGTTTTCTTATTTGCAGGCTAAGCCACCTAAAATAGGGAGGGAATACGCCCTAGTAACTGATACCGAAGTAGGTTTTATTTGTGGTTGATGCGACCAAGCAAGCCCTCCTTGCCCCTGGAGACTGGCTCGCGCCCAGCGTCACAGTACCGTCTGGTGCACGTGCCCGTGTAGAGATTCCCGGTTCCAAGTCGCTGACCAACCGCTACCTGCTTCTAGCTGCCCTAGCAGATAGCCCCTCCATCATTCACGCCCCCCTGCATTCGCGTGACTCCCAGCTCATGGTAGCGGCCCTCACCGCCCTGGGCGCCCACTTTGAAGAGATTGAGACCGGCAGCGCCTTTGGCCCAGATCTACGGGTAACTCCCCTAGATTTTTCTGCACCTTCTGCCCGTGAGGTGTCCATTGATGTAGGGCTGGCAGGCACCGTCATGCGTTTTGTGCCCCCGGTGGCGGCCCTGCTACCGGGCACCTTCTCCTTCGATGGCGATGAGCACGCGAGGCTACGCCCCATGCTGCCCGTCATTGAAGCCCTACGGGGCTTAGGGGTCACTGTTGAGGACGCAGGCCGCGGCGCCCTGCCCTTTACGGTCAAATCGGCCGGTGCGGTAGAAGTACCCGAGCTGACCATAGATGCCTCTGGCTCCTCCCAGTTTGTCTCTGCCCTGCTCCTGGCTGCCTGCCGGTTTAAACAGGGTCTGGTTCTGCGCCACCAAGGCGGCCCGGTGCCCTCCATGCCCCACATTGAGATGACCCTTGAAACCATGCGGGAACTGGGCATCAGTGTTGAATTCAACGGCACCGACACCTGGACCGTTACCCCCGGTGGTTTCCCCGGTTTTGAAGTGACCGTTGAACCAGACCTCTCCAACGCTGGCCCCTTCCTGGTAGCTGCTGTGGCCACCGGTGCCTCAGTGACAGTTCCACGCTGGCCCCACTCCACCACCCAGGGCGGGGACTACTGGCGCACCATTCTGCCCTTCTTCGGGGCAGATGTGGAGCTGACCGACGGGAACCTGACCGTCACCGGCCCCGCCGGGGGTGCGGCGTCCGGACTGCCCGGGCTCGAACTAGATTTGGCAGAAGCCGGGGAATTAGCCCCCACCCTTGCTGCCCTCATGGCGCTCTCACCAGCTACCAGCGTCCTATCCGGTATCGCTCATCTGCGCGGGCACGAAACTGACCGCCTTGCCGCCCTCACCACCGAAATCAACCGCCTAGGCGGCAGCGCCCAAGAAACCCCAGACGGTATTCGCATCACCGCCCCGGCCACCCAAGGCGCCCTTATGCGCACCTACTCCGATCACCGCATGGCCACCGCCGCAGCCGTCATAGGCCTCCTCGTGCCCGGGGTGGTCGTTGAAAATGTTGAAACCACCGCCAAAACCCTACCCAACTTCACCGGGCTATGGCAGAACATGCTCAACCAGTGGAAGGAAGGTGCTGCCTAATGCGCCGCTCCTGGGATGAAAGCGACGTGCGCGTACGCCCCAACAAGAAGGGCTCCCGCCCCCGCACCAAAGACCGCCCTGCCCACAAGGACGCCCAGATCGGCCGCATCATCACCGTAGACCGCGGCCGCTACACCGCCATACTCGATGAAGGGCAACCAAGCGAGCGAACCGTGACCGCCGTGCGCGCCCGCGAACTGCGCCGCTCCCCCATCGTCGTAGGAGATAAGGTCGCCCTGGTAGGAGACACCAGCGGCAAACCCGATACCCTCGCCCGCCTGGTACGCATTGAAGAACGCACCAACCTGCTGCGCCGCAGCGCCGACGACACTGACCCCGTCGAACGCGTAGTCGTAGCCAATGCCGACAACCTGGTCATCGTGGTTGCCGCAGAAAACCCCGAACCGCGCACCGGATTCATCGACCGGTCACTAGCTGCCGCCTTTGACGCCGGGCTCACCCCCATTCTCTGCATCACCAAAACCGACCTCAAACACCCAGCCTGGCTACTGGACTACTACCAGGACGTTGAGCTCACCATCGTGCTCTCCAAAGCCAAGGACGGGCGCGCCCCCAGCGAAGAAGGCTCCCAAGGCCTAGATCTCTCCCTGGTAGAACAACTCTCCACCTACCTAGACGGCACCGTCTCTGTGCTGCTAGGGCACTCTGGGGTGGGCAAATCAACCCTGGTCAATGCCCTCACCGGGGCCGAACGAGCCACCGGGCATGTTAACGCCGTTACCGGGCGAGGCCGCCACACTTCTTCCTCCGCACTGGCCCTACAGCCCCAGAAGGCAGCGCCGGGCACCTGGATTATCGACACCCCCGGTATCCGCTCCTTCGGCCTAGCCCACGTCGAACCAGAGACCCTCGTTGCCTCCTTCACCGACCTGGCCCCCGGTTCAGCCAACTGCCCCAAGGGCTGCATCCACTCAGCCTCAGCCCCCGACTGCGGCCTGAGCGCCTACGTCCAGGCAGGCCACGCCGGGCCCGCCGGGCCTGAACGCCTCGACTCTCTGCGCAAGCTCCTACGCGTCGATGAAGAAACCGGCGACGCCGAAAAAGAACTCGGCGCCCTAGACCTCTAACCCCACAACAAACGAGATCATGACTAACTACACCGACGACCTGCGCCTAGCCCACATCATGGCTGATGCGGTAGACCGCCTAACCCTGGCCAAGTTCACCTCCCACGACTTCGCCGTTGACACCAAACCCGACCTAACCCCCGTCACCGACGCCGACCGCGAAGCAGAACAGCTCATCCGCTCCCAGCTCTCCCGAGTACGCACCCGCGACTCAGTGCTAGGTGAAGAATTCGGTGAAACCGGCTCATCCCCCCGCCAATGGGTCATCGACCCCATCGACGGAACCAAAAACTTTGTGCGCGGGGTACCGGTCTGGGCCACCCTCATTGCTCTCATGGATCAGGGCAAGCCGGTGGTCGGTGTGGTCTCAGCCCCCGCCCTCCAGCGCCGCTGGTGGGCCGCTCAAGGCACTGGCGCCTACACCGGCCGCTCCCTGGCTAGAGCCACCCGCATCTCCGTTTCCTCCGTTAACAAGCTAGAAGACGCCTCCCTCTCCTACTCCTCCCTCACTGGCTGGCGAGATTTGGGCCTAAGAGATAAGTTCATCGACCTGACCGACACCGTCTGGCGCACCCGTGCCTACGGGGATTTCTGGTCCTACATGATGGTGGCAGAAGGCGTAGTCGATGCCGCAGCCGAACCAGAACTAGGCCTCTACGACATGGCTGCCCTAGTCCCCATCGTGACCGAAGCAGGCGGACGCTTCACCTCCCTGGCAGGAGCGGACGGCCCCCACGGCGGCAATGCCCTAGCTACCAACGGCCACCTGCACGAGGACGTCCTGGGCTACCTGGGCACAGACCAGACCCTCTAAGAACTTTCAGGGCAGGGCGCTAGGAAGAAAAGGCCCGTAACCCCCGCCTACAGTAAAGGCCCCCAACCCTTCTTTCAGGGTTGGGGGCCTTGCTGCTGTGCTGCGCTACTTTTCTATAGCGCTACTTTTTTATAGCGCTACTTCTTACGCTGGTTCAGAATAGAAATCTGCTCATTGCTCCGGTCATTGACAGCCTCAGTGTGCACCTCAGCCTTACCGGACTCAGAAGGAGCAGAGTACTGCAAGAACTTAGGCTGAGCAGGAATTTTCAGCTCAACCTTAGACTGCTGAGTACGCTGCTTAGACAAATCAACACTATAAAGCATGACAACAGTCTCTTCACGGATAGCACCCATCATGCTCTGATAGAGGGCATAGCCTTCACGCTGGTACTCCACCAGAGGATCACGCTGGGCCATAGCGCGCAGACCGATACCTTCCTTGAGATAATCCATCTCGTAGAGGTGCTCAGGCCAACGCTTACCGATAACAGACAGGACAACGCGACGTTCAACCTCGCGCATGGCGTCCTCACCAACGTACTCTTCACGCTCCCGGTACTGCATCTCAGCGTCATCCAGCACTTCTTTACGAATCTGCTCACGGGTAATCTTGGTCTTATCGCCCGCTTCTTCAGCCAAATCCTCAGGAGTAATGGAGACAGGGAAGATAGTGCGCAGGTTCTCCCAGAGCTTGTCAAAGTCCCAGTCCTCCGCGTGACCCTCGCCCACCTGAGCATCAATAGCTGAAGTAATCACCTCGGTACGGAACTTAGCAATCTGCTCTTTAAGGTCATCACCGGCAAGAATCTGAGCACGGTCCTTATACATGGCCTCGCGCTGGCGGTTGAGCACATCATCATATTTGAGCACGTTCTTACGTTGCTCAGCGTTACGGGCCTCAACCTGGCCCTGGGCATTAGCGATGATACGGGAAACAAGCTTTGCTTCCAGGGCAGTATCGTCAGGGGCACCTGCCATGAGGCGGGCCGCGGCCTGCCCGTTAAAGAGACGCATCAAATCGTCAGAGAGAGACAGGTAGAAGCGGGATTCGCCGGGATCCCCCTGGCGGCCAGAACGTCCGCGCAGCTGGTTATCGATACGGCGTGACTCGTGACGCTCAGTGCCCAGCACATAGAGGCCGCCCAGGGCTGTGACCTCATCGTGTTCAGCAGCAGAAGCCTTCTCCGCAGCCTCAAGCACCTCAGGCCACTTAGCCTCATACTCTTCAGGCTTCTTGTTGGGGTCAAGGCCCAGAGTCTTCATGGTCTCAACGGCCTCAAACTCAGGGTTACCGCCGAGCATAATGTCGGTGCCACGGCCTGCCATGTTGGTTGCCACAGTCACGGCCCCCTTGCGGCCAGCCTGGGCCACAATGGCAGCTTCACGGGCATTGTTCTTAGCGTTCAAAACCTCGTGGCGTACCCCTGCCTTAGACAGCAGCTTAGAAAGGTACTCAGATTTCTCCACGCTGGTGGTACCCACCAGCACCGGCTGACCGGTAGTGTAGCGTTCTTGGATGTCTTTGACGACCGCGTTGAACTTAGCGATTTCGTTCTTGTAGACCTTATCGGGCCGGTCTTTACGCTGCTTTTCCTTATTGGTAGGAATGGGCACAACACCTAGCTCATAGGTGTTCATAAATTCGGCTGCCTCAGTTTCTGCGGTACCGGTCATGCCCGAGAGCTTGTCGTACATGCGGAAGTAGTTCTGCAAGGTGACGGTAGCCATGGTCTGGTTCTCAGGCTTAACCTCAACTTCTTCCTTAGCCTCAATGGCCTGGTGAATACCGTCATTGTAGCGGCGGCCAGCCAGAATACGGCCGGTGTGCTCATCAACGATCATGACTTCACCGTTCATGACCACATAGTCTTTATTGCCCTTGAAGAGCTCTTTAGCCTTAATGGCATTGTTGAGGAAGCCAATCAGGGGGGTGTTCTGAGGTTCGTAGAGGTTATCGATACCCAGGTGGTCTTCCACCTTGTCGATGCCAGCTTCTAGCACGCCCACGGTGCGCTTCTTCTCATCGACCTCGTAGTCTTCACCGGCAACCAGGGTGCGGGCAAGGCGGGCGAACTCACCGTACCAGCGGTTAGCTTCACCCATAGCAGGGCCAGAAATGATGAGCGGGGTGCGGGCCTCATCAATCAGAATCGAGTCAACCTCATCGACGATGGCGAAGTTATGCCCGCGCTGCACCTGGTCTTCTTTAGTCCAGGCCATGTTATCGCGCAGGTAATCAAAACCGAACTCGTTATTCGTGCCGTAAGTGATATCCGCTTGGTACTGTTTGCGGCGCACTTCGGGGGTCTGGTTCGCCAAAATGACGCCTGACTCTAGCCCCAGGAAACGGAAGACGCGCCCCATGAGGTTAGCCTGGTACTCGGCCAGGTAGTCGTTGACAGTCACCACGTGCACACCCTTGCCAGAAAGAGCGTTCAGGTAGGCCGGGGCTGTAGCGACCAGGGTTTTACCTTCACCGGTTTTCATTTCGGCAATATTGCCCAGGTGCAAGGCGGCACCACCCATGAGCTGCACGTCATAATGACGCTTGCCCAGGGTTCGCTGTGAGGCTTCACGGACCACCGCGAAAGCTTCAGGGAGCAGCAGATCTAGTGACTCGCCGTCCTTAATACGTTTGCGGAAGGCGTCTGTCTCAGCGCGTAGCTCGGCGTCGCTCATCGCGACAAAGCTGTCTTCGAGTGAGTTCACCGCATCGGTATAAGCTCGCAGCTGTTTGAGGACTTTTTGGTCTCCACTGCGGAGTAGCTTTTCCAAGAGAGATGCCACTGAAGTTTGCTCCTTGATTGGTTGGATAGGGGCGGGCAGGATCAGCCCACCATGCTCACACTATTCTAGTTTAGACCCCCCGAAGGAGGGAGAGGTTCACCTGTGGGCTTGATAGACCCACCTTTTATTCTCTCAAAGAAGGTTAAGGCAGAGCAGGGCCCCCTACCTTGCTCTTACCCTGGTCAAAGTAACTAAGGGTCAAAGAAGGCAGAGGGCCCTGCAATAAAACTAGTTAGTTTTAGCGCTAATTCTAGCTGGCGTCTTCCTCAAGGGTGATGACACCGTAGGACCAACCCTTGCGGCGGTAGACCGCTGCCGGTGCCCCGGTGGCCTTATCAACGTAGAGGAAGAAATCGTGGCCAACCAGCTCCATGCGATCAACAGCCTCTTCGGGAGTCATGTGATCGGCAGGGAAGGTCTTCTGACGAATTTCGATGGGTGAATCTGCTTCTTCGTGCAGGTCGTAGTCCCCAGCGAAAGCTGCTTCTTCAACGGGCAGGTCATCAGCCTGAATCTCGGTGAGGGCAACCTGGTCGGTGATGACGGGGATTGCGCCAGTGGCCTCAGAGACTGAAACGGGGCGCTTGCCGCCTGAGCGACGGGTCTTGCGACGATCACGGGCGCGGCGCAGGCGTTCTAGAAGCTTGCCGTAGGTTTCGTCGAATACTGCGAACTTGTCTTGGCCTGTTGCTTCTGCGCGGAGCACAGGGCCACGGCCAATAACAGTGATTTCCACCCGGATAGATGCGGGGCCACTCTGGCCTTCCTTGGTGAATTTAACTTCGATGTCAGTTACATTTTCACCCAAGGCTTCAAACTTGGTGATTTTACTTTCGACATGCTCCTGTAGACGTTCGCTTACTTTGACGTTGCGTCCGGTGATGTTGAGTTCCACAATTCCCTCCATTCTCAGGGGGTGAATGCCCGGCCTTGTGACTGCCGAACATCGGGGAATCTATCTTGTGGATTCCTTGTCTACAAGTCTACGCCCTCTTGTGGCCCAAGTCATTTTTTCTTACATCTTTTACAGTTCTTTGCGCAGGAAAAACCTCAATTTTGCTGCGATAGGTCACCCTATGATATATGGCTGCCGCTTGGGAACATAAGCAATAGTCGCCCCACCCAAGACCATAGCACCCCGCTCACTCAGCACCCGATACCCCTCCCGCAAAGAAGCACCAGTAGTTAACACATCATCAACCAGCACACAGGTAACACCCTCTAAAGAATAATGACGCCCCACCCAGTGCAAGGCAGGCCTACCAAGAGTAAGCTTCCCCCGCATCTGCCGATGGCGCTCCTCAACCCCCAAGGTTTTCTGAGCCCTAGCTCCCTCTCGCCCCCGCACCAGCCTCACCCAGGCAGGAACCTGGGCAAGCGCATCCACCACCCTCACATCCATTAAAGAACCCAGCAAGGGCACAGCAGAACGACACAATAAGGGGGCAGGAGCATAACCACGCCTACGAACAGAAGCCCTACTAGAGGGCAAAGGAACCAGATAAAGTGGCCCACCCTGCCCCAAGGCCCCCTGACAAGAATCGACAAGAGAGCGCACAGCCCGCGCCACAGCAGCAGCCAGATAGGGGCTAAGGTCGGTGCGCCCGGCGTCCTTATAAGCCAAAACACACCGCCCCAGTTCATGCTCGTAACGCCCAGAAGAAACCACCGGCAACTGAGTGCCCGGCAAGACAGCAGAATGCACATTAAGGGTAGCTAGGCGAACCAGCCGGTCACACACCGGGCAAAGAGCATAAGAAGCCAGCATAGTAGGGCCAAAAACCTGGCAGCTAGCACACACTCGCGGGAAGAAAAGCTCTGTGGCCTGTCTCCAACTGGTTCGCATATCGGGCAAAGGCGGAACAAAGGGGCGGGTAAATCTCATACCCACAGCATCTACTCATCAGCCAGGTCAGCACAAGAAGCAGGGATAACTGATCCGGACCAATCTAGCCAAAATAGTTAACTAGCCAGAATAGTTAATCTGGCTCAAACTACTTTCACTACGAGTCCAACTCAGCCCAGCCACCGTATAGAGCCCCCCATCACCGGTCATCGCCACCACCTGGTCAAGGCCCCTACCAGTCACAATCCGAGTAACACCCTGCAAAGAATCGTACTGAGTATTTTCACCCGTCAAAGATACCAGCTCCGTCTGAGCGGTCTCCCCATTCCATAGGAAGACCTCAACATCACTGACCCACTCCGCCCCCCGAGGGCTCATCTCTGCACCTAACCGCACCGGGGCAAGAAGCTGCTCAGGGGTACCATCTGCAGCCCTACGAATAGCGCACACCCAAGCCCCATAACTATTCCCATGAGCAGAGGAGGTCACAAGCACAGCACGAGTACCATCTCGGGCAATAGAAATACTGTGCAAGAGCTCCCCACTGAGCCAGCTAGCAATAGTATGGGGGGTGCGGTCTTCCTGCCCCGCAGCAATAACCCGCACCGAACCGTCCTGCTCCCCCACCCACAACCAATTCTGGTGGTCAAAACACGGCGCCAACACATGGGTGCCCCGGTAAACAGACCGTGCCCCATTAGAACTGGCCAACCAAATCTCATCCTGCCCCGTATTGGTGAAGGCATAGTAGTTACGGGTGTAATTCATAGCAGGCAAGGTAATAAGAGCCGGGGCTGAAGTCTCCACAATAGTCTGCTGGCTCGCCACATCATCAAGAGTTGCACGAGTAATCAGACGGTTTTCTTCAATACCCACAATATTGCGGGCAACCTCAGAATTAACAGCAGGCTCCCGATAATTCTCCAGGGTAGAAGCCCCCACAATCTGATCATCAATGGTCAGCTGCACCGTAGTCACTGAAGCAAGAGCGGTGAGAGTCTGGGTGAGCTGAGTACGCAGACGCTCAACCTCAAGAGCACTAGCTGTAGAAAGAGCATTGCCCCCTGAGAGCCTAACATCAGCCACCCCACCATCAATAGGTACCGAGTTGCGCGTCAGCCTGGTATCAGCTGGAACTGCGCTAGCAACAGCACCCACCAGATAAGGCGCAGGCCCCTCCAAAAGTACCCTCACCAAAGATGTAGCTACTGTGCTTCGCTCAGCAAACCAGCGAATATCAGGCACCGCATAGGTGTAGGTGGGGTCATAAAAATAGAGGGTGAAGGGGCTGAAAACCTCAGTGAACTCAGCCCTGCTCAGCACCGTCCCATCGGGGGCTGATGAGATACGCCATTCACCATCAACCTGGCGTAGAGTAAATTCTATGTCGGTATCAGCTACCGTAGTGTACGAGGTAGCTAGCCCCCTGTTATCGACCAAGGTGCTCGCAGGTACGGCCACCTGGTAGGTCGAGTCAGTGATAGAGGCTGTAGTGAAAGCCGAATCGTAGACCAGGGTGCGCCCATCTGGCCGCCAGGACTGGGCAAGATCTTCCGTTAAGTAGAGTCTGGCAACACTGTAGTCATCAGCTACACCAACGCCCGCGTGCAAGAAGCCCGCAATGATTTCGGTAGGGCGGGCACCAGGGGCAGGGCCTTCAGGTGAGCTGCCGCTAGTAGAGGCCTTCCCCCTAGCTTGAGGGTCAGCATAGTGGTTCACCTCCCCGTTCGTAGGGATAGTGGCGCAGGCGGTGAAGGTCAGCAAAGAACTCACAGTGAGGCTAAGAGCTGACCGGCGGGAAAGATTAGGGTTCAACGGTGGGCTCCGATGAGGTTGAGATAATGGCGTTGGCAGTCGCGGTAGCACCAGTTGCAGGGGCAGAATCCACAGGTGCGGACGGCGCAGCTAAGGGCTCGCCGCTCAGCAAGACAGGGGAAGGGCCCATAGGCACATCCTGATCAATCGGGATAGTCATGCGGAAGCAAGCACCTTCCCCCTTGATGCCCCAGGCTTCGAGGGTGCCCTGGTGCAGACGGACGTCCTCAGCAGCAATAGAAAGCCCCAGACCGGTGCCCCCCAAAGTACGTTTCCGGGAAGTATCTGCACGCCAGAAACGGTTGAAAACTTGCTCAGTTTCTTCAGGGCTCAAACCGATACCGTGATCACGCACCGCCACACCCAAGGTACTTTCAGTAGCATCGACGTAAATATCAATGGGCTGGCCCTCAGAGTGTTCTACAGCGTTGAAGATGAGGTTACGGAGCACTCGCTCAATACGGCGGTGGTCCATATCGACCATAATCTCGCTCTGATCCGTGTGCACAGTCAAGCGTGTGTTCGTACGAATCAGGTGGGGCTCTACCGCTTTAAGCACTTCATCAAGCACAGCCATAAAATCTACTGACACCGTATCGAGAGTCTGGGAGCCAGCATCAAAACGAGAAATTTCCAGTAGATCAGCTAGAAGGGAATCGAAGCGGTCTACCTGGTTATAGAGCAGCTCAGTTGATCGTTTATAGAGGGGCTCCATGTTCTCACGATGATCATGCAACATATCGGCAGCCATACGCACCGTAGTGAGCGGGGTGCGCAACTCATGCGACACATCAGAGACAAAGCGCTGCTGCATAGTCGAGAGCTTCTCAAGACGAGAAATCTGATCTTGTAAGGAATCAGCCATCCGGTTAAAGGACAGGCCCAGACGCGCCGTTTCATTCTGCCCACGCACCAAAACACGCTGGTCAAGATCACCTGCAGCTAGCTTCTCAGCGGTGATAGCAGTAGACCTAATCGGGCGGATCACCAGGCGAGCTGTCACCCACACAATAGTCAAAACCACCACCAGAAGCACACCGAACCCTACCCAGACCACCAAATTGACGTACTGCACAGTGGCCTGTGAGGTCGATAAATCATAAATCAGGTAGAGAGAATAGTCAGGGTTCTGCGGTATCGAGATACTGGTGCCCACCACCAGGGCCGGGGCGCGGCGTCCGTCCGCTGAGATCATGCTCGAGGACTGCCAGTAGATACCGTTCCCCTCACTCACACTCTGAGCCAAGTCCTCAGGAACATCACTAGCAGAGAACTCAGTGCTCTGGGCCTGCTCTGCAATAAAACCATCGGTGGTGGCGTTCACGCCTTTCAGCAGCACCCAGTGACGGTTGCTATCGGCACTACTACTCTCAAGCACAGTAAGAAAACGTGACACATCACGTTGAATCTCAGTGCGGCCAGTCGCATCAGAACCGTTAATCAAGGTCTGTACGTTACTAAAACCAGCCGAGGACTCCTCAAGGGCCTGTTCAAGGTTGCCGCGGAAAAGAGAGCTAGCAATCTGGTGGGAAATAAAAGACCCCACAAAGATGAAAGCCACCAGGAGCAGGCCAGCAGCGGCTGCCACGGCACGGAACTGCAAGGACTGGCGCCAGAGCCTACGGGCATTAGCTAGAGGCCCATAGGTGTAGGAGGCCCCTGAGCTGGTGCTAGTCTGGGCGGATACGCGAGATGAAGAACCAGTCACGGGTTAGCGGTGGCCTGCCGCGGCCTTATAACCCACCCCGCGCACAGTCAGCACAATTTCAGGGTTCTCAGGGTCACGCTCAATCTTGGCGCGCAGACGCTGAATATGCACGTTCACAAGACGCGAATCCACCGTCTTCTCATAACCCCAGACGCTTCCTAGCAGGGCCTCGCGGGTCATCACCTGGCCAGGCTGGCGGGCCAGATTAGCTAAAAGCTCAAACTCTAGAGGGGTGAGCTGAATAGTGTGGCCTTCACGGCTGACCGTATGCCCGGCCAGGTCAATCGTGAGGCTACCAATACGCAAGGGCTCATTGTGGCGGTCTTCGCGCGGGCGCAAACGGGCGCGGACGCGGGCCAGCAGCTCCGCAGGCTTAAAGGGCTTGGTCATGTAATCATCAGCGCCAGCTTCTAGGCCCTTGACCACATCTTCGGTGTCCCCCTTGGCAGTTAGCATGATGATAGGTACGTCAGACTCTCTGCGAATCTGGGTGCAAACCTCGATACCGTCCATACCTGGCAGCATAAAATCCAGCAGAATAAGGTCGGGGTGGTAGGTGGTAAAAGACTCAAAAGCCCGGTCGCCAGCCTCACAGAAGACCGTCTCGTAGCCCTCTTGTGCCAGCACAATGCCCACCATCTCTGACAGGGCATCATCGTCATCAACGACAAGAATGGTTTCTTTCACAGTTGGTCTCCTGGTGAGGTTCGAGGTGGGCTTTACCCTAGTCTACCGGGCTTAGCTCCCTTGGCTGATTTAGGCTTCTTGAGCGATTTCAGATAAGGCACGGGCTGTTTCTGTCAGGTGCCCCAGCACGCTTGTAGCTCGCTGCGGATCAGTTACTGCAAGGTTACCGGTTTCTGCAAGAACTAGCTGGTTGAGCAAGGTCTTCCCCAGCCCAAGATCAGACCAGGTACGCCACAGGCTGTGGGCAAGCTCCCCGGCAGGAACACGCTGAAGAGGGTCAGCAGTCTCTAGGTAAAGCCCACCCTTAGCTTCCAGGCGGGGTGCCAAAGCCTCCCAGGCGGAGGTAGGCTGACCTGCCATCGACAGCATCGGGGTAGCCAAGGTTGCCCCCACTTCCGGGTGCAGCCTCAGGTAATCGGCGCGGGTTACAACCTTTACCCCCAGGCCTTCCAATTCGCTGTGCACAGCACCTAGCAGAGCAACCAGTTCATGGCGTGGCACAGCCCGCAAGGTACGGTACCCGCTAGAGGTAGGTAGTTGCCCAGCTGCCACCTCGCCAAGGAGCGGCTCATCAATCTGCACCAGCACCTGCGCGCCAGGAACTGCCTGCTCTAAGAGCCTCACCAAAGAATGAAAACCTGCCCGCTGGCTCTCAGCCAGATCACGCCGGGCACCATAGTCTGAAAGTACCCGCTCCCCATTCGTGAGGTAGGCACTAGCGGCCAGGCTCAAAGGGCCCAGCAGGCGCACCTTAATACTGCCAGGTGCCAGCCCGCTTTCTTTGCCTACCACATCGGCCAGGGTATTGATATCCGATTCCAATAAGGACCTAGCAGCATCCCCCTCAGCAGCATAACCAGCCGTCAGCCGCCAGCCCGCAGCGGTGCCGTCCGCACTTAGCCCCTCCAAAGCCGCAAGAGAACGAGCCAGCAGCGTTGCCCGGTAGCCCCTATCAGCCAGCTCAGGCAGGTAACTCACATGAGGTTCCCCCAGCTCACCACGAATACGACTCACCGCATCAACCACATGATGCCCAGCCCAGGGGCCGATACCGGTAGCCCGAACTGTCAAATGCTCCTCAAAGGTCAGAGGAGTCTCCATATCTTTACGGGCAGCTAGCATCTCTGCGTCAGTAGGCAGATACAGGGCAGCACGAGCGCGCCTAGATGCAGGCATACATCACCTCTTTCTGCCACCGGCCGGTGGCCACCCATAAGAGCAAAGGAAAAGCCAGGGAGCTAAGCCTTCTGCTCAGCCTCAGCAGCAATCTTCTCGTGGTGCCGAATCACCTCAGAAATAATAAAATTCAAAAACTTCTCGGCAAACTCCGGGTCAAGATGAGCAGCCTCAGCCAGCGAGCGCAAACGCTTAATCTGCGCCTCTTCACGACCAGGGTCCCCTGCCGGTAGGGAATACTCGGCCTTGAGGTGGCCCACCCGCTGGGTTGCACGGAAACGCTCAGCCAGGATATGCACCAGGGCTGCATCCATATTGTCAATCACCTGGCGCATAGTGAACAGTTCTTCCATGACAGCGGGATCGACCCCGGCCATGGAGGTGGCACGGGCATCAAAAGTAGCGTGGGCCTGCATGTTATGGTCTGGTTGGGTAGTGCTCATATCTTTAGTCTAAAAACCTTCCGGGGCCGGTACTAGCCTCAAGTACCCTGATTCTCAGTGAGTGGAATCGCATCAGCGCACCAAGGCCGCGCCCCTATGCGGTAGCTGAAATATCTGCCCGGTCCAGACTGTAGGCGCGGGCAATAGTGGATTGGCCCAGTACACGGGTGCCCTGATAGAGCACCATGGTCTGGCCAGGGGCAACACCCCTTAGTTTCTCGTGAAGACGCACCACAGTTTCTAGACGCAAGGCACCAGACTCAGCCGCCTCATCATCTGCCACCCACTCCAGGTAAGCGGTGGAGGGAACCGGGTCAGCGTGGGCGCGCACCTGGGCAGCCACCTCAAAGGACGCCGAACGGGCACCTGCCACAGGCTCCTGGGCTATAAAGGTAGTAGCCTCTTCTACTGGTAAGCCAGCCCAGGTTTCACGAATCCCACGGATCTCGTCAATCTCTAACAGATCTTTACCGCCCACAATCACCTCATTGGTCTTAGGGCGAATTTCTAACACAAAGCGAGGCTTCCCATCAGGTGCCGGGTGACCAATCGCCAGGCCCTTACGCTGGCCCACAGTAAAAGCCTGAGAGCCACGGTGGGTACCCAGCACACGCCCGTCCGTATCTTTAATATCGCCTTCGGCCATCTCAATATGCTCTTCTAGCCACTCGCGGGTATCACCCTCAGGAATAAAGCAAATGTCATAGGAGTCAGGCTTCTTAGCCACCGAGAAACCGCGCTCAGCAGCCTCAGCGCGCACCTGATCCTTAGAAGGAGTATCAGCCAAGGGGAACCAGGCGTGCTTGAGCTGCTCATGGGTGAGCACACCCAGCACATAGGACTGATCCTTAGCCCAGGTGGCCGCCCGGTGCAGCTCCCGGTTACCGTCCTCATCAGTAATAACCTTGGCGTAGTGGCCGGTCACCACCGCATCGAAACCCAGGGCAACAGCCTTCTCTAGCAAAGCAGCAAACTTGATTTTCTCATTACAGCGCATGCAGGGGTTAGGGGTGCGCCCATGCTCATACTCAGAGATGAAATCATCGACGACATCTTCCTTGAAACGCTCAGAAAAATCCCACACATAGAAGGGAATACCTAGCTGGTCGCAGACTCGGCGGGCGTCCATGGAATCTTCGATGGTGCAGCAACCGCGAGAGCCGGTACGCAAGGTGCCGGGCATGCGGGAGAGCGCCAGGTGCACACCGACCACCTCATGGCCAGCTTCAACAGCGCGAGCGGCGGCAACAGCGGAATCTACACCACCGCTCATAGCAGCAAGAATTTTCATTGGGTTGTCCTCAGTCTAGTCATAGTTGAAATTTTTGGGTGGGGGCGGGCAGGTAGCTTTGACCGCTGGCTCGGGGCTGGCGTGAATCGGGCGAGCGCCCCGCGCGAGTCCCGAGAGGGTCGCGGTCAGCTACCTGCCCGCTCTCACCAAGCCTCTAGAGCCAGCGGTCGGGTTGCTGCGTCCTATTCTGCCTTACCCGGCTACGTTTATTTCCAGCGGGTTGCGTCCGGCTCATGCCCGGCCATGCCTGCCTTCTTAGCTTGGGCCCAGGCGCCGGGTAGGGCCTGGAGCAGGGCAGTGATGTCTTCTTCGGTGCTGGTGTGCCCCAGGGTGAAACGCTGGGCGCCGCGGGCTTGGCCCTCACTGAGACCCATAGCCAGTAGGACATGGGAGGGGCGGGGTACCCCGGCGTTGCAGGCTGATCCAGTAGAGGACTCGACCCCGGCCATATCCAGGAGGAAGAGCAGGGAGTCGCCTTCACAGCCGGGGAAGGTGAAGTGGGCGTTGCCCGGTAGCCGCTGGTAGGTTCCAGCAGCCCGCTCTTGGGGTATCTCGGGGATAGCGCCGCGTAGTTGTGCCTGGGGTACGGCAGCTAGGACGCCGTCGATGAGCTGATCCCGCAGTGCGGCTTGGCGAGAGGCTTCAGCCAAGAGGTTCTGCCCGGCATGGGCTGCTGCCGCCCCAAAGCCGGCGATGGAGGCGGCATCAATGGTGCCGGAGCGCACCGAGCGTTCTTGCCCGCCGCCGTGAAGTACCGGCATGAGCTGGGAGCTACGGGTGGCAATAAGGGCCCCAACCCCCATGGGCCCACCGATCTTGTGGGCAGAGATTGCCATGGTGGTGGCACCGGATTCTTTGAAGTTAACCGGCAGGGTGCCGAAGGCCTGGACCGCGTCCGTGTGGAAGGGGATACCGTGCTCGTGGGCTACTGCGGCGATATCGGCAATGGGTTGGACGGTACCTACCTCATTATTAGCCCACATGACGGTAATGAGGGCTACAGTGTCGGGGTTCTGCCCTACCGCCTCTCTGACGGCTTGAGCGCTTACTCGCCCGGTGGCGTCCGGAGCTAGCCAGGTAATCTGGGCCCCCTCATGGGCTTCTAGCCACTCCGCAGCATCGCCCACCGCATGGTGCTCAATTCCTGAGACAATGATGCGGGTTGCGGTGGGGTTAGCCTCCCGGCGTTTCCAGTAGAGCCCTTTGATGGCCAGGTTATCGGCCTCGGTGCCGCCGGAGGTAAAGATGATTTCGGCGGCGTCACAACCAGCGACCTGGGCGATGCGCTCACGGGCGTATTCGACGGTGGAGCGAGCGGCACGGCCCGCTGAGTGCAGGGATGAGGGGTTGCCGCCGGTTTTCATCTGCTCAACCATGGCTTCTATGGCCTGTGGGAGCATGGGGGTGGTGGCGGCGTGGTCCAGGTAGACCCGGGGCATGGGCGCTGGCCTTTCCGTGGCGGGCGGTCAAAACAATTCAGCCTTCCATCATACTCCCCGCCTTCGGGGCGAGCTATGGACTGCTTCACCCTCTCAACAGCTCCCACCGTGCTTTTATTTCACGGTGGGCGCGTAAACTGTTGGGGTGTTCAAGATTCTTTTTTATACCCCTGAAATTCCTGGCAACACCGGTAATGCTATTCGGTTAGCTGCTATTACTGGCGCTGAGCTGCACCTGGTTAAGCCCTTAGGCTTCACCTTTGAAGATGCTCACCTGCGCCGAGCTGGTCTTGACTACCATGACCTGGCGGTAATGACCGTGCATGAGACTCTAGAGGATGCCTGGGCGGCTTTAGCCCCGGCCCGTGTGTTTGCTTTCACGACTACAGCCAGCACTAATTTTGCAGATATTGAGTATCAAGAAGGGGACGTGCTCATGTTCGGCCCTGAGTCGGTGGGTTTGCCTCAGGATGTGCAGAACGACCCGCATGTTACTCAGCAGGTGAAGATTCCTATGGTGCCTGGTCGGCGTTCTCTCAACCTGGCTAATAGCGCCTCTATTGCGGTTTTTGAGGCTTGGCGTCAGCACGGTTTTGCTGGTGGGGTGCTCTAGACCCGATGGCTGACTGTAGGTTCTGTTGTGCCTTTGCGGGGCCCGGTTGCGAGAGTAACCGGGCCCCGTGCATTTTATGGCCTACCTTTAGCTATCGGTGGCACCGCCTAGAGTGACGGGGATCTGTTGGAGCGAGCCGTTGCGGTCAACGGTGAGGGTGACGGTGTCACCTGCTGCTGCTTGGCGGACGGCGGCAGTTAGTTCGATTGCTTCGCTGATGTTCCGCCCGTTGACGGCGGTGACAATATCGCCAGATTTCAGGCCGGCTGTTTCGGCTGCTCCGCCGCGGATGACCTCTTGGATGTGGGCGCCGTCGCCGAAGGCTCGGGAGGAGTCCTTGTTGGCTGGTGAGGTGGAGACCATGGCACCTAGCATGCCGTGGGTGGCTGAGCCCTGATTGATAATTTCTTGGGATACCCGTTTGGCGTAGTTGATGGGGATGGCGAACCCAACGCCGATGTTACCGCTGGCAGAGGTACTGGAGGAGTCGGTTGAGGCGATGGCTACGTTGATGCCGATGACTTCACCTTCAGAGTTGATGAGGGCTCCACCTGAGTTTCCGGGGTTCACGGCGGCATCGGTTTGGATGACGTTCAGGGCGATGGTGGAGCTTGCGGTTGTGCTCTGGTTTTCTTGCCCGGGGATTTCGAATTGGAAGGGTGAGCTGCCGAAGGGGTCGGTGGTGCTACTACCGGCGTCGGCGGGGGACTGGTCAGCTGCCGATGAGGCTACCTCGATGGTGCGCACCAGGTTTGAGACGATACCGGTGGTGACGGTATTAGAAAGCCCTAAGGGGGCACCGATAGCTACGGTGGTATCGCCTACGTTGAGGGCATCTGAGTCGCCGAGGCTGGCGGGGGTAAGGTCCAGGCCTTCGACCTTATCGAGCTTAATGACGGCTAGGTCACTGGTGGGGTCCGTGCCCACTACGGTGGCGGTGCGGACGTTACCGTCAGCTAGCTGCACTTCGATGGAGGCCTTAGCGGTGGCCCCGTCGAGGGTGACGACGTGGGTGTTGGTGAGGATATGCCCTTGGTGGTCGAGAATCACGCCTGATCCTGAGCCGGAGGCATTCGATGAGCTTGCTGCAATGGTGACGGTGGAGGGGGCAGCCTTGGCTGCTGCTGCGGTGACGGCGTTGACGGAGTCGGTGTTATTGACGATTGTGGTGCCGGAGTTGGTGCTATTAAGGTTCGATGTGGAGCCGGTGGGGTTCAGTGCTACTACCCCGCCGCCGATGCTGCCGCCCACCAGGGCGGCGATAGCTGCTGCTGCCAGTAGGGTGCCTGTGGTGTGTTTGCCGCGAGAGGACGCAGGGTGAGGGTGGGGCTGGAACTGGGCCTGAGGTTGAGACTGATGCTGGGGCTGGTGGGAGGTGTAGTCTCCTGTATAAGGGGTGCCGGGGGCCTGGCCCCATGGGTTCTGTGACATCTCTACTGGTTCTCTTTCATCATTTTTTCGCCGGGCAGGTGCCCCGGTAGGTGGCTCGGTAAGGGGCACGGCACATGGCTTCGGGTGCCCCTGCCACATTATTTCTTAGCTCCCACTATGCGCTATAGGTCTGTGTTGAAGATGAAGTAAAGCTGGGTGTTTGCTGTACGCTCCCCCAAGTGGGTGCAGTGCCCTGAGCTGAGGGTGAACGTCCCTTGAATCGCCAGACACGCTTAAGGTGAGCAGGGCTACAATAGTGCTCAAGTACCGCTGACCTCCAGAAGAGAGAACCCATGTCACGCAAACCTGCCGCTTCTGCCCTTCTTGCTGCCGCTCTAGCGTTTGGGCTCACTCCCGCTGCCCTAGCAGCAGCTCCCTATGATTTGGACGCCGGGGTTCGAGTCAGCGACACCACCTCAGCACTAGGCAACACCAGTTCGCTCGAGAACTCCATCAGCCAGCTTGCCCGCCAGGAACAGGTCAATCTCTTTGTTGTGACCATTGATCAGTTTGAGTCCCCCCGCTCATCTTCCCAGTGGACCAGTGATTTTGCTGCCCTGAACAACATGGGAACCAATGATGTGGTTCTTGTCATTGCTACCGAAGCCCGCCAGGCCTATTTCATGGCAGGGTCAACCTCGGTACTTTCCACCAGCCAGCAAGAAAAGATTTACCAAAACTACATCTACCCTGAGTTAGCGAACTCCAACTATGCGGCAGCAGCCCAGGCTGCCGTGACCGGTATCGAAGCTGAGCTAGGCTCAGGGGCAGTGAGCTCTGAAAACAAGGGATCAGGGGCTGTGAATGCTGGCGCATCAGGTGCGATCCTGGGCGGTGCGGCCCTGCTGGGTGTAGCTGCTGTAGCAGGTGGCGGGGCCTGGGCTTTTAGCCGCTCGCGGGCGTCCTCGCGCAAGAATACCCCTGGCAGCCGTACCGGCCGCCCTGCCCCCACCCAGCCTTTGCCCTCCATAGAAGAGTTACGGGCTCGTGCCGGTGCCCAGCTGGTAGCTACCGATGACGCTATCGCCCACTCCCAGCAGGAAGTAGAGTTCGCCCGCCTGCAATACGGTGAAAGCGAGGTTAAACCCTTCCTTGCAGCTATCGAAGCAGCCAAGCAGCACATGCAGCACTCCTTCCAGCTCCAAAAACAGCTAGATGATGAGATACCCGATACCGAAGCAGACCAGAGAGCCTGGCTCACAGAAATTCTTGCCCGCACCCAGGACGCCCAAAAGGCCCTCAACGAACAGGTCGCAAACTTCACGAATTTGCGCAAGCTGGAAGAAACCGCGCCGCAGGCCCTAGCTAACCTGAATCAGGGTATCGAATCAGTCGCGTCCCTCTTCCCAGCAGCTCAAGCGGCCCTGGACCGCCTGGGCACCCGCTACTCCCCCAGTGCTTTTGCGGCAGTAGCAGATAACATCAGCCAGGCTCAGGGGCGTCTCGACTTTGCCCGCCAGGAAGCCAAAGAAGCTGAAGACTTACTGGGCACCCAGCGAAGCCAAGCTATTCTTGCCCTACGTGCCAGTGAAGAAGCCCTAGGCCAGGCCCAGGGTCTTTTAGAGTCAGTTCACCATGCAGAAACTGATCTGGGTAAGATGGCGGCCTCCCTCGATAACGCCCTGATTTTAGCTGACAGGGACGTCGCCCAGGCCCAAGAGTTAGCCCACACCGGGGCAGGCAGTAGAAGTCAGCTCTCTGGTGCTGCTGCTGGCGTCCAGGCGGTGTTGGGTCAGATTAGGGCTGAACGTGCAGCAGGTCTTATTGACCCCTATATACTCAACCAGCGCTTGCAAGAAGTACGTTCAGATTTAGACACTGCCCTAGATGCTGTACGTCAGACCCATGAGCAAGAGCGCAGCGCCCGTGAGTCACTAGGCCACGCCCTTGTCTCTGCTCAGGCTCAGGTATCGTCTGCCAGCGAGTATGTCTGGGCCCGACGAGGCGGGGTAAAAGCGGACGCCCGCACCCGCCTGCGCGAAGCAGAACGCCACTTGGCCGAGGCCCAGCAGCTCCAGCACAGCGACCCCATCACGGCCCTGTCACACGCTAATGATGCTATCCGCCTAGCTAGCGAGGCCCAGCGCATGGCCCGCTCCGATGTTGAGCACTTCAACCAGCACAAGGGCTACCCCGGCGGTGGCGGGAACTTCGGGTCCGCCATGCTCGGGGGCATCCTGCTGGGCACCCTCTTTGGGGGGAACAGCCACAGCTCCGGCGGTGGCTTCGAGTCAGGCGGTTTTGGGTCAGGTGGTTTCGGTGGCGGCATGGGTGGTGGTACCTTTGGCGGTGGCTTCGGCGGAGGAGGCAGCTGGGGTGACGGCGGCGGGGCTGGTGGCAACTTCTAACCCACTGGCGTCCGCCCCGCTATCTCTCGCCTCATCTGAGGTAGCTACCTCACACCCAGTTTTCGCTACCAACGTAGCAGCCAGCGGGCGTGGCACCGTGCAGCCCGCCCCAGACCTTGACAGAATCAAAGAAGGCACAGCAAGCCTGCTCATGCTTTCCCTTACCCACCGAAAGGTATAACCATGGCTAAGCAAACTATTTTCAGTCGTATCGCTCAGCTCGCCAAGGCAAACATCAACGCCCTGATTGACGCCGCTGAGGACCCTCAGAAAATGCTCGACCAGATGGTGCGTGACTACACCAACAACATTGTTGATGCAGAACAGGCTGTTGCCCAGACCATTGGGAACCTGCGCATGCTCGAAGAAGACCATGCCGAAGACCTCCGTGAGGGCGATGAGTGGGGCGCTAAGGCCCTTGCAGCTTCTAACAAGGCAGATGAGTTCCGTTCCGCTGGCGACACCGCCAACGCCGATAAGTTCGACAACCTGGCCAAGATTGCCCTGGGCCGTCAGATGCAGGCAGAGAACGAAGCCTCAGCTATCAAGCCTCAGATTGAGTCCCAGACCGCTGTGGTTGAACAGCTCAAAATTGGTCTTACCCAGATGAAGGAAAAGCTGAACGAAATCACGCGTAAGCGCGATGAACTGGTAGCCCGCCAGAAGTCAGCAGCCGCTCAGACCCAGGTCAACGATGCTCTCAAAGCCTTCGATGTCATGGACCCCACCAGCGAAATCTCCCGCTTTGAAGACAAGGTACGCCGCGAAGAAGCCCGCGTACGCGGCCAGCAGGAACTGGCAGCGTCCTCCCTTGATGCCCAGTTCAACGACCTTGAAGAACTTGGCCGCCAGTCAGACCTTGAAGCCCGCTTGGCAGCCCTTAAGGCCGGCAAGAAGTAAAACCAGCTAGCACAGA
>JAXFPK010000073.1:0-11124 GCA_034179845.1 Rothia sp. (in: high G+C Gram-positive bacteria) | reverse complement strand
GATCTGGGCGGTGGGCCAGGCCAGGTTAACATCGGCGCCCAGCTTCTTGGAGCCCATCACAATGTAGGCCCCACCGTAGGCCTTGCGGGTAATGACGGTAACCAGCGGAACGGTAGCCTCAGCGTAAGCATAGAGCAGTTTAGCGCCGCGGCGGATAATGCCGTTGAACTCCTGGTCGGTGCCGGGCAGGAAGCCGGGCACGTCCACAAAAGTTAGAATCGGAATGTTGAAGGCATCGCAGTTACGCACAAAACGCGCAGCTTTCTCAGAAGCATTGATATCGAGGGTGCCAGCGAACTGCATGGGCTGATTTGCCACAATACCCACGGTCTTACCCTCAACCCGGGCATAACCAATCATCACATTGGGGGCGTACAGGGCCTGCATCTCAAAGAAATGGCCATCATCAACCACAGACTCAATCACAGCCCGCATATCGTAGGGCTGGTTAGCTGAATCGGGAATCAGCAGGTCCAGGTCAAGGTCATCAACGGTAACCTCGGGGTCCTGGTCGTGATCCAGGGGGAAAGTCTCAGAGAGGTTGTTAGAGGGCAGGAACTCAACGAGCTCGCGGACGAAATCAAAGGCGTCCTCTTCGTCCTCCGCCAGGTAGGTAGAGGTGCCGGTGACCGCGTTGTGCTGGCGGGCACCGCCCAGGGTCTCCATATCGACCTCTTCACCGGTCACGGTCTTGATGACATCGGGGCCGGTAATAAACATGTGGCTGGTCTTATCGACCATCACGATGTAATCAGTCAGGGCGGGGGAGTAAGCCGCACCACCGGCACAGGGGCCCATAATCACCGAAATCTGCGGAATCACGCCCGAGGCTCGTACATTCATGCGGAAGATATCAGCGAACATGGCCAGGGATGCAACGCCCTCCTGAATACGGGCACCACCACCGTCATTAATGCCGATAATGGGGCAACCATTCTTCAGCGCGAACTTCTGTACCTTCACGATTTTCTCGCCGTTAACCTGCGAGAGCGAACCACCATAAACCGTAAAGTCCTGCGAATATACGGCTACCAGACGTCCATCGATGGTGCCGTACCCTGAGATCAGCCCATCGCCCAGAGGCTTCTTCTTCTCCATACCAAAAGCCGTAGTGCGGTGCTTAGCCAGGGCGTCAAACTCCACAAAAGAACCCTCGTCAAGCAGCATCTCGATACGCTCGCGTGCAGTCTGCTTGCCGCGTTCGTGCTGGCGGTCGATTGGGCCCTGGCCGGTGGGGGCAAGAGTTTGCTCGCGGCGGGCGTAGAAGTCAGCGATTTTACCGGCGGTGGTGGTCAAATTGGGGGCATCGGTGGTGGGGTTATCGCTCATGCTGTACCTGCCTCGTGCGCTGGTGGGTCAATGATGTGGGGTGACCTGGGATTAGGGTCATTCTGTTCAACTATAGACCGGCCACCCCCGTGCGCCCAATTATTCTTGGGTTTTTGAGTGGTTTTTGCAGATAAAGATGGGGTGTCTCGGTGAGCTAAAACGGGCTGAAGCAGGCTCACCCTATCTGGGGGCCTGCTTCAGCTGCTTGAGATTCTTGAGGCTACTTGCCGACCTTGCCGATAACAGCATTCCATTCGCGGGCAGTGTAACCGGTCAGCACGCCACCGGTGCTCATGGGGTCTGCGGCGATGATGCCATCTAGGTCTTGGCGATCTTCAGCGACGAAGATGAGTAGGGCACCGGCCGGGTCCCCATCGAGGAAGGCACCTGCCGCATGGAGCTTACCTTCTTCGTGGAGTTTGGCCAGGTACTCACGGTGGGCGGGGCGGTGCTCAGCTTGTAGCTCAGCCGGGCCATAAGAATACTGCACAGCGTAAACGGTCATAGTGGAACCTTTCGTAGGGGTCAGACATTTCCAGTATTGCACCACCAGGCCGGTGAAAGGGCGCATGACCCCGTAGAATAAGGGCCGAACTTATGTGAAATAAAAGGAGCACCTATGGGGCAGTTGCAGGCTACATCAGTGGAAGTGAGCGGATTCGATCGGGTAGAGATTCTACCGTCGGTGGGCTCAACCAACGACTACGCCCGGCAGATTCTTGTGGGAGATACCCTCGTGCGCCGCAGCTATGGTGAGCTCTCCTTGGTATCAACAGCCGACCAGAACGCGGGAAAAGGACGCCTGGATAGGGTCTGGGTGGCCCCGGCCGGTACTGCTTTGGCCACCAGCTTTATTGTGCGCCCGCACGTGAACCCCATGAATAGGGTGGCCCCTGACCAGTACCACTGGTTCACTTCCCTGGCGGCGCTGGCTGCTTGTGATGTTTTTGAGCAGCTTGCGGGGCTGCGCCCCTCTATTAAATGGCCTAACGATGTGCTGCTGGGTAACCGTAAAGCCTGCGGTATTCTGGCCCAGCTCATCATTGAACCTGAAGGGCAGATTTCTGTTGTGGTGGGTATCGGGTTGAACCTGAATCTGACCCCAGATAATGTGCCTGTTCCTACCGCTACCAGTGCCCTCATGGAATCTGGTCAGCCGGTTGATCTCAACCAGGCTCTTACGGTCTTGGCTAACAATTTTGCCCGCTACTATCGGGACTTTGCGGCGTCCGGCTTTGAAGCGGATGCCCTGACCGGCGGAAATTCACTACTGACCCGTTTGCGTAACCGAATGAGTACCCTGGGTGCCACTTTGACCATTCACCTGCCTGGGGATGAGACTTTTAGGGGCACCGGTGTTGAGCTGACCGCAGAAGGGGAGCTGGTCGTCCGCGCCGAGACGGGTGAGGAGCGCAGCTTCACGGTGGGGGATGTGGTGCATGTGCGTCCCCAAGGCTACGGCCAGGCTTAGCTACCTCCTGGGCGTACCGGGTAATCTTCAGAAAGCACCGCTAGAATCACCGATGATGAAACTTCGAGGTCAGCTCTACCCAGCAGAACACACCCTTGCCGCTACCCGCGCCCATGGGGTGCTGCTGGTGCGCCCTTTGAGCTATTTTTTTGCTGCCATGACCGCCTGGAGCTTTGCCTCCGCCATAGGTACAGGGGCACCTGCCTGGTACTACCTGGGGCTGGGGTTGGCTGTGTGGCTGGTCTGGTTGGGTGCGCGGGGGCTTCTGCGCTGGGCTACTACCAGCTACCTGCTCACTAATCAGCGGCTAGTCATTAGGCGGGGCTTGTTATCTGGTAAGGACGTGAGCGTCCCGCTTCTTGAAATTGAAGGAGTGAGCGTGGGCAACCGGCATTTAATGGGCCTGACGGATGCGGCGGCCTTGACTGTTCATGCTCGCGGGGGCCTCTACGTCCTGCGGTCTGTGCCGTATGCTGACCGTTTTAGTCAAGAGATTCGTAGTGCTCAGCAGGCCCTCTTGAAGGGGTCTTCTCCCTCGGTGTGAAGCTTGTAATATGGGGCTGATATGTCGTGATGAGCTAGCTTGGTTCGATAAAAAGTGATGGAGGGCATAGAATAGGCGATGGCGCCCAGTAAGTGACGACATTTTGTAGCCTGTATCACACTATATGGGTATTCTGGAAGTAGTTAACTGCTTGCAGCCTCAGCCCTAGGGCTCACAGCCCCTAGAACAACATAGCACTCACCAAAAGAAGGAAGACTCCAGTGGAGAAGTCAGCACCCGGTAGCGGCACCGCCGAACAGGTCGGAACCGCACCCAACCGGAGCAGGCACCCCCATAAACATGTGCAAAGCCAGCTCTACCGTAGCAACGAAGCACGGCAAGGAGTTCAAGAACTCGAACGTGCTCTCTTGGGGGAAAACCGCAACATGAAGCGCGGCGAAGTTGCAGATCAGGCCGGGGTGCCACTACTAACAGCCCGCAAAATTTGGCGTTCCCTAGGCCTTCCCAACCTCACCGATGAAGACACCTACTTCACCCAGGCCGACAGCAAAGCCCTGACAGCAGTTACCTCCTTAAGCAAAGAAGGAAAACTCAGCGAAGAAGCAGCCCTCTCCCTGACCCGTTCTGTAGGGCAGATGATGGATCGCATGGTGGTCTGGCAGATTGAAGCTCTAGTCGAAGATATGGTTATTAACGGCGGGCTCACCGATACCGAAGCCCGCGGCGAACTTCTAAGCCTACTGCCTCGCCTCATCGAAGACCTAGAAGACATCACTGTCTACGGCTACCGCCGCATGCTCAACGCAGCAATCCTGCGCCTTGCCCTACGCGATGAAGAAGGCTGTAGTGACCTCTCCGAAAGTGACCTACCACTGGCCCGCGGAGTAGGCTTTGTCGACCTAGTCTCATACACCTCACTCTCACGCGAAATGAACGAGCGCACCCTAGCCCGCCTGGTCAAAAGCTTTGAGCAACGCTGCGCCGAAGTTATCGCAGTGGGCGGCGGGCGCATCATCAAAACGGTAGGCGATGAAGTCATGTACCTAGTCGAAACCCCTGAAGACGGTGCCCGTATCGCACTAGCCCTCTCAAAACTCATCAGTGAAGACCCCCAGCTACCCGAAGCCCGCGTATCTTTTGTCTGGGGCAGGGTGCTACCCCGCCTAGGGGATATCTACGGGCCGACCGTAAACCTAGCCTCCCGCCTAGTGGCACTCACTGAACCCGGAGTCGTCCTCACCGACGTGTTTACCGCTGAAACCCTCGAAGACGACAAACGATTTGTACTTATCCCCCAAGGCGTGCGCAACGTGCGTGGCTTTGGCAATGTTAAGCCCGTAGCTATCACACCGGGCATCGGTAACGAACTGGAGATCGATTTCGAATGACTCACGCCCCTCACCTCACCATCTACGCGGGCAAGTCAACCGACGTAGGCCAATACCGCGATAACAACGAAGACTCCATGATCGTTGCCGGCAACCTCTGCGTGGTCGCAGACGGCATGGGCGGGCACGAAAAAGGCGAAGTAGCCTCCCGCCTGTGCACCCGAACCTTAGCCTACGCCCAGATGTTTACGCTCCCCGGCGGTATGACGGAAGAAGAAGCCACCTTCCAGCAAGAACTTGCCAGCGAAACCCAGAGCGACGAAGGGCAGACCCGTCGCTTCCGCAAGCGCCGCAAGGAAACCTCGGCCCTTAACC
The DNA here is from genome assembly GCA_034179845.1 of Rothia sp. (in: high G+C Gram-positive bacteria). Taxonomy (GTDB): domain Bacteria; phylum Actinomycetota; class Actinomycetes; order Actinomycetales; family Micrococcaceae; genus Rothia. The sequence continues at coordinate 6,116 of JAXFPK010000073.1, read as the reverse complement.
GCCAGATTCTTAGAACTCTCGATAAAATCAAGAACATTATCGGTCAAGCCGATGAGACCATCAAAGCTGCCCTCGACCTGCGAGCAGGCACAACAGTTACAGGTGCCTGGCTCACCCACATCGGGAATCAACCCATGTGGTTTATCTTCAACGTAGGCGACTCACGCACCTACCGCCTTGCCCGGTCTGAAGAGATACACCCTGAAGAAGCTCTATCTGTTTCTAACGGACCAGTCGAGGGGTTAGAACTAGAGCAGATTACTGTAGACCACTCTGAGGTGCAGTACCTGGTAGACACCGGCCAAATCACCGCCCTAGAGGCCCTGACCCACCCGCGCCGCAACGTCATCACCCGAGCCCTGGGCACCGGTAATTACTGGGAGCCTGACTTCTGGGTCATTCCTGCCCGCGAAGGCGACCGCCTCATGATGTGCTCCGATGGTCTTTCTGGTGAACTCTCCCATAACTACATGGCACGAGTGCTGGCCACCGTTGAACACCCCCAGGACGCCGCCGACGTACTCCAGATGGCGGCCCTACGCGCCGGGGGGCGAGATAACATCACCGTCATTGTGGCAGATGCTATCACCGTAGAAGAATCCGAAGCCCGTGAGGCTGAGCTCAAAGCGCTGACCGAAACAGACGCCCACCAGATTGTGGCTCACATCGACGGCTACGACTACACCCACACCACCACCACGGAAGAAGAGCAGTTCCACTCTGAAAAAGAACTGCACCGGGGTATCAACGGCTAGGGTTGAGCAGGGATGTCATAGGGCAGAATAGATAGGGTGAGTGAAAACAAAGACCTTCCCGGTGTAGAAGAAGAAACCGTGCACGGCGTTGACCGTGACCTGGTCGAAGGCCAGGGCGTTGCCCCCGCTATTAAGGAGCGATACGCCCAGCTCATTGACCAGGTGCGAGTAGCCCGCCAAAGCTACTACGTTAACGACGCCCCCACCATCTCTGATGCTGACTACGATGCCCTCTACCGTGAGCTTGAAAAGCTCGAAGCCCAGCACCCCGAACTGGTAGCTAACGACTCACCCACCCAAGAAGTTGGCGGCGAAGCCTCAGCAGCTTTTGCTCCGGTGACCCACCTGGCCCGCATGTACTCCCTCGAGGACGTCTTCTCCCTCGAAGAACTCGGTACCTGGTTAGACCGCGCCGAAACCAACGCCCAAGAAATGACGGGCGCTCGCCCTGCCTGGCTGACTGAACTCAAGATTGACGGGCTGGCCGTCAACCTGCTTTACCGCAAGGGCAAACTGGTGCGTGCCGCCACCCGCGGCGACGGAACCACAGGGGAGGACGTAACCCACAACGTCCTGACTATCGGCACGATCCCCACCCAGCTTGCCGGGAAGAATCACCCTGAAGAAATTGAAATTCGGGGTGAAGTCTTCATCTCATCAGCCGATTTTAAGATTCTTAACGAGCAGATGGTGGAGCAGGGCAAGGCTCCTTTCGCCAACCCGCGTAATGCGGCGGCGGGTTCTTTGCGGCAGAAGGACGCCGCCCTGACTGCCGAGCGCCCCCTGAGCATGTTCGTGCACGGAATCGGCGCCCGCACCGGCTTAGATATCGCCACCCAGTTTGAAACCTACACCCAGCTGCAAGAATGGGGGCTACCCGTCAGCCCTTACTCCCAACTGCTGACCAGCCGCTCAGAGATCCTTGAGTTCATTGCAACTTACGGGGAGAAACGCCACTCCCTGGTGCATGAAATTGACGGCATTGTTATTAAGGTCAATGACTTTTCTACCCAAGAACGCCTGGGTTACACTTCTCGCGTGCCCCGCTGGGCTGTGGCCTATAAGTACCCGCCTGAAGAGGTTAATACTAAGCTGCTGGATATTCGGGTAGGGGTGGGGCGTACCGGTCGTGTGACCCCCTTTGGGGTGATGGAGCCTGTGAAGGTTGCTGGTTCAACGGTCGAGATGGCTACCTTGCATAATCAGGACGTCGTCAAAGCTAAGGGCGTTTTGATTGGCGATACCGTGGTTCTGCGCAAGGCGGGGGACGTTATCCCTGAAATTGTGGGGCCGGTAGTGGCTCTGCGCGATGGGAGTGAACGGGAGTTCGTCATGCCCACCGACTGCCCTTCTTGTGGGCAGCCTCTAGCTCCTGCTAAGGATGGGGATGTAGATATCCGTTGCCTCAATGCCCGCTCTTGCCCGGCCCAGCTCACAGAGCGCGTGAACCACTTGGCAGGCCGTGGGGCTTTTGATATTGAGGCTCTGGGGTATGAGGCTGCTAAGGCGCTGACAAACCCGGCAGCCCCCGAGCAGGCTCCTTTAGTGTCAGAGGCTTTTCTCTTTGACCTGACCGCCCAGGATCTTGCTGAGGTGCGGATCGAGCGGGAAAAGAAGGTCAAGGGTGAGCCTACTGGTAAGACGGAGTTGGTGCCTTACTTCTATACCCGGGGCACTGCTAAGAAGCCGAGTGCCCCTACCCGTAATACTGAAAAGCTTTTTGAGCAGTTGGAGAAAGCTAAGAGCCAGCCCCTGTGGCGGGTGGTGGTTGCCTTGTCTATCCGGCATGTGGGCCCTACCGCGGCACGGGCCTTGGCGGCCGAGTTTGGGTCTATGGAGGCGATTCGTTCAGCTAGTGAGGAACGGTTGGCAAATGTTGATGGTGTAGGTGCCATCATTGCTCGTTCCCTTAAAGAGTGGTTTGCCGAAGACTGGCACCGGGAAATTGTGGAACGCTGGGCTGCTGCGGGTGTGCGGATGGAAGATGAGCGCGATGCGTCGGTGGAGCGCACCCTTGAGGGGCTGACCATTGTGGTCACTGGAACCCTAGCCCGCTTTACTCGTGATAGTGCTAAAGAGTCCATTATTGTGCGTGGTGGGAAGGCTTCTGGGTCGGTTTCTAGGAAGACTAGTTTTGTGGTTGCCGGTGAGTCTGCTGGTTCTAAGCTAGATAAAGCTGAGCAGTTGGGGGTTCCGGTGCTAGATGAAGAGGGTTTTGAGCTGCTCTTGGCGCAGGGGCCGGACGCCTTTGTTTAGGTGCTAGGTCACAGGAAGGTCACGGGGATGTATAAACCTGTAACCTAAATGTGACCTAGGCCCCTGTTTGCCACGGGGGAAGTGGTGGGAAGTTTAAAAAAATTTTAAGGCTGCAGCAACCTACCTTAAAAACAGACAAGTTTCTCGTGATTAAAATTTTTTGTCCCCATTTAAACCCCAGAAATACGCGCTTTGTGTCGGTGTTAAGGGTGGTACAAGCCTGTCTTTAAAACATCTTCACCCAGAGGGTGGGGGAGGTGTCGGCAGGCACGGAGCGCAGTGATCTGTTTCAAACAGGGGTTGGCAAAGCTGAAATCGTTACGTTATCGTTATCAACGAATCAAAAACGACCGGCACGAACCACTTCGCAACGGTCAATAGCTCACAGTGGAAGCTGTGGGCGCATGCTGGGCTCTACCGCACACCTGATGCCGTCTACAGGGTAAAGCCTCAAGGAATCCAATCTACGATTACGGGTAGACGGCAACGCAAAGACGTCCAGGGATGGAAAGAGCGTAAGGTGGCCTAATGGAGCATTTCATGACTTCCAACATTCGTCGTTCAGCAGCAGTACTTGCAATCGGTGGCGCAGCAGCAGCAAGCCTGGCAGCTACCCCCGCAGCCAACGCCGCTCCCCTCGAAGCTTGGGAAGCCCTCGCACAGTGCGAGTCCGGTGGCAACTGGGCCATTAACACCGGTAACGGCTACTACGGTGGCGTCCAGTTCTCACAGACCTCTTGGAACGCAGCCGGTGGCACCGGTAGCCCCGCAGCTGCTTCAAAGGCAGAGCAGATTCGTGTTGCTGAAAACCTTCTTCAGATGCAGGGCTGGGGCGCCTGGCCTGCATGCGCTGCCAAGCTGAACCTTTACGCTTACGGCACCGCAGGCGCACCTGCTGCTCCTGCTGCAGCTGTAGCACCCCAGGCAACCGAGGTGACCGAAGTTGCCGTAGCTCCTGTTGTTGTAGAAGCTGCCCCTGTTGCTGTAGAAGCTCCTGCAGCCGAGGTTGCTGTTGCTGAGGCACCCGCCGCAGAAGCAGTTGCTGAAGCAGCACCTGCAGCTAACACCTACACCGTCAAGGCTGGCGACACCCTGTCAGAAATCGCTTACGCTCACGGCTTCAACGGCTGGGACGAAGTTCTGGCAGCTAACGCTGACCTGATTCAGAACGCTGACGTCATTGAAGTTGGCTGGGTTCTGACCATCCCCGCTAAGTAAGACCTTCCCGGTTCTTATCCTTTGAGCGGATTCTGATCTCACACTGTTGCCCCCTAGCCTGTGCAGGCTAGGGGGCAATTCTTTTTAAATCGTGTTATGACCGTCGGCGGGCTAAGATAGACAATGAAAACCTATGTCTAACTCGTGGAAGTGATTATGTCTGCTATTACGAGTGAGCAGGTGGCACACCTTGCCATGCTGGCTCATATCGAGATGACTGATGAAGAGCTAGCCGCTATGGCCGCTGAGCTCGACGTCATCGTAGAATCCGTTAAGTCAGTCTCAGACGCTGTCTCAGACGACATCCCGGCAACTAGCCACCCCATCCCGCTGAAGAACGTTTTCCGTGAGGACGTGGTGGGCGAAACCCTGAGTGCTGAGGAAGCGCTCTCAGGTGCCCCCGACGCTGAGGACGGTAAGTTCAAGGTTCCGGCAATTCTGGACGAAGACTAAGGAGCGGGCATGAAGGACATCATCAAACTTTCTGCAGCAGAACTTGCTGAGAAGCTGGCCGCTGGCGAACTGACCTCTGTTGAGGCGACCCAGGCCTACATTGACCACATCACCGCTACCGACGGTGAACCCCTAGATGCAGAAAACCGCGCAGCCGGTAAGAGCGGTCTCAACGCTTTCTTGCACCTGAACGCTGAAGAAGCCCTTGAGGTAGCCGCTAGCGTCGATGCAGATCGTGCAGCCGGTAAAGAACTCCCTGCCTTGGCAGGCGTCCCCATCGCTGTCAAGGATCTTATTGTCACCAAGGGCCAGCCCACCACTGCTGCCTCCCGCATGCTTGAAGGCTGGATGAGCCCCTATGACGGCACCGTCACCCAGAAGATTCGTGAGGCTCGCATGCCTATTCTGGGTAAGACTAACCTCGATGAGTTCGCTATGGGTTCTTCCACCGAGCACTCAGCCTTTGGCGTGACCCGCAACCCCTGGGCCCTGGACCGTATTCCCGGTGGCTCAGGCGGTGGCTCCGCGGTCGCTGTGGCAGCCTTCCAGGCTCCCTTGGCCTTGGGCACTGACACCGGCGGTTCTATCCGTCAGCCCGCAGCGGTTACCGGCTCGGTCGGCGTGAAGCCCACCTACGGCTCTGTCTCCCGCTACGGTGTGATTGCTATGGCATCTTCCCTGGACCAGGTAGGCCCCTGTGCCCGTACCGTCCTCGATACTGCCTTGCTGCACGAGGTTATCGGCGGCTACGACCCCAAGGACTCTACCTCCCTGGACGAGCCAGTGCCCGCCTATGCGGATGCTGCTCGCGCCGGTGCTGCTGAAGGTGGCCTCAAGGGCCTGCGCGTTGGCGTCATCAAGGAGCTCACCGGTGAGGGCTTCCAGGCTGGTGTGATGGCTCGTTTCAATGAGTCCCTGGAACTGCTCAAAGAAGCCGGTGCAGAAATCGTTGAGGTTTCTCTGCCTTCCGTTAAGGAAGCTATTGGGGCCTACTACTTGATTATGTCCTCTGAGGTTTCCTCAAACCTGGCTAAGTATGACGGTGTTCGTTTCGGTCTGCGTCAGCTACCTGAAGAGGGTAACGTCACGATTGAGCGCGTCATGGCTGCCTCTCGTGCAGCCGGTTTCGGTGCAGAAGCTAAGCGCCGTATTATTCTGGGTACCTACGCCCTGTCTGCTGGCTACTACGATGCCTACTACGGTTCTGCCCAGAAGGTGCGTACCCTGATTCAGCGCGATTACGCTCAGGCCTTTGAGGTCGCAGATGTGCTGATTAGCCCCACTGCTCCTACCACCGCCTACAAGCTGGGGGAGAAGACCAAGGGCGATCCCATGGCCATGTACAAGGGCGATATTGCCACTGTGCCCACTAACCTTGCCGGTGTGCCCTCACTTTCCTTGCCCGGTGGCCTGGCAGATGAGGACGGTCTGCCG
>JAXFPK010000068.1:0-7776 GCA_034179845.1 Rothia sp. (in: high G+C Gram-positive bacteria) | reverse complement strand
ATAACCGATAATGCCCAGAGAATACATATCGGAAGAGGGAGTGGCCTGCTGGCCGGTAGCCTGCTCCGGGGCCAGGTACTGGGCGGTGCCCATCACCTGACCGGTAGCAGTCAAAGGCACCTGATCAGCGAGGCGGGCGATGCCGAAATCGGTGACTTTGACCCTCTCATCGGGAGTGATGATCAGGTTGCCGGGCTTAACATCACGGTGCACAAGGCCCTGTGCGTGGGCGGCAGCCAAGGCACGGGAGGTCTGAGCCATGATATTGAGGATGCGGTCAGCAGGTATCTGCTTATCGCGCTCAATGATGTTCGAGAGCGGCTCACCAGGGACTAGCTCCATGACCAGGTAGGCAGAGCCGTCCTCTTCACCATAATCAAAGACGTTAGCGACGCCGGGGTGGTTGAGCAGGGCAGTGTGGCGGGCTTCAGCGCGGAAACGCTCAAGGAAGCCGGGATCCCCGGTATATTCCTCTTTCAGAATTTTTACGGCGACGGTACGGCCCAAGACCTTATCGCGCGCCTTCCACACCTCGCCCATACCGCCAATTGCGATACGCTCGGTCAGGGTGTAGCGACCACCAAGGGTCACATCTACCGTAGGCCTCACTTATTCAACACCGCCTCAAAAAGTTGTTTACCTGCGGGAGCAGCAAGCTGCGCCCCTGTTGTGACGTCTACACCTTCATAGACTACCGCTATAGCTATCTGCGGGTTATCGGCCGGAGCGAAACCGGTGAACCAGGAGTTGTTCAACCCGGTATCCCCAATTTCAGCGGTACCGGTTTTCCCGGCTACCTTCACACCGTCCACTGCCTCACCCGAGGCGATACCGTTATTCACACCGTTTACCATCCAATCGGTTACTTGATTGGCCACATCAGCCGAAGTAGAGCGCCGTAGCTCTTGGGCTGAGAACTCATAGAGCGAACTCAGATTATGAGACTTAACCGACCTAATCAGGTTGGGTTTCATCTGCACACCATCGTTCGCAATCGCTGCGCTCATCATAGCAACCTGCAAAGGGGTGGTCTTCACATCGTACTGACCAATAGACGCTTGTGCTAGCTGGCTATCTTCCATGTTAGTAGGGAAGACGGACTGCGACACAGTTAGAGGAATCTGAAGATCCTGCCCGTAGCCAAAGTTCCTAGCAGTCTGGGCGATCGTCTCTTCACCCAAATCCATACCAATCTGCGCGAAAGGAGTGTTACAGGACTGCGCCAAGGCCCACTCGATCGTAGCGGAGGTGCGGGTTGAGCACTGCCCACCAACATAGTTAGGCAAGGTGACGTTGGTGTTCGGCAGCGCAAGATTCTGCGGGTTGGGAATCACCGAGTCTTTAGTGTATTTACCCGATTCGAGAGCGGCCACACTATCAATAATCTTGAAGGTTGAGCCAGGGGCGTAAGTATCACCGGCGATAGCCCGGTTGTAGAGCGGGTGGTCGGCGTCCTCATTGAGAGCAGCATACTGGGCCAGCACCGACTCAGCATTGTGCGATGAGAGGACGTTCGGGTCATAAGAGGGCGTGGAGACCATGGCCAGAATTTCGCCGGTCTGGGGGTTGATGGCCACGATAGACCCCTTATGACCATCTAACAGGTCGTAGGCTAGTTGCTGCAGTTCACTATCAATGGTCAGCTCAACGCTGGCACCCTGGGCAGCATTGCCAGTGAACATCTGAGCCAGGCGGTCGTAGAACTGGGCATCAGAGTTCCCCGAGAGCTGATCATTCATGGCAGACTCTAGGCCGGTGGCTCCATAGATGGAAGAGAAGTAGCCGGTGAGCCCCGCGTAAAGTTCAGGCTGGGAGTAGGTGCGCTGGAAAGCGTAGCCATCATTAGATTCCACAGACGAGGCAATCTCTACACCATCAACCACAATAGAACCGCGCTGAGACCCGTAATTTTCATAGAGAGTGCGGGAATTCCAGCTATTGGCCTGCAGATTCTTGGCATCAAAGAACTGGATATAGGTCAAGGTGCCCAGCAGCATCACAAAGACGCAGGCTGCCGCGATCCATGCCCGGCGGATAGCTTTATTCACCGCCTCCACCTCCTGAACGGTTGTTGTCGTTAATTCTAGAAATGACGGAGGTAGCATTCTCAGGCTCATACCCCTCGTAGTCGATGCTCTCAGCCTGATCGAACTCTTCTACCACGTGCGGGGCGCGGGCAGTATGGGAGATGGCCAGCAAGATAGCTACAATCACCCAGTTCGACAGCAGAGAGGAACCACCAGCAGACATGAAGGGGGTGGTCAGACCGGTCAGCGGAATCAGGCGGGTGACCCCACCAATGACCACAAAGAGCTGAATGACAATAAGAGCTGAGAAACCAGCAGCTAGAAGCTTGCCGAAGGCATCACGGGTACCCAGGGCCGCGCGGAAGCCGCGAGAAACCAAGACCAAGAAGAGCATAAGAATTGCCCCTAGGCCCAGCAGCCCCAGCTCTTCACCCAGAGCAGTGATAATCATGTCTGAGTTGGAATATGCGACAAGGTCAGGACGCCCATTGCCCCAGCCGCGCCCAAACAGACCCCCAGAGGCCATACCAAAAAGGCCCTGCACGATCTGGCCTGACCCGCCCAAAGGCTGGTTATAAATTTCGGGGTCAAAAGCGTGCACCCAGGAATTGACGCGATAATAGACGTGGGAAATGTAGTTGTAGGCCAGCACACCCCCAGCAGCTACAAAGAGCAGGCCCAGAGCAACCCAGGTGAAGCTCCCGGTAGCAAGGAAGAGCATGGCCAAGAAGATGCCAAAGAAAAGAATGGCCGAACCCAAATCACGCTGGAAAACCAGAACCGCCAGCGAAACAAACCAGGCAATAAACATAGGGGCCAGGTCTTTGAAACGAGGCAGACGTACCGGGCCAATCCGCTTACCGGCCAGTATAATGAGATCACGGTGAGTAGAAAGATAGCCAGCGAAGAAAATAGCCAGAGTAATCTTGGCAATTTCACCGGGCTGGAAGGTTCGCCCACCCAACGAAACCCAGATACGAGCACCGTTAATCTCTGTACCAATCAAGGGCAGGAGCGGCAGTAAGAGCAAAACAACCGAGACAACTAGCGAAATATAGGTAATCTTCCGCAGCACCCGGTGATCACGCAGGAAGAACAGCACCACGGCCGAAGCAACCATAGCAACCCCAGTCCACATGAGCTGGGTAGCTCCCGCATTTGCCGTAGTCGTCAAATCGATACGGTAAATCATGGCCAAACCCAGCCCATTAAGAGCCACCGCAATCGGCAGAATAAAAGGGTCAGCATAGCGGGCTCGCATATACATGACAAGGTGAAGCACCAGGGCACCTACACCCTGAACAATGAGAGCCTGCAACCACATACGGTTAGCCACGGCAGTCTCCGGGTCTACCAGGTACATGGCAGCCGGGCAGAGCAGCACCGCAAGCACAGTAAGCACCAGCTCGGTCAGACGGCGGGAACGGGGCAACTCAACCGCAGAGGCGGCAGAAGAAGCGCTCACTAGTTACCTCCCTGGGTAGTTGTGCTGGTATCAGGGCTTGGGCCAGTTTCAGACGCCGGGCTCGGCTCACCCGAAGCACTAGCAGACACACTCGGAACAGGCTCTGCTGTAGAAACAGTACCCGGATCAACTGAAGCTGGCAGCTGATCACGCAGATTATGCACAATCTGCTGGGCCTCATCTTGGCTGGTGGCAGTAATAGTACTGTGCAGCAGCGACTGAGAGAACTCCGGTAGAGAACTGACCTGAATATCAGTCTCCTCAACCACACTATGTAAGGTCACCGGCCCCAAAGACTGGTTAATACCGTTGAAGACCGTCACATGGTCATCCTTAATACCCACGTAGTACTGGGTTTTAGTCCAGGAGAAAAAACTCCAGGCGCTCGCCATAATGACCGCTAAGGTCAAGACCGTAACGAAAACCCGCATGGGCCAGCGGTGCGGTGAAGGGGTCACCTCACTAATCAAAGCAACCCGGTACTCCTCGGGCAGCTCAGCAGGCTCCAAGTTCTGTGTGGCCTGTTGCTGTGAAAGAGTACTAATATTTTGGGCCGTACGTGCCGTCACCGCAGGAATCATGCCAGTCTGCGTGGCATTAGCAGCAGCCCCCACCAAATCGTGGGGACGCTCTGAAAGCTCCTGCCGCAGGACGGACGCCGGGGTCGGCCCTTCCTCGCCCTCACCGGTACTGGTGGGGGCAGCGTCCACCCCAGCCTTAACTGTCATAGTGTTGAGCACACCATCGGTAAAGGACTCGCCACGCCACTTACCGTGGCGCAGGGCGTTACGCATCTTAGCGTGCTGGGGCATACGGCGACGCCAGGGGGCGTGGTGCCGCCCAGGGGGCTCTGCTGCTTCATCGGCATCCGCCTGCTGCGCCTCGCTGCCATCAGCGGCAGGCTCAGAGGCCTCCTGCTCCACAGTGGGGTAAACCCCCACCAGCTCGCCGTCCTTACCGTACTTACGCACCGGAATAATAGGCTGCGGGGCGGTAATCGCCGCAGAAAGAGAATCTTCACTAATGACCTGCAAGGCCACCACGGTCACATTATCGGGGGCGCCGCGCTCCAAGGTCATCTCGGTGAGAATATCAACCACCTGCTGCAGGTCACCGGTTGAGCGCATAACCGCCTCAATCTCAGCTACCTGCACCACAGCGTCCAAGCCATCAGAGCTGAGCACCCACTTCTCACCCACCACAGCATCAAGAGTGCGCAACTCAAGCTCAGGGGAAGCATCCACATCACCCAACACGCGCATAATCACGTTCTTGTGCGGGTGCGCCTCAGCCTCCTCAGGGGTAATCCGCCCCTCCTGCAGCAGGCGCTGCACAAAAGTATGATCCGTGGTGACCTGCTCAAAAACACCATCACGCAGACGGTAGGCACGAGAATCACCAATATGGGCCATCTCAATACAATCCCCATCAATCAGCAAAGCCGTGCAGGTGGTACCCATACCCGCCAAACGCGGGTTCAAGGCCACCAGCTCATTCATGATGATATTGGCATTCACAATCTCATCAGCCAAATACACCCCGGCGTTCCCCTCAAAACCGGCACGGTCAAGAGGAGCCAAATCAAGCACCGTGGTCGCCGAGGCAACATCGCCACCCACATGCCCGCCCATACCATCGGCAACAACCGCCAGGTAATGGCCCGCATAGCCCGAATCATCGTTCTTAGAGCGCACTCGCCCCACATCGGAGCGGGCTGCAAAACGAAAAGCGATACTCATGCACTAAGCTTTCAGCTGCATAGTCGTGCGCCCCACCCGGAAAGGCTGGCCAGCCTCAACCGGGGTAGCGCGTGTCAAACGGGTATCGCCCACAAAAGTGCCGTTGGTCGACCCCATATCTTCAAGGAACCAACGCGACCCCTGCGGGAAGAGGCGGGCATGACGGCCTGAAGCGTAGTCATCTTGCAAAGACACCTCAATATCGGTGGCACGGCCAATCGTCACCGGCGTATTACCCAGGCGCATAGTAGCCCCAGCCTGGGCACCATCCACAATGGTCAGCAAAGAAGGACGAGCCGGTGGGGTAGGCGCCGGTGCCGGGTGCGCGGGAGTTGCAGGAGCAGTCGGCGCATCAACAAGAGCATCCTCAAACTGCGCCCGCGCAGTACGAATATTGCGGCCCACACCCAAATCACGGCGCGAAGCGGCAAGAACCATAAAAATAAACAGCCACAAGAGGCCTAAGAAAGCAAAACGTAAAACCGTCACGGTAATTTCAGATGCCACAAGCTACCCCTTAGGAACCATTAGACGGAAAACAATACGGGCCCGGCCCATCTCAATCACAGAACCATTGCGCAGCTCAGCACGACCGTGCAGGCGCTGACCATCAAGGTAAGAACCGTTCGTGGACCCCAAATCAACTGCCAGGTAGGTGCCATCTTGCTGCACGATGTCCAGGTGGCGGCGGGAGACACCCGTATCTTCAACAGTGATATCTGCGGTGGACCCGCGCCCCAAGGTGACAGGTAGGTCGCGCACTACTACGCGCTCGCCGTTGATGTCGAGTACCACCTGCGGGGTGGGTGCGGTGCGGGTGCGCTGGGGCAGTTGGTGGGCGGGGACGGGTTCGGTGCGTGGGGGAATGGACGGGCGGGTGATGCGGGTGGGCACCTGCTGCGGTGCGGAAGCCGGGTGGGCACCTGCTGCCCTATGGGCCGGGGCTGGGTCGCCCTGGGGGGCCTGCATTTTCTTGACGGCACTGGTGATATCGAAGGTGCCTGGCTCTAGCTGGTCGTTGAGAGAGAAGGTGACGCGCACAGCCCCGCGCAGGGAGTATCCCTGGTCGCGGGCGTGGCGAATCACCACGTCGCAGAGCTCTTCAGCTAGGGGCACACCCCATTGTTGGGCTCGTGAAAAGTCGGGGGCAGAGAACTCAATTGTGAAATTGTTGGGGGCGATAGTGCGCCCGGATGAGACGGAGAAGGCCTTCTTGTCCATGTCGGTGCGTAGGCGGTTGGCGATGTCTACCGGCTCAAAAGTGCCGCCCTTGCTGAAGGTGCCACGCACGGCCTTCTCTAGGCCCTGTTCAAGTCTGTCGATGAACCCCATGCTTGCCTCCTTCAACACAAAACTACGGGCGCACCGCGCGGTGTTGTGCGGGTGCTCGAGCTGATTCGCTGCGCAGGGTATGCGCACAGCCTAAGCTTCTAGTCTAGTGGATAACCGTAAAAACTCCCCGGGGAAACCTGATAAACCCCTGCTATTGCACGGTTTTTCTGGCGGTGGGCGGACGTTTGCGCCTTGTTTATCACCGCTTTCTTACCACCTCACAAGCTCAGGTGTGGCTGATAGCACTTACTTTTGGTTGGACAATTTCTTAACAGGCTGTGTATAGTTATCTTCGTTGCTCATTCAGCAACGGTAAAAAATGAATAATGCGCAAGTGGCGGAATTGGCAGACGCGCTGGCTTCAGGTGCCAGTGATCGCAAGATCGTGGGGGTTCAAGTCCCCCCTTGCGCACAGCGAAGAAAAACCCGTTTCCCCTAGTGAGAGCTAGGAGGAGCGGGTTTTTTCATGCCAAAAGATGCTATCAACACAAATTTGAGTTAATTAATTGCTACCCTCTTCGGAGGGGAAAGCGAGCCCGTGCGGTAGGTGCGAGTGCGGCTACAACGGTATCTGGGTTTGCTGCTGGTGCTGCTAGGGGCGCCGCTTTAGGGGCCGTGCTAGGATCGGTCGTTCCCTGGTGCAGGCACCGCTATCGGCGGTGTGATCGGTGGTATTGCCGGTGGCATGATCGGCGGCTGGGCTGGAGAAGAAGGGGCTAAGAAGTTGAACTTTGATGACAGATTTGCCGACTTATTCGGTGGCCTGTATGGCAAATTTATAAAGTAAGGAATCCTGATGAGTGTTCCAATAATTACCGCAACAGAAGTAGGACTACTTGTAATGGCTTTCATCGGGATTGGTGGCTGGGCGCTGCTCGGTGCAGGAAAAAACCGCACCTACGCCCTCACCAAAGACCCCTATTGGATGGACTACTACCTATTTGCCCTAGGGCCCCTAGGTATTTTATTTTTGGGTGGCGGGTTTTACTCTTTAGTAAGAACTGATATGTAGAGGCTTATTCAAAAGTCCCACCCGCAGCCAAAAACACCAACCCCCGCACCACCGCAAACACCCGCCCATACAACCCCAACGGCCGCCTAAACCCTGTATGAAGAATCCGCCAAGTCTTGATGTGAGCGATAACCCGCTCCACCACCGACCGCAGCCGATTCAGCACCCGATTATTCCGCCTCTGCTCCCGACTCAGCCGCT
>JAXFPK010000046.1:0-15715 GCA_034179845.1 Rothia sp. (in: high G+C Gram-positive bacteria) | reverse complement strand
TTTTTATTCTTGCTTTGGCCCCGTAGCGCAGTTGGTTAGCGCGCCGCCCTGTCACGGCGGAGGTCGCGGGTTCAAGTCCCGTCGGGGTCGCTCCGACCGCGTAAGTTCTCACTTGTGGGAAGGCGCGGTTGTGGCATATCTAAGGGTATGTCTGGCTCTGTAGCTCAGTTGGTAGAGCGTGCGACTGAAAATCGTAAGGTCACCGGATCGACGCCGGTCGGAGCCACGAAATCCACTCTCTAGGCTTCTACATGAGAGTGGGTTTTTTACTTTAAAGAATAAGAGTCCCAGCCTCTAGGTTTTACCTGGCTGAGGCTCTTTCTCTATCTCAACCTCTTCACAAGCCCGCCCCAACTCTAGGGGGTAGGGGCGGGCGTCCGCTGGGCTAGCTAATATCAACAATCACCGGGGCATGATCTGAGGCGCCCTTACCCTTGCGTTCCTCACGGTCAATCTCAGCGCCCACAACCCGCTGAGCCAGGGCAGGGGAGTAAAGCTGAAAATCAATGCGCATACCCTCATTCTTGGGGAAACGCAGTTTAGTGTAGTCCCAGTAGGTATAGGGCACAGTAGTGTGCTCACGAGCCACATCAACTAGCCCCAAGGGCTCATCGAGAAAAGCCTTAAAGGCCGCCCGCTCAGGCTCCGTCACATGGGTCATCTGGTTCTCTCTAAAGAAGTCGATATCCCACACATCTTCGTTCCGTGGGGCAATGTTGAAGTCCCCCACGAGGGCAAATTGGGCGTCAGGGTCCTGCTCTAGCCAGGTCGCAGCCTCCTTGCGTAGCTCCTTGAGCCAGGCCAGCTTGTAGGGCATGTGGGGGTCATCGATAGCACGACCATTGGGCACATAAAGACTCCACACCCGCACCCCACCACAGGTAGCCCCAATAGCGCGAGCCTCAACGGTAGCCTCCTCGCCGGGTTTACCGAAGGCCGGCTGGTTGGTGAAAGTGCGCTGAATATCCTCTAACCCCACACGAGAAGCGAGAGCCACCCCGTTCCACTGCGACAGCCCAAAATGGGCCACCTCATACCCCAAATACTCAAAGATTTCGTAAGGGAAAGTCTCATCGGTGGCCTTAGTTTCTTGAAGGGCCAGCACATCCACATCGTTGCGCTCTAGCCAATCTTCCACGCGGTCAGCGCGGGCGCGAATAGAGTTCACATTCCAGGTAGCAATTTTCATGTTCCTAGCCTAACAACCGCCCTGCCTGACCTCCACCACAAAGTGCCCCCGGCTTATTCAGCCGGGGGCACCTAATCGTGGGGCGGGGCGTCCGCACCCTCAGAGTTCTTAGGCCTCTGCGGGGAAGCTCTGCAGCTGGTCACCCACCATGGTTTCTAGCACGCGAATTACCTGGCAGGAGTAACCGAACTCGTTATCGTACCAGACGTAGAGAATGGCGTTATTGTCGCCAGAAGTGATAGTTGCCAGACCATCTACCACGCCAGCAGCACGGGAACCAACGAAATCGGTTGAAACAACCTCGTGAGAGTCAGTGAGATCAATCTGACGGCGCAGGTGTGAACGCAGTGAGCGCTCACGCAGCAGGTTGTTAAGTTCTTCCTTGGAACCTACGGGCTTATCAAGCTGCAGGCTCAAAATAGCCATGGACACATCAGGGGTGGGGACGCGGATAGCGTTACCAGTTAGTCGGCCTTCAAGCTGGGGCAGGGCCTTAGAAACAGCCTTCGCTGCCCCGGTCTCGGTAAGAACCATGTTCAAGGCAGCAGAGCGCCCGCGGCGGTCACCCTTGTGGAAGTTATCAATCAGGTTCTGGTCGTTAGTGAAGGAGTGGACGGTCTCAACGTGACCGCGCTTAACACCGAACACCTCGTCCATGACAGCAAGCACGGGGGTAATAGCGTTGGTGGTGCAAGAAGCTGCTGAGAGCACGGTGTCGTTATCGTCGATGATGTCATCATTGACACCGCAGACGATGTTCTTCACGCCCTTACCGGGGGCAGTGAGCAGGACGCGGGCAGCGCCCTTGGCCTGCAAGTGGCGGGAGAGGCTGTCCTTATCGCGCCAGCGACCGGTGTTATCCACCACGATAGCGTTATCAATGCCGTAGGCAGTGTAGTCAATCTCAGAGGGGTCAGAGGCGTAAATGAACTTGATGGGGGTGCCGTTGGCAACGATGGTGGAGTTCTCTTCATCAACGCGGATAATACCCTTGAAAGCACCGTGCACTGAATCGCGGCGCAGCAGTGACGCACGCTTGTGGAGGTCATTGTCGGTGTTCTTGCGGACAACAACGGCGCGCAGCTGGGGGCCAGGGCCGGTGGAACGTTCCAAGAGGATGCGGGCCAGCAGGCGGCCGATGCGACCAAAACCGTAGAGCACAACGTCCTGAGAGTCAGCGTCAATCTGACCCTTCTTACCGATGACAGGAGCCAGCTCCTGCTTGAGCCAGGCCTCAAGGTCACTGGCCTCGGCTGCCTCAAACTTGCGTTGCAGGCTAGCGAGGTCTAGGGAGCAGGCGCCCAGGTCGAGGGTGCTGGCAATTTTAAGAATTTTTAGAGAATCAGCCGGGTCTAGCTCAATATCATCAATCTGACGGGCAAAACGGTGAGCCTTCAAAATCTGAACTACAGATTTGTTAATAAGGCTGTGCCCATGAATTGAGATAACCACCTTGTTCTCTCGATTCAGGTGCCCAATCAGGGGAATCATAGCTTCGGCTTCAGCCTCAGAGGCAAGCCATTGCTTGTGAGCGTTATCGGCAGAAATAGTCATAGTGTGACCTCTTCCTTGATGAGTAGCGTCATTGAACTCATCAGTTAGGCAGCGCAACGATGCGCCGGTAGCTAGTAACTGGTGGCCCACACCTTACGCTGCGCCGTCTGGGGCGGTAGGCTGGTGGGCACTCCAGACCTAAGTTTATAGTTTGTTCTCTCACAAGTGGAATTTGTGACACGAAACCTCGCTAAGGTCAGGGCCACAACCGGTAAAATGAGTTTATGCTCACTGTCATTGGCGAAGCCCTCGTAGACCTTGTCCAGCGCCCCGGCGTAGAATCTTACGCCCACCCCGGCGGTTCCCCTATGAACGTTGCTGTGGGTGTCTCCCGCCTGGTCCACCAGGCCCAATTCATTGGCCGCTACGGCCAGGACGCCTACGGCCAGATGATTGAGGCGCACCTGCGCGACTCGGGCGTCCTTGTGCCTGTGGAAGCAGATACCAAGAAAACCTCAACCGCCCAGGCCACTATCGGCCAGGCCGGTACTGCTCACTACGAGTTCGACATTGACTGGTCACTTGATGCCGCCCAGGCGGCCCTAGAAGAAGCGGGCAAGAGTTCTACTGCCCTACACGTGGGTTCTATTGGCGCCATGCTAGAGCCAGGGGCCTCCGCTGTGCTCAAGACGGTCAAGCAGGCTGCCGCCCACGCCCTGATTTCTTATGACCCGAACTGCCGCCCTGCCATTGTTCCTGATGCTGCTGGCGCTCGCGCCTGGGCTGAGAGCATCGTGCGGAATGCAGATGTGGTGAAGGCTTCTGATGAGGATTTGCTCTGGCTTTACCCCCACCGTAGTTTAGAAGAATCTGCCCAAGCCTGGCTGGATTTGGGGGCATCCTTGATGGTTGTTACCCGCGGTGAGATGGGCCCCTGGGCTATTACCCACAAGACCTCACCTGATGGTGTTGCCCTGCCTGCCTACCGGGTTGAGGTGGCCGATACTGTAGGTGCCGGTGACTCTCTGATGGCGGCCCTGATTGCGGCCCTGCTAGATCGCGATATTCAGGGTGAGGGTGCCCGTGCCGCTATTGAGTTGCTGAGTAAGGACGACCTGAAAGAAATCTTGGCTTTTGCTACGGTTGCTGCGGGCATTACGGTTTCTCGTGAGGGTGCTGATTTGCCGAGTCGTGATGAGCTGAACGCTGTGCTCTACCCTCAGGGTTAGGTGTTCAGGTTCCTTTTCACCGGGGGAGATAGTCAGTAAACTGTGTATTGTCTAGTTTAAACCACTCACCTCCCAAGGAGGCCCCCATGCTCAACCGTCAACCCTACGCAGACCTGCCGGAACTACCCACCTTTACCCTCACCTCCACCGACATTAGCGAAGGCCAGACCCTGCCCCGCGCCCAGGTCTCTGGAATCATGGGCGCAGGCGGGCAAGACCTCTCACCCCAGCTCTCCTGGGAAGGCTTCCCGGCAGAAACCAAGTCCTTCGTGGTCACCTGCTTTGACCCGGACGCACCCACCCCCTCAGGCTTCTGGCACTGGGCCGTCTCAAACATCCCCGCAACAGTCACCGAGCTACCTACAGGGGCAGCATCAAACCTGCCCTCTGGTGCCCTGGCCCACCTGAATGACGGGGGCACCCGCGAATTCCTCGGTGCCGCCCCGCCCGCAGGCCACGGGCCCCACCGCTACATCTTCTGCGTGACCGCCGTAGACGTTGAAAAACTCGACCTCGATGAAGACGCTAGCTGCGCCGTAGTCAACTTCAATCTCTTCTCCCACGGCATCGCCCGGGCCTTCCTTACCGCCACCTATGAAGAAGAGAACTAGAATGTAGAGCATGATTAAACTGATTGCCAGCGACCTGGATGGCACCCTCATTGGGAGCGACTTCAGGTTCCGCCCCCGCACCCTGCAGGCTCTGCACGCGGCGGCGGAGGCTGGCGTCCGCATCGTCTTTGTCACCGGCCGCCCCCTGCGCTGGATGGGTCCGGTCCTCGAACAACTCGGGGAAGAATGGAACGGCGAGAACTCCTTTGTTTTCTGTTCTAACGGTGCAGTAACTTTCGATATAGCCCGCTCACAGGTCGTTGCCACCCGCCCCATCAGCGGAGCCACCACGCATACCCTGCACACGGAGCTAGAGCAGGCCTTTCCCCAGGCTCTCTATATTGCTGAAACCCTAGAGCATGTCTATGTTCAAGGCACCTACGAGCCGCACGTGCCAGAAGATATGAGTAAAGTCTTCCAAGGCCACCTGGGGCAGGTTTTAACTCCTGAGATAGAGGTCGTGAAGTACCTGCTGTTTCAGGACGGCGCTGTGCCAGCAGACCTTCTGGCTCAGGTGCAAGAGCTGGTGGGGGAGCGGGCCTCTGTCACCCGCTCCGCCCCCTACCAGCCCCTGGTCGAAATTGCTCAACGGGGCTTAAACAAGGGCCGGGTGCTAGCTGACTTTGCCACATCGCTAGGGGTCAAAGCGGGTGAGGTAGCTGCTTTTGGTGATATGCCCAATGATTTTGAGATGCTGGACTGGGCAGGCCAGGGCTATGTGATGGCATCGGGCCTACCAGAGCTTAAAAACCGGGTAGGGCGTATCTGCCCCGGATTTGAAGAGGACGGCGTCGCTCAAATGATCGAGCGTATCTTGGCTGAAGGCGAGGGCTAGTGGGGATTAGCCGGTGTGGTAGCTGGCAGGTAAAAATATGTATTAGGGTTTGCACCAGGCGAACTGTATAAAAATACATGAAATATCACAGATCCTATGAGATGAGAGCATGGACAGGTAAACTGAGTAGGCCTGCTCTTTTTAAAAGGAGAGAGTCCTGCCGTCCTAGCCCTAGCGTGTGACGGCTTTTACCGCCGCCGACCCTAAGGGCCGATACGTGACCATAGTTCTTGCGCTTTTCCTACTTGTATCCATAGTGACCCCCTGGCTGTACCGCCGAATGGGCACCTCAACCTTCTACCTGCTGGCGGCTATTCCCGCCGCCGTCCTGGCCCTGGTGCTGACCAAAACCGGTCACATACTTAGCGGCACGCCCTGGGAAGAAGGCTACCGCTGGATCCCTCAGCTAGACCTAGACATCACCTTCCGCATGGACACCCTCTCTTGGGCCATGAGCCTGCTAGTGCTGGGCGTCGGCTCCTTGGTGCTCTTCTACTGCGCAAGCTACTTCAAACACTCCACCGGTGACGACGGCCAATTCGCCGCCTATCTTTTCGGGTTTGCCGGTGCCATGTTCGGCCTGATTACCGCTGATGACCTGATTCTCATGTTCATCTTCTGGGAAATCACCACCATCCTCTCCTACCTGCTGATTGGCTACTCCCGCCACCGCCTCTCAGCCCGCCGCTCTGCCCTGCAGGCCCTAACGGTCACCACAGCCGGTGGTCTGGCCATGCTAATCGGTATCGTCATGCTGGGCTACAGCCTCGGCACCTACTCACTGGCTGAGCTGGTGCAACTAGGGCCAGGCGTCCTCACCTCTGCCCAGCAAGGAAGCGGGTCTTTGAGCATGGGCATGCTCTCAGCCGCGCTGGTACTCATTCTCTGCGGTGCTCTCTCTAAATCAGCACTCTTCCCCGCGCACTTCTGGCTCCCTGGGGCCATGGCAGCACCCACCCCCGTCTCGGCCTACCTGCACGCAGCGGCCATGGTTAAGGCCGGTATTTATCTTCTGCTGCGCCTGGCCCCCGGCTACGGCCAGGTGCAGATCTGGCAGGACCTCCTCGTCATCTTCGGTGCCTTTACCATGGTTTTCGGCGGCTGGGCCGCCCTCAAACAGACCGACCTGAAGCTCATTCTGGCTTACGGTACTGTCTCTCAGCTAGGTTTCTTGGCCCTGGTCATCTCCGGTAGCACCCCGGACGCCATCTACGCGGCTATGGGGCTCATGGTGGCTCACTCCCTCTTCAAAGCCACCCTCTTCCTCTCGGTCGGTATCATCGACCACCAATCCGGCACCCGCGATATTCATAAGCTTTCAGGCATATACCGCAGGGCGCCTATACTGGCTATTGCCGCTACTATCTCAGCGGCATCCATGGCCGGTATCCCACCCCTGGCCGGTTTCGTAGCCAAGGAAGCGGTGCTCGAAACCTACCTTTCCCACACCACCGGCTGGCAAGGGGCAACCACCCTCATTGCTATCGTTCTGGGTTCTATTCTTACGTTCGCATATTCAGCTCGCTTCGTCTGGGGGGCCTTCGCCGTCAAACCCTACGCCTACATGCACAAGGAAGGCGTGAAGTACTGCCGTGTAGAAACCGGCTCTGGCGAATGTGAAAGCGACGAATGTGAAACCGTGGATAACGGTGAGGTCGATATCAACACCCGCAACTTTGACCGCAACCGCCGCGGCCAGAAGCTCAGCCCCGATACAGCCTTCCACCCCATCTCCTACACCTTCATCTTCGCCCCGGTAGTGCTGACTCTCCTCACCATCGTCTACGGCCTCTACCCCGAACCGGTCCACCTCTTCGTCAAGCCCTTCCTGGCGGCCTTCCCCGCAAGCGCCCCTGACCTTGAGCTGCACCTGGCTCTCTGGCATGGCATCACCCCGGCCCTGCTGACCTCCCTAGTTATTATGCTGGTCGGTGCCCTGCTCTTTATCTTCCGCCGGCAGATTGAAGAGCTGCAGAACACCCTGCCCAGCACCCCGGCGGCCTCAGTGGTCTACCGTGACACCCTCGATGGACTTGACCGCCTAGCGGTATGGGTCACCGGTATGACCCAGCGAGGCTCCCTGGGCTTCTATCTGAGCGTCATTCTGGTCACCGCCGTTGTGGTGCCCTTCGCCGCCCTCTTTATCAACGAAACCCCGCCGCTGGCTAACCTGCGTGTCTCGGAGTCCCCGGCCCAGTGGTCCATCGTGATTGTCATGATTGTGGCAGCCCTCGTGGTGGTCTTCGTCCGTAAGCGCTTCTTGGCGATCATGATGGTCTCTGTCACCGGTTATGGCATGGCTATCCTCTTTGCCCTCCGCTCTGCCCCCGACCTGGCAGCCACCCAGCTACTGGTTGAAACCATTGTGCTGGTGGCCTTCGTGCTGGCGATGCGAGTGCTACCGCGCCGCATCCCCCACATCCGCTCCAAGGACGGTAAGGACGGTGCCCGCCGAACCCTACGCGTCATTATCGGCCTGGGGTTCGCCACTCTCATGATGGCCCTAGCCATGTTCACCTTCTCCTCTCGTTCCCTGCTACCCATCTCCCTTGATGCCCCCCAGCTGGCTTACGAGATTGGCCACGGCTACAACGTGGTCAATGTGACCCTGGTTGATATGCGTGGCTGGGATACCTTCGGTGAAATCTCGGTACTGGCCCTGGCCGCTACCGGTGTTGCCTCCCTACTCTTTATTGAAGGACGCGCCGACTCAGGCTCCGCCCGCAGGCTTGACACCACGGCCATGAAGAAAATTGAGATTTCTTTTGCCCAGCGCACCCAGATTACTGTAGCCCAGCGGGTGGCCGGTCAGTTCTCCTCGGTAGAGCGTGACCCCTTCATTGTGGCAGGTCGTACCCTGCCGCCAGAGTCCCGCTCAATTCTGCTAGAAGTGATGACGCGTCTGCTCTTCCACACCCTGATTGTGGTCTCCCTCTACATGCTGATTGCTGGCCACAACCTGCCTGGTGGTGGTTTCGCCGGTGGTCTGATGGTGGGCCTGGCCTTCGTGGTCCGCTACCTGGCCGGTGGCGGTGCAGAACTGCGGGCTGCCTCCCCCCTCTCAGCCGGTACCTTCCTAGGAATGGGCCTGGGTATTGCCGCCCTCTACGCCCTGGCACCGGCCCTATGGGGTGACCCCATTTTCTCCAGCTACGTGCTGGACTTCTGGTTGCCCATCTTCGGTGACGTGCACTTCGTCACCGCCACTATCTTCGATATTGGCGTCTACCTGCTCGTTATCGGCCTGGTACTCGATATCCTGCGCAGCCTAGGTGAACGTATTGACCTCAAGCTAGTGTATGAGCGCCGTAAAAGAGATAAGCAGGCTCGCGACAAGGCAGGAAAGGCATAAACCATGATTATTGACCTCAGTCTTATTCTGGTCATGGGCGTGCTCTACGCCGTGGGGGTCTACCTGATCCTTGACCGCTCCATGACCCGCGTACTCCTGGGCCTGATGCTCATGACCAACGCGACCAACATCCTGATTCTGCACGCTGGCGGCCCAGCGGGCTTAGCCCCCTTCTTCAACAAGGACATCGCCGCTGAAGACTACTCCGACCCCCTGCCACAGGCCCTGATCCTGACCGCTATCGTCATTTCCTGCGCCGTGACCGCCCTGATTCTGGGTATCATCTACCGCTCCTGGCTGCTCTCTAAGGCCGACGAAATTACGGATGACGCTGAAGATATTCGCGTTGCCGAGCAGGACTCTTTTGACAAGGAAGAGGACGCCGCCGCCGAAGTTGAAGCCTCAGAGTTCGACGCCGATGAGGCCACCCGTAAAAAGGAATTCACTCAAGCGGAAGAGAAAAAGAAAATTAGCCAGACCACCAGCCACCCCCTCGTGGACCAGAAGGGAGAGTAGAACATGGATATCGCTACCGCCCAACTGGCGCCGCTGTGCATTATCATCCTCTTTCTATCGGCAGCTATCACCTTCATCTCTAAGAAGGACTCAGTTCAGCGTTTCATCGCCTTCGCCGCAGTGACCCTGACCCTCATCTTTGAGGCGCTACTCCTCGCTACCGTCTGGGGCGCGGAACCCCAAACCGTTCACCTGGCCGGCTGGCCTGCTCCCTTCGGTATCACCATGGTGGTCGATCAGCTCTCAGCCCTGCTGCTAGTTGTCTCATCGACCATCTCCCTGGCGGTTCTCATCTTCGCAACCGGGCAGAACCTCTCTGATGAGGATGACGAAGTACCCATCTCGGTCTTCTACCCCACCTACCTGCTGCTACTGGCAGGCGTCTCAAACGCCTTCCTGGCAGGGGACCTCTTCAACCTCTACGTGGGCTTTGAGATTCTGCTCATGGCCTCCTACGTGTTGATTACCATGAACGCCAACACCCCGCGTATTCGCGCTGGCGTGACCTACGTGGTTGTTTCGGTTGTCTCTTCCATGCTCTTCTTGACCGCCATCGGTTTCGTTTACGCCTCCGTAGGCACCATCAATATGGCCGACCTGTCGCTCAAACTCGGCACCCTGCCTGAGGGCACCCAGATGCAGCTGCACCTGATGCTTCTGATTGCCTTTGGTATCAAGGCTGCGGTATTCCCCCTTTCCCTCTGGCTACCTGACTCCTACCCCACAGCCCCGGCCCCGGTGACCGCTGTGTTCGCGGGACTGCTCACCAAGGTGGGTGTCTACGCCATTATCCGCACCGAGACCCTCCTCTTTCCCGAAGGAGGCCTCGACACCCTCCTGGGTGTTGTTGCCGGCTTAACCCTGCTGGTAGGTATCCTAGGCGCCCTCGCCCAGGGTGATATTAAGCGTCTGCTCTCCTTTATCCTCATCAGCCACATCGGCTACATGATCTGGGGCATCTCACTAGGAAATAAGCTGGGCCTGACCACCGTAGTCTTCTACATCGCCCACCACATCGTGATTCAGACCGGCCTCTTCATGGTCGTTGGCCTGGTAGAACGACGCGGCGGCTCCACCAACGTCCGCCGCCTGGGCGGTCTGATGACCACCGCCCCCATCCTGGCCCTGCTCTACTTCATCCCTGCCATCAACCTCGGCGGCATCCCGCCCTTCTCCGGCTTTATCGGTAAGGTGGGCTTCATTGAAGCAGCCGTCGCAAACGGTGGGACCCTAGCCTACGTGAACTCAGCTATTGGTGTGTTGGTCTCCTTGCTGACCCTCCTAGCCTTGGCCCGCGTCTGGAACAAAGCCTTCTGGCGCCCAGCTAAGGAAGCCGAAGAACCTACCGCTGATTTGGTCATGGCAGAACATTCCGATGACTCAGCTAGCTATGAGACTAAGCCGATTCCAGCCTCCATGATGGCTGCTACCGTCTCCCTCGTGCTGGTGGGTGTGATGATTACAGTCTTCTCCGGCCCACTCTTTGAACTAGCTGAGAACGCCTCAACCAATCTCTTCAACCCCGACCTCTACATCAGCTCAGTCTTTGGCGACCAGGCCCCCACCCGCGCCCAGTACCTTGAACAGCAAATCGTAGAGAACCGCTCCCAGGAAGTGAACCAGTGAAAAAGCCCCCCTTTTCCACCCAGAGCCTGATTCACGCCATACCCCCCTTCCTCTGGCTGGTCTTTGTCTGGTGCGCCCTCTGGCAGGACTTCTCCCTACGCTTCATCGCCTTCGGTATGGTGCTAGCAGCACTGACCATGTCAGTCTTCCGGCTGCCTACCCTCTACCTATCAAACCGGTTCAACATTTTCTACGCTGCCCGGTTCACCGTGGAATTCTTCTGGAACATCGCCAAAGCCTCCGTAGAGGTCATGTGGCTAGCTGCCACCTTCCGTCCGCCCCTGCGTAACTCTATAGTGGCCGTGCAGTTGCGCACCCAATCAGACCTACTGCTGACCGCTATTTCCCACACCATGTCCTTAATCCCTGGGTCTGTGGTGGTAGAAGTAGACCGCTCCCTTTCCGTGCTCTACTTCCATGTGCTCAACGCCTCGACCCCAGAAGAAATTGAGCATTTCACCGACCAGGTAGCCTACTTTGAAGAGCTAATTATTAAGGCCGCCGGTAGCCGTGAAGAATACGAGGCACTTAAAGAAGATCAGAAGGCCGACCGGGCCACCAGCCGAAAGGAGCACGCATGACCTGGGCTATCTGGGCCAGCGGACTAATCCTGACCCTAGCAACCTGGGGCGCGGTCTACCGTATCTGGAAGGGCCCTGCCCTCTTAGACCGGGTACTAGCTAGCGACGTCCTCATCTCAATTCTGACCGCCGCCCTGTGCATTCTGATGATTCACACCAACAGCCAGTTCTTCCTGATCCTGCTGGTATCTCTTGCCATGATTGGTTTCGTCGGGTCAGTAAC
Organism: Rothia sp. (in: high G+C Gram-positive bacteria); assembly: GCA_034179845.1. Lineage (GTDB taxonomy): Bacteria > Actinomycetota > Actinomycetes > Actinomycetales > Micrococcaceae > Rothia. The sequence goes on along the minus strand of JAXFPK010000046.1, from coordinate 4,059 downwards.
GGTGGCACGATTTGCCGATAACTCCAAGGCCAATGAAGCTGCTCCAGTCTCTAGCCTGCCAGAGCGGCCTGCCCGCCGCTCCCGCAAAGAAGGCAAACATACCGCCTCAGATACCTTGGCAGAAGACACCGATAAACGAGGCGACGACCAGGCCCATCCGGTACGAGCCAGCAAAGACCAAGGGGAATAAACCATGAATCTTGATACCGTTTTTAATGTTCTCACCATGGTGTGCATGGTCTTTGGTGCAGCCCTGTCTCTGGGGGCCGCTATCGGCCTGATGCGTTTCCCTGACCTGCTCACCCGCCTACACTCAGGTACTAAGCCCCAGGTTCTCGGCATGATTCTTATGCTGCTGGCGGTGGCTTTTCATTTCCGTTCCCTAGCGCTGCTGCCTGTTTTGCTGGTGATTCTGCTCTTGCAGATGCTCACCATCCCTATCTCTGGGCACATGATGGCCCGCTCAGGCTACCGTAATAAGCACTTCCGCAAGGACGACCTGGGCCACGATGACCTGCGCGCCCTAGTAGATGAGGTCGAAGGCCACTAAAGACGGCATCTCTCTTCACGCACCTTGACCCCCGGTAGGGTTCGGTTGAGTTCGCGCTCAAACCGCTGCTGGAGGGTAAAGGACGCCGCCGGGCAGCCCCGGCAGGCGCCGTCAAGGTAAACCCAGACGGCACCATCAGCAATTCTTGTAATTTCAATTGTTCCGCCGTGGGCGCCAGCTAAGGGGCGCACGTAGCGCTCCAAAACCTGCGGCGCTACATCGGCCAGCAGCGCAGAATCCTGGGCACTGAGCGCCGAGTTAGAACTTTGCTGCTGCGCCCCTGCCCTGGCCTCTATGACCGGGGCAGCGGTATCCTCAACAGCTCTACGCACCTGACCGGCAATATCTTTCCAAGCCTCAGGGCTATGCGCCAGGGTGGAAATCGCACCGGCAGACCCGGTGGCGCTCACCAGAACCCCGCCAGCTACAAGCTCAGCCAGCGGGGAGTCAGGGTGGGCGGCCACCATAGCCAAATCACCGGGGTAATCCGGTAAAACCCAGCGCACCTCAGCCGGGTTATCGGTGGCCTCCGGGTGTAAAAGAACCCGCATGAGATTACCCGAGCCACCAGACGGTGATGGTGCGAGCCAGCCAGGCCCCCACCCAGGCTAAGACAAACATATAAACCAGGGTGAATGCCGGCCATCTCAGGGAGTTAGTTTCACGGCGCATCACTACCAAGGTAGAGACACACTGCATGGCAAAGGCATAGAAGACCAGCAAAGCAACCAGGGTGGGGGCCGTCATCACCTTTTCACCAGCATGTTCGCCAGAGGTGTAGGTCATGGCAGCTAGGGCGTCGCTAGGGTCCTCAATATCTTCAGCGGCAACGACCTGGCCCATGGTTGAGACAAAAACCTCACGAGCAGCGAAAGAACCGATGAGACCCACGTTGATACGCCACTCAAAACCTAGCGGCTCAAAAATGGGTTCCACGGACTTGCCGATAGCCGCAGCGTAGGAATGATCGAGCACGTAGGCGGCAGCTTCGGTATCGCTCATACCCTCAGTAGCTTCAGTCTGGGCAGGGAAGGACATCAATCCCCACAGTATGGTTGTGGCAACGAGAATGATAGTGCCGGCCTTGCGGATGAACATCCATACTGGCACCCACACTGCGGTAAGGAGCGCCCGCGGGGCAGGCAGACGGTAGGGTGGCATCTCTAGGTAGAAGGGGAGGGTGCCGCGGCGCAGAATAGTCGATTTAAAAAGAGCTGCTACCAGCATGGCCGCTAACCCGCCGAGCAGGTACATGGCAAAGAGTGCCGCCCCCTGGGTGCTAAAGGGCCCGACACGAGAATCAGCTGGTATGAGTAACCCAATGAGAAGCACGTAGATGGGTAGGCGGGCTGAGCAGGTCATCAAAGGTGCAGAGACGATGGTAGCCAGCCGGTCACGAGAGGAGGGCATAGTGCGGGTTGCCATGATGCCAGGTACTGCACAGGCCATGGACGAAAGCATCGCCACAAAGGCGCGGCCGTCTAGCCCTGAGTAGGCCATGACCCGGTCCATCAAAAATGCCGCACGCGACATATACCCTACTGATTCCAGAATAGAAATCAGCAGATAGAGCAAGAGGATCTGCGGGATAAAAACCAAGACCCCACCCATACCCCCAATGAGGGCTGTATTCACAAAATCAGCCAGTACCGGGTGAGTGATATGGGAGCTGGCGGCCTCACCCAGAAAAGCAAAGAACTGCTCGATGGCGTCCTGGGCGGGGGCGGCTACCGCAAAAATGGTCTGGAAGAAGAGGAACATGACCGCAAAGAAAATGATGCTACCACCTACCGGGTGCAGCAGGTAACGGTCAATACCGCGGGTGATGCGGTTGGGGGCAGGTGGGCGGTAGTCAGAGACTGAGAGGACGGAGTCAATCCAGGTGTTGAGTTCTTGCGGGTCGTCAACGGGTGGGGGTACCAGGAGTGTGGGCCAGGCCGGGATGTCTGCTAGGAGGGCGCGGACGTCCTGCACACCTCGGCCGCGGTGGGCAACGACCTCAACGACCGGCACTCCCAGGGCTTGGGCGAAGCGTTGCACATCGAGTTCACCGCCACCGGCTCGAAGCTCATCAACCATGGTGAGTACCAGGGCTGCGGGCTTACCCAGGGCTAGGGCCTGGGAGAGGAAGGTGAGGGAGCGGCGCAGGGTGGTTGCGTCTGCTACCAGGAGCAGAGCATCTGGTATGGCTTCGCTCCCTAGTTCTCCGCGGAGGTGTTGTACTACTACTTCTTCGTCGGGGCTAGCCGGTGTGAGGGCGTAGGTTCCGGGGAGGTCGGTGAGGGTGACGGGGCCGGTGCTGGTGCGTGCGGTGCCGCGGGAGCGGGTGACGGTAACACCAGGGTAGTTACCGGTTTTTGCGCTCAGCCCGGTGAGGCGGTTGAAGAGGGTGGATTTTCCGCAGTTGGGGGAGCCAAGGAGGGCAACTTCTGGTCTGCCGGCTAGGACTTTCCCAGCGGCTTCAGTGTGACAACTCATGGGCTTAGCTGACCGTGATGAGGGCGGCTTGCTGTTTGCGTAGGCAGATGTCTGTGTCGCAAACACGGAACATGAGTGGTGAGCCTAAGGGGGCACGGCGCAGGCATTCTACGGTGGTTCCTTGGCGGAAACCTAGGTCGTGTAGACGTTGAGCTGCTGTCTGGTCGGCACCCTGGCAGAAACCGGATACGGTAAAGGTTTGGGAGGTTCGGGCGGTAGCGAGGGTGGGGTCTGCCGATTTACCGGGCTGGCCGGTGGTTGCCTTCTGCTGAGGGGCAGGGCAAAAGCTCATGGGCACCTACTTCTAAGGTCTTCTGGCCCCTGGGTGGGGCAGGTTAGGTTGTCTTAACTACCTAACATTGTTCTCCTCAAGAAGACATTTGTCCATTAGGGTATGAAATTTTTTCTTATTTTGCTGAGTTGCGGTTATGTCTCATATACGGAAAACAACCGTAAGACCCAGTAATAGCTGAGCTGTATGGAAACCGCATAGATTGTCTCAGCCCTTAGATTTTAGGGCCGGGCCTCTTGTAGAGTGAGTTTCAACAGATTCTTACGGAAGGTGACAAGTAATGAATGATGAGCTGCGTCAGGTGACCGTTGATGAGGTCCCTGCAGGCGCCAAGATTCTTGATGTGCGTGAGGACTATGAATGGGTAGAGGGGCATATTGAGGGTGCCCAGCATATTCCCCTCGATGAGGTCCCTGAGCGTTATGGTGAAGTCCCCCTTGATGAGGATGTCTATATTATCTGCCGGGCCGGTGGCCGCTCTTTGCGCGCCACTGCCTACCTCACCCAGTACGGTTTTGACGCTATCAACGTCATCGGGGGTATGGGAGCCTGGCAGGACGCTGAGAAGCCCATGGTTTCTGAGACCGGCCAGATTCCGCAGGTGCGCTAACCTGCCTGTACCGGCTGGGTTGAGGTTCTTCCTACCGGTATAAGCCCCATATGAGGCGAGGCGCCGGGGTTTCCAGGGGTGGGGAAAACCGCGCCGCGGTGGGGGGTTGTGGAACGGGGGGGAACAGGT